>NC_013124.1:308308-616616 GCF_000023265.1 Acidimicrobium ferrooxidans DSM 10331
CCGACAAATCGGACGTGAAGACGCCGTGTGGATCGCGTCCGAGGGTGTGGGCGAGACGCTCCTCAGCGGCGCGTGGTTCGTAGGCACCCGAGGCGGCAGGTGCTGTTCCCGGTTGCGCGTTTGACGGGTCGGGGCGGAACAAGGGCATGGTGGCCTCCTCGAAGAGCGACACGCTGACGCTATCACCTGGGGCGCATCGGCGCTGAGCGCCTACGCTGGCAGTGGTGACACGTGCGCAGATGGCGGGCGGTCGTGGTGAGCGCCGCGGTTTCGCCGACGCGCGTGCTGCGCTTCGTGTGAGGCGCTTCAGTGCATGGTGGGTGGCCCAGCTGCTCTCGGGCATCGGATCCTGGGCTCAGGCGGTGGCCATTCCGTGGTACGTCCTCGAGCGCACCGGATCGGCCTCGGCCGTCGGTATCGTCACGACCCTGCAATTCCTGCCGGTGCTCGTGCTGAGCCTCTTTGGCGGGGCGATCGCCGACCGTGTGTCACGACGTGGCCTCTTGCTCGTCACGCAGCTGCTCTTGGCCTTCTGGGCAGCGATGCTCGGCTTCCTTGTCGCGAGCCATGAGGCCCCGATTTGGGTCGTCGACATCCTTGCGCTCGCCATCGGGGCGACGAACGCGATCAACAACCCGACCCAGCAGGCATTCCTGCCGGAGCTCGTACCGCGTGAGCTGCTTGCTCCGGCCATCGCGTTGAACAGCGTGCAGTTCAACGCAGCACGCATGATCGGAGGTGCGGTTGGCGGCGCGCTCATCGCCGCACTGGGAGTCGCCGCGGCGCTGTGGGTGAACGCCGTCAGTTTTCTGCCGGTCGTGGCCGTCTTGATCCTCATCGCCTCCCACAGCGCTCGGGCCGTTCGGCGCGAGCGACCCGCCGGCAGCATGCTGAGCGAGCTCGGTTCGGGACTTCGGTTCGTGATTGGGGCGGCGCCGGTTCGCAGCGTGGTCCTCGTCTTCGGCTTCGTCGGCTTGTTCGGGTTCAACTGGCAGGTCGCCGTACCCCTGGTTGCTCGCTTTGCACTGCACGAGCATGCGAACGGGCTCGGGTTGCTCATGGGAGCGCTCGGCGCGGGAGCCCTCGTCGCGTCGTTGCTGGCATCAGCGTTGGGACAGGCGACGCAGCGGCGGCTCGTCGTTGCGGGGACTGCTCTCGGACTCTCGCTGATCGGTCTCGGCCTCGCGCGCTCGATGCTGGTTGCAGGGTTGCTGCTCGTCGCGGGTGGCTTCTTTGGCGTGCTCGCTTCGGTGAGCGCCAACACGAGGCTGCAGATGCTCGCTCCGCCGACGCTGCGTGGGCGAGTCATGGCGATCTATGTGCTGCTCATGGGCGGTACGACACCGGTGGGCGCCTTCGTGCTCGGCGAGCTTGCGAGCTGGCTGGGGTCCGCGTGGGCGGTGCTCGTCTTCGGGGTCGCAACCGCGGCCGGCGTCGTCGCTGCGAGCCTGTGGGGACGACAACGTTCGGGATCGAGCGGCCAGCGTGCTGCGACGGCCCCCATCGACTAGATAATCGTGCCGTAGGAGGCCCAACTCGAAGCGACGCTGCTCCGGGCGTGCCGTCATGGTCGGGTTGGTTCGAACTCCGATGATCCTTCGTGCGGGGCTCGTACCGGTTCGGTGATTCGGTCTCGTCCGTGCTAGCCGGCCGGATTCACGATTGCCGACAGTCCCTGCGAGGTGAATTGGCCGTAGGTCTGCACGATGACGCCCACGGCGGGGTCGACGGCTGACTCGACGAGCCCGTCGCCGAGGTAGATGCCGACGTGTCCAGGGTCGGCCAGGGTTCCGTCGCTACCAGGGACGAGCACCAGGTCACCAGGGGCGATCTCGCTCGGGGGGACTTGTACACCTTCGTTCATCTGCGACACGGTGTAGTGGTCGAGTGCCACTCCGGCCTGGGCCCAGGCCTCCATCGTGAGCCCGGAGCAGTCGAACACATTGGGTCCGGCACCGCCCCAGACGTAGGCGTCTCCCAGCTTCGAGAGGGCGTAGTTCAGCACCACCTGCTCTTGGGGGGTGGTGCCCGAAGGGATCGTATAGCCGGCCGGAAGCCCATACTCACCGGCGGGCAGGTTGCCACCAAGCCCCCCTGTGGCTGGAGGCGCGGCCGCCTGCTGTGCCGCCTGCTGTGCCGCCTGTTGGGCGGCTGCTTGCTGTGCCGCCTGCTCAGCTGCTGCTTGCTGGGCCGCCTGCTCAGCTGCTGCTTGCTGTGCCGCCTGTTGGGCGGCTGCTTGCTCGGCGGCGGCGCGCGCGGCTGCAGCTTGCTGTGCCGCCTGCGCAGCTGCTGCTTGCTGGGCCGCAGCCTGTTGGGCTTCTTGCTGGGCGACGAGCGTTTGAATCTGGGAGTTCACGCCCGCGAGCTCGTTGGCTGCTGCTTGCTCAGCGTTCTTGGCGGTGGTCTGCTGGGAGGCGAGCTGGGCCACCAGCGTGCGTTGCCGTTGTTGCTGGGCAGCGAGCGTTGCCTGCTCTTGCTGGAGTTGCTGCTTGGCAGCGACGTAGGCGCTGAGTGCCTGCTCCTGGATGGACGAAGCGACGTTGACATCCGTCTGGACGAGTGCTGACTGATTCGGGTTCGCCGAGAGGACCGACACGACGGTCGAGCCAGTGCCTCCGCGTGAGAAGATCGTGATCGCCTCGTCGACGACCTCCGCATGCAGCTGGTGCAGCCGCGTGAGTTGGTGGGCAATGGCCTGGCGGACCGTGCTCTCCTCGCGCACCGTGGCTGCAAGGCCCGCTTGCGCAGCCGTCATCTGGGACGTGGCTTGGTTGTACTCGCTCTCGAGTGCATTGAGCTTCTGAGCGATGGCCGCGGCTTGGGCGCGCATCGACGACACCGAGTCGACGAGACGTGGAGGTGGGCTGTCGACGTAGGAGAGGCCGATCAGGCCGACGAGCGCAAGTGTTGCGACGAGGTGGCCTGGTCGGGGGCGACAGGCGCGCCAGCGCGTCACTGCGCTCGTGCGGGCGGCCTCGCGCTGTCTTGCTCCCCAAGGAGCGTGGAGACCACCTGATCGCTGCCGATGCGCGTCCGTGGCGCCAACCTCCTCGTGACCCGTCGCGTGTTCTTGGTCCTTGGATCGGCACGCAGCCTATCACTCCTGAAGGGTGTCGGAGGGTCGCGCTAGATCTCGCCTCGGCGGACGGGCTCCGCGGCGCCCGCCGTCCGATGCCAGATGGCGACTTGCTCTCGGCGCGTGGAGCCTCGCGACATCGCTCGGAGCGTTGGGTCCGGGGATGTCCAACCATACGAGGAGCCACCCATGCCTGCTGCGCTCGATCGATCCCGTCTGCTCGAGGAGCTCACCGATGGCGTTCTCGCGCTCACGCAGTCGGAGCCCTGGCGGCGCTACCTCGACGTGCAGCGCCGCTTCCATCGCTACAGTCCACAGAACGTCCTGCTCATCGACCGTCAGCGGCCATCGGCGACGCTGGTCGCTGGCTTTCGTCAGTGGCAGCGCCTTGGCCGGAGCGTTCGTCGTGGTGAGCACGGAATCTGGATCGTCGCCCCGATGCGAGTGCGACGGACGACCTCGGACGATCTCGACGAGGAGGTGCTGGCTGGCTTTCGGTGGGTCTGCGTCTTCGACGTGGCGCAGACCGAAGGCGCTGCGCTTCCCGAGGTAGCGACCCGCCTCGTCGGAGAGGATCCGGCTGGGGTCCTCGCCAAGCTCGGCGGCGTCGCTCACGCACTCGGCTTTGCCGTCGAGGATCACCGCTTCGAGGGGGCGACCAACGGCGACTGTTCGCACGAGCAGCGACGCATCCGCCTCTCCAGCGAGGTCTCGCCGCGCCAGCGCGTCAAGACGCTGGCCCACGAGCTCGCGCACGCGCTCATGCACGAGCGACTCGAGTCGCGTCCGCAGGCGGAGCTCGAAGCCGAGTCGGTGGCCTACATCGTGTGTCGTGCGCTCGGGATCGACGCCTCGAACTTTTCGTTCGGGTACGTCGCGAGCTGGGCTGGAGGAGGCGCGGCGGCTGTGCGTGGCATCAAGGCCTCGTGTGTACGCATCCAGCGAGCGTCCGCGCAGATCCTCGAGCTCGCTGGCTTCGGCGTCCCCTCGGGAGCGGGCTCCTAGTCGGTGCGTGAGAACTGCCAGATGGCTACGCCGAGCAGACTCACCGCAGCGAGTGCGACGAGACCCACCTCGAGCAGGGTCGGGAGGCGATAGCTACCCCAGGTGATCCCAGCCCCGAGGATGCGAGCGAGGGGTGCCGGTACCGACACGTACTCGAAGACCGCACGGCGAAGCGGATCGACCGCGTACGACAGCGGATCGAACCGCGTGAGCACCTTCAGCCACGTCGGCAAGTCGCCCGTGGGGAACACCGCCCCCGACAGGAAGAACATGGGCAGCACGATGAACTGCGTCACCATCTGGAAGCTCTCCACCTGAGCGATCCGGCTGGCGACGAGGACGCCGAAGGACGTCAGCGCGAACGCCGTCAGGCCCATCTCACCAAGCATCGTCAGGAGGAGGAGTGGACGATAGGGCACCCCGACCGCGCCAGCGAGCACCAACATGATCGCGCCCTGGATCGTCGCAACGGTGGCCCCGCCGAGTGCCTTGCCCAGCACGAGCGACCATCGACTGACCGGTGCGACCAGCATCTCACGCAGGAAGCCAAACTCGCGGTCCCAGACGATCGAGATCGCCGAGAAGATGGAGGTGAACAGGATCGTCATCGCGATGACGCCGGGGAACATGAACGTACGGAAGTTGAAGTGCGCGGAGCTGACGACGATGCCGGAGAGTCCGGTTCCGAGCACGAAGAGGAAGAGCACCGGCTGCACGAGTGAGGTGATGATGCGCAAGCGATTGCGCGCGAAGCGAATCAGTTCACGCTTCCACACGATGCGCACCGCTCGAAGTGGGCTTCCCCCCATTTGCTTGACAGTCTGAATTTAGGCCACGGCCACCTCCCGGCAGGCCCAGGAGAGCTCGTACTCGACGGGCGGTAGGTACCCGAGGCTTGAGTGCAGGCGGACCGTGTTGTAACGGTGAATCCAGCTAGCGATGGCAGAGCGAGCCCCTGAGAGGTTCGCGAAGCGGTAGCGAGCCACCAGCTCGCGCTTCAAGCTCCCGAAGAAGGACTCGGCCACGGCGTTGTCGTAGCAGGTCGCGACCCTCCCCACCGACTGGCGAATGCCAAGGGTCGCGAGCAGGCTCCGTACCTTCCGGGAGAGGTACTGGCTGCCGCGATCGCTGTGAAAGATCGCCCCAGCCAGGCTGCCCCGAGTCCCGAGTGCTTCGCGGATCGCCTCGACCACCAGGTCATCGGGCATGTGACGCCCAAGTGACCAGCCCACGATGCGCCTCGAGCCAAGATCTGCCACCGTGGCGAGATAGCAGAACCCCTCATCGGTGCGGACGTAGGTGATGTCGCTCACATACCTGCGCTTCGGCTCACCAGGAGCGAAGTCCTGACGGACGAGGTCCGGGAGCGCTGCGTCCTCTCCCCGCCTCGTCGTGACTACGAAGCGCCGGCGTGGGCCCGCTGCCATCTCGAGCTCGCGCATCAGGCGTTCCACCCGCTTGTGGTTCACGCAGAACCCGCGCCGTCGCAGCTCGTGGGTGATGCGGGGGCTGCCGTAGGTGCCGTCGCTCTCGTGCCAGATGGCGCGAAGCTCGCTCGCGAGCACCAGGTGCTCGGGATCCTCGCCTCGGTCCCGACGGTGTCGCCAGGCGTAGTAGGCCTGGCGAGAGACCCCGATGACTCGTGCTGCTGCCGCTACAGAGAAGCCCTTGGCCTCCTGGCGGGAGATCCAGTGGTAGCGGCTCACTGTCCCCCCTCCTTCACCCAGAAGGCCATCGCTCGCTTGAGCAGCTCGCGTTCCACGGTGAGCTGCTTGACCTGGCGGCGCAGCCGTGTCAGCTCCTCGCGCTCGGCGCTCGTCAGGCCCTCTCGCTCACCTCGGTCGATGCGTTCCTGACGGACCCAGTTACCAAGGGTCTGCTCGTTGATGCCAAGCTCACGGGCGACGTCAGCGATGGTGCGGCGCTGGTCGAGAACCAACGCTGCCGCGTCCTTGCGGAACTGGCTCGGGTAGCGGCCGCGTCGTCGTCCAGCGGGGCCGTCGCCCGGTGGTGGGTTCGGTGTCTGGCTCATCCCTTCCTCCTATAGCAGGTGTCAACCTGGAGGGGGGAAGGCCAAAGGTCGTCCGACACACGACCTTCTGCCTGGGCGTAGCCCTCCCGATAGGCGTTGTCGAACACGGCTGCTTCGGTGGTCATGATCGCATCCTCGCTCGCATGAAGGGATTGGCACGGAGGCCCTCGAGACTCGAGCGTTCGGCGTCGCGGATCGTGCGACCCGTGTAGGTCATGAAGACGTCGTCCAGGGTAGGTCGTGCAACCCGGACCGACGTGATGGCAACCTGCAGTTCGGCGAAGAGTCTCGGAACGAACTCCTCCCCGTTGGCGACCTGGAGGAGGATTCCGTCGTCGCTGTGGCGGGCCTCGATGCCGAAGTGCTCGCCGATGGCTTCGATCGCGCGCTCGTCGTCGGCGGTGCGCAACTCGATGCGGTCGGTGCCCACGCTCGCCTTCAGGGCCTCGGGTGTGCCACCGGCCACGATCTCCCCGTGGTCCATGATGGCGATGCGATCGCAGAACTCGGCCTCGTCCATGTAGTGCGTCGTCATGAAAATGGTGATCTGCTCGCGCTGCTGGAGCTCTCGGATGTAGGACCAGATGCCTGCGCGCGTCTGCGGGTCGAGGCCGACCGTGGGTTCGTCGAGGAAGAGCACCCGTGGAGCGTGGAGCAGACCGCGTGCGATCTCGAGCCTGCGCTTCATGCCGCCGGAGAACGTCTTGACGCTGCTGCGTCAGCGATCGCCGAGCCCCACCATGTCCAGGACGAAGTCGATGCGCTCGGCCACCCGCTCGCGGTCCACGCCGTAGAGCTCGGCGTGAAACCGCAAGTTCTCCTCTGCGGTGAGGTAGTCGTCGAGTGTGCTGTCTTGGAAGACGAGGCCGATATTGCGCCGTACTCGTGCGCGCTCGCGCGCGACGTCATGGCCACCGACCGTCGCACTGCCCGCCGTCGGGGTCAGGAGCGTGCAGAGCATCGAGATGGTCGTGGACTTGCCGGCGCCATTGGGGCCGAGGAAGCCGAAGATCTCGCCTGCACCCACGCGGAAGCTCACGCCTCGAACCGCTTCGACCTCACCGAAGCGCTTGGCGAGGCCTCGCACCTCCAGTGCATACGGCGGTGGCGGCTCCGCATCGACGAGGCTCGGTGTCGTGGTCGTGGCCGGCTCCGTACTCATCGATCACCTCCATGCGCCGAAAGCTTGGCGCATGCAACCACCCTAAGGGCTCCGGGTGGACGCCGCTACGCGTGGAGAACGCGCGCCTAGCGCAGGCGCATTCCCGAGATCGCTCGAGCGATGATCAGGCGCTGGATCTCGCTTGTTCCCTCGAAGATGGTGTAGATCTTGGCGTCGCGATGCCAGCGCTCGACCGGGTTCTCTCGTACGTACCCGTAGCCCCCAAGGATTTGGATGGCCTCCTCGGTGACGCGAACGGCGACCTCGCCGGCGTGGAGTTTGGCCATGGAGCCCTCGGCGTGCTCGAACCGCTGTCCCTGGGCCGCCATCCAGGCTGCGCGGTGCACGAGAAGACGCGCGGTGTCGACGGCGAGCGCCATGTCGGCCAGCTTGAAGGCGATGCCCTGGTTCTCGATGATCGGTCGGCCGAACTGGACGCGTTCCTTGGCGTAGTCGAGAGCCCATTCGTAAGCGGCACGAGCGATACCGACCGCTTGTGCGCCGACGAGCGGGCGGGAGGCCTCGAAGGTCGCCATCGCGGCTTGGGATTGGGCGCGCTTGCCCTCTCGGGCACGGGCCAGCCGCTCGTCGAGCCGTTCCTTGCCGCCGAGCAGCGCCGACCCGGGCAGTCGCACGTCCTCGAGGATGACCTCGGCCGTGTGCGAGGCGCGGATACCCATCTTCTTGAACTTCTGCCCCATGCGCAGGCCAGGGGTGTTGGGAGCGATGACGAAGCTGGCCTGGCCACGGGCGCCCAGTTCCGGCTCGACGCTCGCCACGACGACATGGATGTCGGCGATCCCGCCGTTGGTGATCCAGGTCTTCGTGCCGTTCAGGGTCCACGTATCGGTGGCCGGGTCGTAGACCGCGCGAGTGCGCAGCGAGGAGACGTCGCTGCCTGCGTCGGGCTCGCTCACGCAGAACGCGGCGAGGTTGGGGTGGTCGGCAGTCCCGAAGCACTGCGGCACCCACTCGGCGATCTGCTCGGGGGTGCCGTTGGCCACGATGCCCGAGACGGCGAGCGTCGAGCCGAAGATCGCGAGCGTGATACCCGCGTCGCCCCAGCAGAGCTCCTCGAGCACGAGCGGCATCGTGAGACCGGTCTTGTCGGCGAACGCGTTCAGCATGAAGTCGTAGGAGTACAGGCCGATGCGGGCCGCTTCCTCGATGATGGGCCGTGGCGTCTCTTCACGTTCATCCCATTCGTGAGCGGCGGGACGAATGGTCTCAGCGGCAAAGGTGTGAGCCCACTCGCGCAGCTGTTGCTGTTCGTCGGTGAGTGCGAGGGAAAAGGGTTCCACGGGGACCTCCTTTCGCGCGAAGCGCGAACGTTACCGAGTGGTAACCATAGCGCTGGCTTCGAGGCCGCGCAAGGCATCAAGCCGGCAGGATCTCGGGCCCGTTAGGGGTGTCACGTACCTGGTAACCGAGGGCGGCGATCTCGGCGCGGAGCGCATCGGCGCGCGCGAAGTCGCGATCGCGCTTGGCGTGGTCGCGTTCGGCGACCAGCGCAGTGACCTCCGATGGAATCGAGGCACGCGGGGGCACGGGGAGCCCGAGCGTCTCCAGCATCGCAGCGAGCGCTGCGCGTCGGCGGTTAGCGAGAGCGCTCTCGCCCGCGAGCGCCGCCGAGCGCGCAGCACGGGCGGCTTCGGCCATGACGGCGAGTGCGGCGGGCGTGTCGAGGTCGTCGGCGAGGGCAGCGTCGAACTCCTCGAGATCCGCTGGTTCGGCCGCACGGGCGTCGCCTGCGCCGGCTTGGCTGTCGAGGCGGGCGAGCTGCGCGGCCGCTTGCTCAAGTGTGGTGGTGGTCAGCTCTACTGGGCTGCGGTAGTGGGCGCGAAGATACGCCAGTCGGACCACCCGTCCGCCGGCGCTCGCGATCGCATCGTGGAGGCCGAAGGTGTTGCCCAGCGACTTCGACATCTTCTCGCCTTCGAGCTCCACGAAGGCGTTGTGGACCCAGTGCTGTGCGAACCCCATGTCGAGGAGGGAGGCCTGGGCGCGCTCGTTCTCGTGGTGCGGGAATACAAGGTCCATGCCACCGCCGTGGAGGTCGAACGTCGATCCGAGGAGTTCGGTCGACATCGCGACGCACTCGGTGTGCCAGCCGGGGCGGCCGTAGCCGAGGCTGGTCGCGAAGCCGTAGGCGTCGCTCTCCACGGTCTTCCAGAGCGCGAAGTCCAGCGGGGAGCGCTTCGCGTCGTCGACCTCGACGCGCGCCCCAGCGCGTAGCTCCTCGAGGGCTTGGTGCTTCAGGAGGCCATAGTCGGGGACGTGATCGACGCTCAGATAGACGCCGTTCTTCGTCATGTAGGCGTGGCCGCGGTCGACGAGGCGCTCGATGAGGGCGACCATGGCATCGAGCCATTCGCTCGCGTGCGGTGCGACCGTCGGTCGACGGACGCCGAGCGCATCGATCGCGTCCCACCAGCGGGACTCGTAGCGCTCGGCGATCGCTGGCGGGGTCACCCCTTCACGAGCTGCACGATCGACGATCTTGTCGTCGATGTCGGTGATGTTCGAGACGAAGCGTACCGGAGCCACGAGCCGCTCGAGGGTCCGCCGGAGGGTGTCGAACACGACGGCGAGCCGTCCGTGGCCGAGGTGCGGGTCGTCGTAGACGGTGGGGCCGCAGACGTAGACGGTGACCTGCTCAGGGGTCCCAGGGGTAAGCTGAATGAGCTCGCGGCGGGCAGTGTCGTAGAGCCTGAGCATCCACCGAAGTCTAGGCGGGGTCCCCTCGCCCCTTCGGAGGCGATACCGTCGGTTGCGACCCGGGACCTGCGTCCACGAGGCACCCATGGCTGATCGGGTGACCCGTGCGGACGAGGGGGTGAGGCCGGGGCGAAGTCCAGATGAGGAGGCGTGGTGCGGATCCCGGACAAGGTCGAGCTCGAGGGGCTCGAGCGCAAGTGGGGCGCGTTCTGGGAGGAGCACGGGCTATATCGCTTCGACGACACAGCTCCCGCCGCGCAGGTCTACGCCATCGACACACCGCCTCCGACCGTCTCCGGGACGCTGCACATCGGTCATGTGTTCTCCTACACCCATGCCGACATCATCGCCCGCTACCAGCGGATGCAGGGCAAGGAGGTGTTCTACCCGATCGGATGGGACGACAACGGCGTCCCGACCGAGCGGCGAGTGCAGAACTACTATGGCGTGCGGTGCGACCCGTCGTTGCCCTATCGCGGGACCGACGAAGAGCTGCCTCGGGAAGGGGCACGGCAGGTCCCGGTGTCGAGGCGACGCTTCATCGAGTTGTGCACCGAGCTCACGGCGAAGGACGAGCAGGCGTTCGAGCAGCTGTGGCGTGCGATCGGGTTGTCGGTGGACTGGTCGCTCGTCTACACCACGGTCGGTGAGCGTGCCCGTCGCGTGTCACAGGCGGACTTCCTCGATCTCCTCGAGCGGGACCAGGCCTACCTCGCCGAGGCCCCGACGCTGTGGGACGTCGATTTCCAGACCACGGTCTCCCAAGCCGAGCTGGAGGATCGCACCGTCGAGGGTCGCTACCACCGCATCGTCTTCGACCTTGAGGGTGGTGGCGAACTCGAGATCATGAGTTCACGGCCCGAGCTGATCCCCGCCTGCGTCGCGATCGTCGTGCATCCCGAAGACGATCGTTACCGCGAGGTGGTCGGGCGCCGCGCCATCACCCCGCTGTTTCGCGTGCCAGTACCGGTGATCGCGCACCCGCTCGCCGAGCCGGAGCGCGGGACCGGTGCGGCCATGGTCTGTACGTTCGGGGACCTCACCGACGTCGTGTGGTGGCGCGAGGCATCCCTGCCGACCCGGGTCGTGATCGACCGGGCCGGCCGACTGGTGCCACGCGTGGACTTCGCCGCCTTCGGTTCCCTCGATCCCGATGGCGCGGCTGACGCCTACGGACGCCTCGCGGGCTTGCGTGCGAGCGACGCACGTGCCGAGGTCGCGGAGGCGCTCGCGGCCGCGGGGGTGCTTCGTGGGATCGAGCAGGTCCGTCACGCCGTGAAGTACTACGAGAAGGGGGAGCATCCGCTCGAGGTCCTTGCAACCCGTCAATGGTTCATCCGCGTCCTCCCGCTGCGCGATCGTCTGCTCGAGCGCGCGGCCGAGCTCGACTGGTTGCCACCACACATGCAGGTTCGCCTCGAGGACTGGATCCGCGGACTCAACCAGGATTGGAACGTCTCGAGGCAGCGCTTCTTCGGCATCCCGATTCCTCTGTGGTATCCGGTGCGCGAGGACGGCTCGGTGGACTACGACCATCCCCTGCGGCCTGCGAAGGAGGACCTGCCGGTCGATCCGCAGAGCGAGGCTCCCCGCGGCTACGCCGACGAGCAGCGAGGTGTACCGGGTGGCTTCGTCGGCGACCCCGACGTGCTCGACACCTGGGCCACGTCGTCGTTGACCCCACAGCTCGCGGGGGGCTGGGGTGAGCGTCCAGACCTCTTTGCCAAGGTCTTCCCGATGGAACTGCGGCCCCAGGGCCAAGAGATCATCCGAACGTGGCTGTTCTACACGGTCGTGCGAGCGGAGCTGGCCTTCGGTCGGCTCCCGTGGCGGCGGGCGTTGATCTCGGGCTGGGTGCTCGACCCCGATCGCAAGAAGATGTCGAAGTCCAAGGGCAACGTCGTCACACCCATGCCGCTCGTCGAGCGCTTCGGCGCGGACGCCGTGCGCCACTGGGCGGCGAACGGTCGGCCCGGGACCGATACCGCGGCCGACGAGGCGCAGATGCGCGTCGGTCGTCGTCTCGCCATCAAGGTCGCCAACGCCAGTCGCTTCGCGCTCAGCCGTGTGGCGAGCCGCTCCAGCCACAAGCCCGCGTGGGTGCCGATCGACGCAGCGGAACTCGAGGCCCTCGACGCCACGATCGCACGGGCCACCGAGTTGCTCGAGGCGCACGACTACACGAGCGCGCTCGCGGCCATCGAGGAGCACTTCTGGGCCTTCTGCGATGATTACCTGGAACTCGTGAAGGTGCGCGCCTACGGCGACGACTCGCCGGAGCACGCCTCCGCGCTGGCTGCGCTCGAGATCGGCGTCGAGCTGTTCATCCGGGCGTTCGCACCGTACCTCCCCTTCGTCACCGAAGAGGTGTGGTCCTGGTTCCGCGAGGGATCGGTGCACCGAAGTGCCTGGCCGCAGCCGGGCGAGGCCATGCGCCGCTACGTCGAGCTCGTCGGTGAAGGCCATGGCGTCGTCGACCCGGCCGTTCGGGCGGCGGTGTCGTGGTCGCTCGCCCAGGTGCGGCGGGCGAAGACGTCGGAGCAGCGCTCGCTGCGTACGCCGGTCGAACGCCTCGTCGTGTGGGCGCCCCGGGCGTGGCTGGAGGCACTCGCCGCTGCCGAGGATGACCTCAGGGCGGCCGGCGGCGTGCTCGCGCTCGAGCGCCACGAGGCCGACGAGCCCCGTGCCGTGGTCGAGCTCGCTCCGCCAGAGCAGCACTGAATGAGGTCTGCGACCTGAGGACCCCGTGGCTCGGGTCGCAGACGGTCGCGCGGTCCGTAGGCTTGACGGTGTGGACAGCCTCACCCCAGAGGAGCTTCCCGGCGAACTCGCGGTGACACCCGAGGTCGCGGGGGGGTTCGTCCGACGCCGATGGCTGTTGATGGGGCTGCTCGCGGTGTGGGGGCCCGGGCTCGTCGTGATGTTGGCCGACACCGACGTCGGCAGTCTCGTGACCGCAGCGCAGTCGGGTGCGCAGTTCGGCTACCGCATGGTGCTCCCGCAGGTGGTGCTGATCCCCATCCTCTACATGGTGCAAGAGATCACGGTTCGCCTCGGGATCGTGACGGGCAAGGGCCACGGCGCGCTCATTCGCGAGCGCTTCGGCCCGTGGTGGGCCGGCGTCTCGGCACTCACCTTGTTCGCCACGGCGGTCGGGGCGTTGCTGACCGAGTTCGCCGGCGTGGCAGGAGTCGGTGAGCTCTTCGGCGTCTCGCCGGACGTCACGGTGCCGCTCGCAACCGGGTTCCTCGTCGCCGTCGCCCTCACGGGCAGCTACCGGCGAGCCGAGCGCGTCGGCATCCTGCTCGGTCTCGTCGAGCTCGCGTTCGTGCCGGCGATGATCCTTGCGCACCCCGATGTCGGTGCGCTCGCGCGCGGCGCTCTCAGCCTGCCACTCGCCGACCATGGCTTCGTGATCCTGCTCGCTGCGAACGTGGGGGCCGTGATCATGCCGTGGATGATCTTCTACCAGCAGGGCGCGGTCATCGACAAAGGCCTTGGCGGCGCCAACTTGCGTGCGGAGCGGCGTGACACCGTGGTGGGAGCCGTGCTGACGCAGGCGATCATGCTCGTGGTCGTGATCGCGTTCGCGGCAACGATCGGCACCCATCATCCTGGGGTCGCGCTCAACACGGTGGGCCAGTTGAGCCGAGCCTTGGCTCCGTTCCTCGGTCCGGTGGCGGCCAAGGTCCTCCTCGGGCTCACCATGCTCGGCGCGGGTCTGGTCGCCGCGCTCGTTGCGTCCCTCGCCGGGGCGTGGGGCGTCTCCGAGGTCTTCGGTTGGCGCCACAGTCTCAACGATCGACCGTCTCGGGCGTCGGCGCGCTTCTACGTGACCTACACCTTGGCCCACGTGCTGGGTGCGGCCATCGTGCTCCTCAGCTTCGATCTCGTCTCGCTGGTGATCGACGTCGAGGTCATGAACGCGCTGCTGCTGCCCATCGTCCTCGGTTTCCTCCTCGCGCTGGAGGCCAAGGCGCTCCCGGAGGCCTACCGCATGCGCGGGGCGTATCGAGCGGTCGTGACGGCGACCTCACTGCTCGTGATCGGTTTCGGCTTGCTCATGGTGCCGACGACCCTGGGGTGGTGGTAACCGGCGTCGGCTGCGCTACGACGCGGCCCAGTGGTCGGGCCAGCCATCTGGCTGAGGAATGATCGCGCCTTTGCGACGAAGCTCGGCTCGGAAGATCTCTCGCAGCACGGAGAGTGCGTCGAGGATCTCCGGGTAGCGCAACCGGTACCACACGTTCGACCCCTCGCGCTGGGCCTCGATGATGCCACGGTCACGAAGGACGGCAAGGTGCTGGGACACGTTGGCTTGGGGCGCGCCGATCAGACTCACGAGCTCGCTCACCGTATGCGGAGCCTCGCCCAAGATCAACAAGATCAGGATGCGCTTGGGGTCGTTGAGCGCCTTGCACATCATCGGGACGAACTCCTCGAGTTCGGTGATGCTCACCCCGGTCGTGGCAGCCTCGGTCTCCCCCATGGCCCCGAGCCTAGCTGTCGGTTCGGCGAGCGGTGTGTGCAGCTCCGAGTCGGTTGGTCAGGAACTCGTCGAGGAGCACGGTGCCGAGCTCTCCGTCGCCGGGGTAGTAGGCCTTGCCGTGGTTGATGGCGACCACCTGCTCGACGAAGCGTCGTAGCCCGCGATCGCGAGCGAGGACGAAGACGCTGATCTCGATGCGCTCGCGGGTGGCACGGACTACCTCGGCGAGGGTGCGACGGAGGGTCTCTGGGGTCGGGGGATAGGCAAAGTGCACCGAGCCCTCGTCGTCGGCGTGGGCGGTGGGTTCGCCGTCGGTGACGAGGAGAACTTGGCGGCGTCCGCGAACTCGGCGCAGGCGCTGGCGGGCCAGGGCCAGGGCGTGCTGAATGTTGGTCCCGTAGACGTAGTCCCACTGCGCCTCAGGCAGCGCGGTGATCGGGACCTCTCGCGCGGTCTCCGAGAAGACCACCACCGAGAAGTCGTCGGCAGGGAACCGTGCCCGCACCAGGGAGGCGAGCGCGAGGGCGACGCGCTTGGCCGGCAAGAAGGTGTCGTTGAGCGGCATCGAGAGCGACAGGTCCAGCGCAAGGACGGTGCCTTGGCGCGCCTGGTCGTCGACCTGTTCGATCATGAAGTCGTCGGGATCGAGCCGGAGCGGTATCCCCGGCCCGTTCCGAGCGAGCGAACCTCGAAGGGTGTCAGCGAGGGCGAGGCGGAACGGATCGCCAAAGCGCCACTCGCGCACTTCGCCGTTGGGCTCGGTGCCGACCCCAGTGCGTCGCACGGCGTGCTGCCCGAGGGGCCCGAGCACGCCTTGACGCGCGAGGTCACGAAGGAGCAGGTCACCGAGGCGCCACACGGCGCGCGGTGAGAGCTCGACGCGACCCCCGGTGCGATTCATGAGGCCGGCTGCCTCGAGCGCTTCGGTCGTGCGCGAGAGGCGCTCCAGCGCTGCCTGGGCGTCCGCGCCGAGGAGGTCGCGCACCTCGTCGAGCTCGATCGCACCGAGGCGATCGGGGGTCGTGGCTTGACGGAGTGCGGCTTCGAGCGTGTCGAGGCGCCCGAGTTCGCGCATCACCGGGCCGAGCTCGCCGAGACCGAGCGGTTCGGAGCCCCTGAACCCCATCGCGTCGGCGTCGAACCCCGCGATGGTGCCGAGTGCCTCCCCGAGGCGCCGCATGGCTTCGGCGATCGCGGGGGATCCAGCGAGTGCGTCCTGGAGGCGCTCGAGGGCACGTCGCGTGTCGTCGTCCACGGATGCCAGGAGGCGTTCGAGGTCCATGCGACTCGCCGCGAGGCGGGCGAGGAAGTCTTCGAACGATTCCCCCGGGGCGATGATCCCTGGGTAGCGTTCCTGGAACGCCTCAAGGTCGTCGCTGATGTCCTCGCCACGCGCAAAGCGCTCGATCAGCGACGCGAGGTCGCTGAGCATCGCCGCGTACGCATCGGCGTCGCCCGCCTCGATCGCCGACGCCAGCTGCTCGAACGACTGCGCCAGCAGCGAGGAGCGAAGGCTCGCGAGCAGGTCGTCGAAGCGCTCGTGGGCTGCCTCGTCGAAGAAGTCGTAGTGCTCGAGCGCCGTGAGGCGTTCGGCGATGTCGTAGGGGAGCGCATCGAGCTCCATCTGTGCGAGGAGGTGCTCGGGCGCTTGGGTGCGCTCGTGTGCAGCTTCGCGGCTGGCTCGCTCCTTCGACACGATGGCGTCGAGTTCCTCGCGCACGCGACTGAGCGTCGCGTTGGGGTCGTAGCGCGCGAGCAGCTGGTCGCGACGTTCGCGTAGCCGTGTGAGGAGCTCGGCAAGCCCAGGCATGTCGTCCAAGCCTCGCTGCAGCAGGTCGGCGAGTGCGCTCGCAAGGTTGCCGTGGTAGGCCAGGTCGTCGCTGAGGGCGGCGAGGACGTCGTCGGCCTCCGGGCCGAGGGGCTCGGGATCGACGCCTCCATAGCGCACGGTCGACATGGCTCAGCTCCCGTAGCTCACTCGGTTGCCAAGGACGCGCTTGCCGAGTCTGCGTGTCGCCACGAGTCCCTCGAGACACAGTTCGGCGAGTACCAGGCGCTCCGACGGCGGGGCGTGGTCGCCCATGGCAGCCAGCGCCGGTCGATCGGCGAGGATCTGCTCCCATGTGGCCGTGGGGCCATCGAGATCGACGGCGAGCGGGCGATCGTTGGTCTCGGCGATGACGTCCGACGGGTCGAGATGGCCGAGCCGCTCGGTGAAGACTCGAGCGGTCGCTTGAGCGAGCAAGGTGGCCACGATCTCGCGCTCCGAGGTGTCGTGGGCATCGACCTCGATCTTGCCCGCGAAGGCCGCGATGGTCGCCTCGGTATCGCCAAGGCGTGCGCGAGGCGGGTGCTCGCCGAGGCGAACGGCCCGAACGAGTGCCGCGGCAGCGATCGCCTCTCGGGCTGCGATCGACCCTCGAACGGAGACGCCTGAGTAGCGAGAGACCGCAGGGTGCCGCCGTGCGAGGTGGGCCGTGTGGGCGACGAGTTCGTCGAGGACCTCCGGTATCTCGACGGTTGGGTCGCACAGCTGAGCCTCTTGTCGCATGATGGCGACTTCTTCTGCGATCGTCGACGGGTAGTGCGTTCGTAGCTGCGTGCCGAAGCGGTCCTTCAGCGGTGTGATGAGGCGCCCACGCGCGGTGTAGTCCTCCGGGTTGGCCGACGCGAGGAACACGATGTCCAAGGGGAGCCGAATGGTGAAGCCGCGGACCTGGACGTCACGCTCCTCAAGCGCGTTCAGCAGACCGACCTGGATTCGTTCGGGCAGGTCGGGGAGTTCGTTGATGGCGAAGAGGCCGCGGTTCGCCCGTGGAACGAGGCCGAACGTGAGTGCTTCGGGGTCCTCGAGCGTGCGACCCGCCGCAACCTTGATCGGGTCGACCTCTCCGATCAGATCAGCGATGGTCGTGTCGGGAGTCGCGAGTTTCTCGCTGTAGCGCTCGTCGCGGGCGATCCAGCGGATGGGCGTCGCATCGCCTTGGGCGGCGAGTCGGGCCTTGGTCGAGGCGAGGACGGGCGCGAGCGGGTCCTCGTTGAGCGCCGAGCCCTCGACGGCGGGGACGAAGGGGTCCAGCAGCGCGACGAGGGAACGCAGGATCCGCGTCTTGCCCTGGCCGCGCTCGCCAAGGAGAATCACGTCATGCCCGCTCACCAAGGCGCGCGTCAGTTCTGGGAGCACGGTGTCGTCGTAGCCGACCATGCCCTCGACGACGGGGCGGCCTGCGCGGATGCGCTCGAGGACGTTGGCGCGAATCTCTTCGCGAACCGGGCGCGGGTGCCAACCGATGCGCGCGAGGTCGCCGAGCGTGGTTGGGTGGTCGCCTGAAGCCTGGGTCACATCGTCGAGCCTAGGTCGAATGTCCGTCGTCGATTCGTGACGACGCCGGCGAGCGAGTAAGACTATGGGGGTGAACGTTCACCATCACAGCTACGACGTCGTCATCGTGGGCGCAGGCGGAGCCGGCCTGCGCGCGGCGATCGAGACGGCCGGGACCGTGCGCACCGCGGTGATCACGAAGCTCTATCCGACCAGGTCGCACACCGGGGCGGCCCAAGGTGGCATGTGCGCGGCGCTTGCCAACGTCGAGGAGGACTCGTGGGAGTGGCACGCCTTCGACACGGTGAAGGGGTCTGACTACCTCGGTGACCAAGATGCCATCGAGATCATGTGCCGAGAGGCGATCGACGCGGTCATCGATCTCGAGCACTTCGGGCTGCCGTTCTCGCGCACCCCGGACGGCAAGATCGACCAGCGCCGCTTTGGTGGCCATACGCGCAACCATGGCGAGGCTCCGGTACGTCGCGCGTGCTACGCGGCCGATCGCACCGGTCACATGATCTTGCAGACGCTGTTCCAACAGTGCGTCGCTCGTGGTGTCCAATTCTTCAACGAGTTCCAGGTGTTCGACGTCCTCTTCGAAGGCGAAGGGAACGATCGGCGTGCTGCGGGCGTCGTGGCCTACGAGCTCGCGACGGGAGATCTCCACGTCTTCGCCGCGAAGGCGGTGATGTTCGCGACCGGGGGATTCGGCCGTGTCTTTCAGATCTCCTCGAACGCACACACGCTCACTGGAGATGGTCCCGCAGTGCTCCTGCGGCGCGGGGTGCCGCTCGAGGACATGGAGTTCTACCAGTTCCACCCAACCGGCATCTACGGGATCGGCATCTTGCTCACCGAGGGTGCCCGTGGCGAGGGTGGCATCTTGCGCAACGGACTCGGCGAGCGCTTCATGGAGCGCGTCGCGCCGACGGTGAAGGACCTCGCCCCGCGCGACATGGTCGCGCGAGCGATTCACGCCGAGATCCGTGAGGGTCGCGGGGCCGGGCCTGACAAGGACTATGTCTATCTCGACCTCACGCATCTACCGCCGGAGCAGATCGACGCGAAGCTCCCCGACATCTCGGGGTTCGTGCGGACCTATCTCGGCCTCGAGCCCAAGCGGGATCCGATCCCCATTCAGCCGACGGCACACTACGCCATGGGCGGTATCCCGACCAACGTGCATGCCGAGGTCGTCGTCGACCCGGCGGGGACGGTGCTGCCAGGGCTCTACGCGGCCGGGGAGTGTGCCTGCGTGTCCGTCCACGGGGCCAACCGGTTGGGGACCAATTCCCTGCTCGACATCAACGTCTTCGGGCGTCGCGGTGGGCGAGCGATGGTCGAGTACGTCGCTGGCGTCGATCACCCCGACATCGCCCGAGGCGCCGAGGAGCCCGTTCGTGAGCACATTGAGCATCTTCGGAGCCACAAGGGGTCCGAGCGTGTCGGCGCGTTGCGGACGACGCTGCAGGCTGCCATGATGCGCGATGCGTCGGTCGTGCGCACTGGGGAGTCGCTCGCCGAGGCCCATCGTGTGATCCGCGAGCTGAAGGAGCGCTACCACGACGTCGCCATCGACGACAAGGGATCGGTCTTCAACTTCGATCTCACGGAGGCGCTCGAACTCGGGAACCTGCTCGACCTCGCCGAGGTGCTCGTGATCGGTGCGGAGGCTCGCACCGAGAGCCGTGGCGCCCACTGGCGTGACGACTACCCCACTCGTGACGACGTGAACTGGATGAAGCACACGCTTGCCTACCGCGAGCCGGACGGATCGATCCGGCTCGACTACAAGCCAGTGGTGTTGGGCAAGTACGAACCTATGGAGCGCAAGTACTGATGACGACGACTCAGTCACCGGCGTCGACCGACGCCACCATGCAGGAGGTGGACGTTCACCTCGTGATCCGTCGCTTCGATCCGGAGGCCGACTCGCGCCCGCGGTGGGAGAGCTACACGGTGCGACAGAAGCCGACGGACACCGTTCTCGCGGCGCTCCACACCGTGAAGTGGACGCTCGACGGATCATTGAGCTTTCGTCGCTCGTGTGCGCACGGGGTCTGCGGGTCGGACGCCATGCTGATCAACGGCGAGAACCGCTTGAGCTGTGTCACCCTCATCAAGGATGTCGGGACCGAGCTGCGCATCGAGCCGGTGCGGGGTCTGCCCGTCGTCAAGGATCTCGTCGTCGACATGGAGCCGTTCTTCGCCCAGTATCGCCAGGTCATGCCGTGGCTCGTCAACGACGACGACCCTGGCTTTCGAGAGCGTCGACAATCGCCCGAGGAGCGTGCACGTTTCGACGACACCACGAAGTGCATCTTGTGCGGTGCCTGCTCGACGAGTTGCCCGGTGTACTGGGCTGGGGGCGATTACCTGGGGCCTGCCGCGATCGTTGCCGCGCACCGCTTCATCTTCGACTCCCGCGACCGTGCGGCCGCCGAGCGGCTGGACATCTTGAACCAGCGAGGCGGCGTTTGGCGCTGCCGAACCTCGTTCAACTGTACGCAGGCCTGTCCGCGAGGCATCGCCGTCACGGAGGCCATCGAAGAGGTGAAGCGTGCCATCGTCTCCGACCGGGCGTGACGTTCTGACGCTCGTCGTTCGCGAGCGTGACGGGGTGCGACGCCAGGGCCTTCGCCTCGTCGACGGGGTGCTCGAGCCTGCTGCGATCACCGAGGAGGATGCCCAGGTCGTCGTCGAGGTCGACGACTGGGGTGCTGAGCTCGGAGCGGCCCTGCGTGCGGGTGGTGTGCGCATCGTGCGAGGTGCGACCGACCTCGCCCGGAACGCTAAGGTGCTGAGGGGCGCGACGGGGGTCCGCTCGAGGGGGTGAGCCGTGCTTCGCAGTCGTCGCCCGACTCGTCCGCCACAGCGACCGGGCTGGTATCCAGACGGCTCGGGATGGTTGCGCTACTTCGACGGCCACGGATGGACCGAGCTCGTTCGTGAGCGGCTCGTCCTCGCTGAGTTCCGACCGCAGCCGCCGGTCGCGGAGCGCCCGCCGCATCCCGCGTCGACGAGCCGCCCCAGGCAGGGCGTGCGCATCGCCAGCATCGTCCTCGCGTGCGTGCTGCTCGGAGGTGTTGTGCTTCAGCTCGTGGCGTTGACGCTGTCGCCGCGGTCGCAGGGCTCATCCGTTATCTCCGACCGCGAAGTGCTGGTGCTCGCGAGACATGCATGTGAAGACAGTCCCGTCGGCCAGGCTGCGATCGTGGCGAGCTCCAAGGCGGCTCGATCGGCGGCGGCGTCGCGCGCGGCCCGCTTGACGCAGCTTGCTTCCGAGGCACACCTCGAAGCCCTCGACGACCTCGCGGCCGCGTGGTCGAACGTCGCGGTCGCGTTGGTGCAGGCGGCCCCGCGATCGGCCTCGCTGCGTGCGGCCATCGACGCGGTGAACACCGCGGCGAGCGGTGCGCACGTGGCGTCCTGTCGAGCGTGAGCGTGCGCCGGTTTACTCGCCCTGGCGAGCGCCGTGTGCTATCCTCCAGGCATCCTGCCCAAGGAGGAGTCATGAGCGAACCGTTCATCGACGATCATCTGTTGGTGCGCTATCGCGAGCTGCTCGATGCCGAGGATCAGGCGTTCTCGGAGATGGAGCACGACTTCGAGGAGGGCGATGCGCAACGCTTCGCACTCGACCGCGAGGCCTGGCTTGCGGCGATCCGCCACCGCGTGAGTTTTCTCGACGCGTGTGGGTTGGTACGCCTCGATGTCGTCGTGAGCTAGGTCGCCCCCGGCGCCGACCCTTGACGCTGGTGATCGTTCAGGTCGCGGCGCTACACTAAGCCCAGCACTGCCGGGGGAGTAGTGCTCGGCGCACACGGGGGGAACGATGGGCGCGAGTCACACAGCTGTCGGGGCGTCGGACCAGTCGTCGGCAGGCGACGCTCGGCGTGGTCCGCTGCGAGCGTGGGACGGTCAAGGAACGGCGCCATGTCTCAGAACGCTCCGCTTCGACGCGGACGATGCTGGACTGAGGAGCCGGGCGCTGTCGGGCGAATGGCAGCGTGAAGCGAGATGTCGAGGCGTCGATCCACGGACGTTCTTCCCCGAGCGTGGCGGATCGGCGACGTCGGCCCGGCGCATCTGCGCTGGATGCGGCGTGCGCCTCGAGTGCTTGGAGTTCGCACTCGTGACCGACGAGCGCTTTGGCATCTGGGGTGGCCTGAGCGAACTTGAACGACGGAGTCTGCGCGCCCGGCGCTTCGTCGTGTGAGCGAGACGCTGTGTGAGCGAGACGCTGTGTGAGCCGAAGCATCGGCGAGCGTGGCTCAGGCCACGGGACGGCTCGACTGGAGCGCGAAGGACGCCCTTGCTAGGCTTGCCCGCGTGCTTCGTCCCTACAGAGTGGTTGTCGCCAAGCCCGGACTCGACGGCCACGACCGTGGAGCGAAGGTCGTCGCTCGAGCGCTGCGCGACGCTGGCTTCGAGGTCATCTACACCGGTCTGCACCAAACGGTCGAGCAGATCGTCGAGACCGTGCTCCAAGAGGATGCGGACGCGCTCGGCGTGTCGCTGCTGTCCGGCGCGCACCTGACCCTCGTCCCACGGCTCGTCGACGCGCTCGCTGCGCAGGGCCTTGGACACGTGCTGATCGTCGTCGGCGGCATCATTCCCGAGCACGATATCGATGCCCTGCTCGGGCTCGGCGTGGGCCGTGTGTTCACGCCAGGGTCGTCGCTGACCGAGATCACGTCGTGGCTCGAGGCGCAACTCGATGAGCGGGAGCGCACTGGAGCCGGGCAGGGAGGATAGGCGTGGATCTGAAGGAGTACCAAGGCAAGGACCTGTTCCGCCGTTTCGGGGTGCCGACCTCGGAGGGACGGGTCTGCGTCACGGTCGAGGAGGCGGTTGCCGCGGCCGAGACGCTGGGGTATCCGGTCGTCGTGAAGGCCCAGGTGTTGGTCGGCGGGCGCGGCAAGGCTGGTGGCGTCCGTGTGGCCGCCACCGAGGAGGCGCTCCGCGAGGCAGCGGGTGCCATCTTGGGCATGGACCTGAAGGGCCATCGGGTGAAGGAGGTCTGGATCGAGCCGGCTTCCGACATTCGCCGCGAGTACTACGCCAGCTTCACGCTCGATCGGACGGCGCGTCAGTACCTGCTCATGCTCTCGGCGATGGGTGGCGTGGACATCGAGGAGGTGGCTCGGACGCACCCTGAGGCGATTGCGCGGGTGCACATCGATCCCATCGACGGTCTGACCCCGGCCCTCGCCGAACAGGCCGTTGCGACCGCAGGGATCGACGAGGGTCGCGAGGAGCTGCCGGCGATGTTGGGTGCGCTCTATCGCGCCTTCGTCGAAGGCGATGCCGACCTCGTCGAGGTGAACCCGTTGATCGTCCGATCCGACGGCAAGCTCTGGGCGCTCGATGCCAAGGTGACGCTCGACGACAGTGCCGCGTTCCGCCATCCCGAGTGGGAGGCGTATCGGGCCGACGAGGAGCTCGACTCGCGCGAGGCGATCGCTCGTGCTCGGGGCTTGAACTACATCGGTCTCGAGGGATCCGTCGGCATCATCGCCAATGGCGCCGGACTCGCCATGTCCACCTTGGACGTGGTCCAGCAGGTCGGTGGGCGAGCGGCGAACTTCCTCGATCTGGGAGGAGGCGCCGGCGCCGACACGATGACGGCGGCGCTCGAGGTGATCGCGACGGATCCGCAGGTCCGGGCGCTCCTCGTGAACATCTTCGGCGGCATCACCCGCTGCGACGAGGTTGCTCGAGGCATCGTCGCCGCGCTCGAGCGCGTGCGCCTTCCGTTCCCCATGGTCGTCCGGCTCGACGGCACGAACGCCGCCGAGGGCAGGGCCATTCTCTCGTCGGTTGTGTCGGACAGCATCATCGTCGAGCCGACGATGATCAAGGCGGCCGAGCGCGCCGTCGCGGAAGCTTCGAAGGCGGTCGCATGAGCATCTTTGTCGACGAGCACACGCGGGTCATCGTCCAGGGCCTGACCGGCCGCCAGGGCATGTTCCACGGACTGCGCAACCGGGCCTACGGCACGCAGGTCGTCGCTGGGGTGACGCCCGGCAAGGGAGGCACGGACGTCGAAGGGATCCCTGTCTTCGATACGGTGAAGGAGGCGGCAGCCGCGACCAACGCGAACGCGTCGTTCATCGTCGTGCCGCCGCGCTTCGCTCCCGAGGCCATCCTCGAGGCAGCTGCGGCCGGGATCCCGCTCATCGTGTGCATCACGGAGTTCATCCCCGCCAAGGATGAGGCCATGGTGGCTGCGGTGTTGCGACGTGACTACCCCGGCACGCGTCTGATCGGACCGAACTGCCCGGGCATCATCTCGCCGGGGCGCTGCAACATCGGGATCACCGCGGGGGAGATTGCGCGTCCGGGTGGACCGGTCGGCATCGTCTCACGCTCGGGGACGCTCACCTACCAGGCGCTCTATGAGCTCAGTCAGCAAGGTGTCGGCCAGACGACCTGCGTCGGGATCGGAGGCGATCCGGTTCCCGGCACGACCTTCATCGACTGTCTGGCGGCCTTCGAGGCAGATCCCGAGACACGGGCGGTGCTCATGATCGGCGAGATCGGTGGACAGGACGAGGAACTCGCCGCAGCGTTCATCGCAGAGCACATGACCAAGCCGGTCGTTGCCTATATCGCGGGCGTTACGGCGCCGCCGGGGCGGCGCATGGGTCATGCCGGCGCGATCGTGTCTGGCTCGTCGGGAACCGCACAGGCCAAGATCGAGGCCCTCCGAGCGGCGGGTGCCATCGTGGCGCAGAATCCCACCGAGGCTGGCGAGCGAATGGTGGAGGTCGTCTCGCGTCTCGCCTAGCCCTGCGGCCCTAGGCTTGGCGGGCGTGCGTGTCGCGGTGCTGGCATCTGGCGTAGGGACGATCCTCGAGTCGCTCGTCGATCACGGGGTCGTGCCGGCGCTGGTGGTCGCGGATCGGCCGGCGTTGGCCCTCGAGCGAGCACGTGACGCCGGCCTGGTCTCGACGCTGGTGGATCGTCGTTCGTATGGATGGCGAGACTCGTTCGACCGCGAGGCGTTCTCCGACGCCGTCGCCGACGTGCTCGAGGCGGCCAAGGTCGAGCTCGTGGTGCTGGCTGGATTCATGACCATCCTCGCCGGTTCCATGCTCGCGCGCTTTCCGGCTCGCGTCGTCAATACGCATCCGTCGCTGCTCCCGAGCTTTCCTGGTCACGACGCCGTGGCCCAAGCGCTGTCGGCGGGGGTGCGCGTCAGCGGCACCACGGTGCACGTGGTCGTGGAGCAGGTCGACGCCGGCCCGATCCTCGAGCAAGAGCCGGTTCGGGTTCGGCGGGGCGACTCGATCGAGACCTTGCACGAGCGCATCAAGCACGCGGAGCGTGAGCTCTATCCGAGGGTCGTGCGAGCGATCGTTCGGGCGGGGGTCGGCGGCGATCGGTGGTGGGAGGATGCTCGTGTGCAACGAGCGATCGACGAGGAGGTTCGTCCGTGGCGCGAGCGCTGATCTCGCTGTATGACAAGGCCGGTCTCGAGCGGGTCGCGCGACCGCTGCACGCCGCCGGCTGGCGGATCGTGGCTTCGGGTGGCACCGGTGAGGCCCTCCGCGGCCTCGGTGTCCCCTTCGAGCCCGTAGAGGAACTGACGGGCTTTGCGTCCATGCTCGACGGGCGTGTGAAGACGCTCCATCCTGCGGTGTTCGGCCCGATCCTCGCCGACCTCGAGCGTCCTCACCATGCGACGACGCTCGAAGAGGCCGGCTGGGAGCCGATCGACCTCGTCGTCGTCGGGCTCTACCCGTTCGCGTCGGATCCGTCGGTCGATCTCATCGACATCGGTGGTCCCTCGTTGGTGCGCGCTGCAGCCAAGAGCGCCGACCGCGTGACCGTGCTCGTCGACCCTGCCGACTTCGGGCTCGTCGACGAGGTCATCGCTGGCAACGTCGACCGGCCGTTGCGCCGGCGACTGGCGGCCAAGGCCTTTGCGACCACGAGCGCCTACGACGCTGCGGTCGCGACCTGGCTGGGCGGTGGAGAGGGCTCGTTGCCCGATCCGCTGGTCCTCCCTCTCGAGCGCGTCGCCGTGACCCGCTACGGCGAGAACCCCCACCAGCGTGGCGCCCTCTATGCACCGATCGGCACCCGCCGTGGCTTCGCCGAGGCCCGTTGGCACGGCGGCCTCGAGCCCAGCTGGCTCAACATCGCTGATGCCGACGCCGCGGCGCGTCTCGTCGCTCGGCTGGGACCGGAGCCTGCTGCGGTCGTGGTCAAGCACGCCGGACCGTGTGGTGCGGCCGTCGCACCGACGCTTGCCGAGGCCTACGAGCTCGCCTTCGCTGGGGACCCCGTCTCGGCGTTCGGGGGCGTCGTCGCGCTCGGGGGGGTGCTCGATGTGGCAGTCGCCGAGGCGCTCCTCGCACACCCCAAGGCAGACGTGATCGTCGCCACGGCGATCGACGACGATGCTGCCCAGGCGCTGCTCGCCCGCCGTCCGAAGACGCGACTCGTCGAGCTCGCGATCGATCGCGACGAGCCGTGGTGGGTGCGCAGCGTCGCGGGCGGGGTCCTCGTGCAAGAGCCCGATCAGCTCGAGGAGCCGACGGATCTCGAACTCGTCACGAGTCGCGTTCCCACCGACGAGGAGCGCCGTGACGCCTGGATCGCGCACGTCGTGTGCGCGTCGACCCAGTCGAACGCCGTGGTGATCGCGAGGCAGGGGGCTGTGGTCGGTGTCGGCCAGGGCCAGCCGTCGCGGGTCGATGCGGCCCGGCTCGCTGTCGGGCGAGCCGGTGCGCGCGCCCAGGGTGGTGCCGCCGCGTCCGATGCGTTCTTCCCGTTCCCGGACGGGCTCGAGACCCTCATCGACGCGGGCGTGACGTGCGTCGTTGCGCCGGCGGGATCCGTGCGTGACGACGAGATTCGTGCAGTGGCCGAGGGTCGTGGCGTGAGCCTGCTCGTCGCTCCGAGACGCCACTTTCGTCACTAGGAGGTCTGGTGGGAGCCAAGCTGCTCGATGGGGAGCGCGTCGCCGCCGAGGTGCGCGCCGAGGTGCGCGATCGGGTCGAGCGCCTGCGTGCGGCGGGCGTGCGCGTGGGGCTCGGGGCGATCCTCGTCGGGGACGATCCGGCGAGTGCGCGGTACGTCGAGATGAAGGCGCGCGACTGCGCGAGCGTGGAGATCGCGTCTCGCGTGGTGCGCCTCGGCCCGGATGCCTCACAGGCGGACGTCCTCGCGGCGGTCGAGTCGTTGAACGCGGACCCGGAGGTGAGCGCGTTCATCGTCCAACTCCCGCTCCCTCGGCACCTCGACCCAGATGCCGTGCTCTGGGCGATCGACCCGGCCAAGGACGCCGACGGATTGCATCCGGTGAACCTGGGCGAGCTCGCGCTCGGACGCCCGCGCGTCGTGGCGTGCACCCCGGCGGGCATCGTGGAGCTGCTCCACCGTCACGGGATCGTCCTCGACGGTGCGCATCTCGTCGTGGTGGGCCGGGGCCTGACGATCGGGCGTCCGCTCTCGATCCTCGCGTCGCTGCCCCGAGCGGGTCTCAACGCAGCCGTCACCGTCGTTCACTCGCGGGTGCGCGACCTCGCCAGCATCGTTCGCAGTGCCGACATCGTCGTGGCAGCCGCTGGCAGCCCCGGCCTCGTGACCGGCGCCATGGTGCGCCCTGGCGCCGTGGTGGTCGGTGCCGGCACCAGCTTCGAAGGACGGCGCCTGCTCTCGGACCTCGCCGACGACGTTGCGGACGTCGCTGCGTGGGTGACGCCACGCATCGGTGGGGTCGGACCGATGACGAGGGCCATGCTCCTCGTCAACACCGTCGAGGCGGCCGAGCGGCGAGCCGGTCGGAGCGAGCCGTGAGCGACGTGCTCGATCGCTACGGCGAGCGAGTCTGTTCGGTCGAGCTGTGGCCAGCGCGCACGAGCGATCAGGAGCACCGTCTCACGGCCACGTTGGACGTGCTTCGTTCCCTGCCGCCAGCATTCGTGTCGGTGACCTACGGCGCTTTCGGCTCGAGCCGCCACGAGAGCCTCGCGCTCATCGAACGGGTGCTCGCCGATGGCCATCGGGTGCTGGCGCACCTCGCGGTGGCCGGTCACAGCCCAGAACAACTCGTCGCGCTCCTCACGCACGTCGAGCGTCTCGGCGCTGACGGCGTGCTCGCCCTGCGGGGCGACCCGCCGCTCGACGACCCCGACGATCGTGCGCGCTTCGTCGGTCGTCACGCACTCGAGCTGGTCGAACTCGCTCGGCAGCACACCCAGCTCAGCGTCGGCGTCGCGCTGCACCCCTCGGGCCACCCCGAGGCGCGCTCCCTCGAGGACGACCTCGATCACCAGGCTGCCAAGCTCGCGCGTGCCGACTTCGGCATCACGCAGTTCTACTTCGAGGCCGCCGCGCTCACCCGACTGCGAGGCGCGCTTCGCGGTCGGGGGGTGACCCGACCGGTGATCCCCGGGCTCCTCGTGCCACGCTCGCCCCGCCAGCTCCTGCGCATGGGGGAGATGGCCGCGGTTCGCGTCCCGCGGGAGTTGGTCGAGGCACTCGAGGGTCCCGACGGGCCGGCTCGAGCGAGGACGGTCGTCGGCGAGCTCGCCAGCGCCGCCCTCGAGGAGGGGAGTCCCGGGGTGCACCTGTTCTCGATGAACCAACCCGAGACGACGGCGTGGCTGCTGGAGCGCCTTGATCGGCGCCATCGTCGCGTCAGTTGAGGTGTTTGCCGAACGTTCACCGTCTGGTCAGCGTGAGGCAAACTCAGCGCAACCGACCCGTCGCCGAACTCCGCAAGACTGAACCCGTCAGCGAATGGCGCTGGTATCGCGAGTCACTCGAGGAAGGAGTGATCCATGAGTGATCGATCCGTCGACGCGGCCCTCGACGAGGCGCCGCTGAGTCGGTTCCACACGAGGTCGATCTTCGTCGCAGGCATGGGGTTCTTCACCGATGCCTACGACTTGTTCATCATCGGCACGGCGACGACCTTGATCGCGAAGCAGTGGGGGCTCTCGTCGACCGAGACCGGCCTCATCAATTCGATCACGTTGCTCTCGGCCTTCTTCGGAGCGGTGATCCTCGGGCGGCTCGCGGATGTCCTCGGCCGCAAGCGCACCTACGGTCTCGAGGCCGGGCTCATGGTGCTCGGAGCGGTCGCCTCGGCGTTCTCCCCGAGCCTCATTTGGCTGCTCGTCTTCCGGTTCATCCTCGGTCTCGGCGTCGGGGGCGACTACCCGATGTCGGCCGTGCTCATGACCGAGTACGCCAACGTGCGCTCGCGCGGTCGGCTCGTCGGGCTCGTCTTCTCGATGCAGGCACTCGGTACCGTCGCTGGGTACGTGGTCGCGCTCGCGCTCTTGTCGGCGGGCGTCAATCATGACCTCGCTTGGCGCCTGATGCTCGGCCTCGGTGCGGTTCCCGCGGCGGCGGTCATCTACCTGCGCCGCAAGATGCCTGAGTCGCCTCGCTACCGCGCTCGCGTGGAGGGCGACGCTGCGACCGCAGCGCGCGACCTCAAGGCGTACTCGGGCGGTGTCGTGGATGCGGCCGCGGTCGCCGAGCCGACCTTGCGCCTGCGCCTCGGTCAGTTCCTCTCGAACCGCACCTACCTCCTGTATCTGCTGGGTACGGCGGGCAGCTGGTTCGTGTTCGACTACGCCTACTACGGCAACTCGGTCTCGGCTCCTCTGATCGTCAAGAGCGTGCTCGGTAAGCACGGGGCGCACGTGCTCACGGAGGCGATCGCGCTGCAGCTCATCGTCTTCACGGTGGCGGCGGTTCCGGGCTACTACCTCGCCTCGTTCTTCATGGATCGGATCGGTCACAAGCGCCTGCAGCTGATCGGCTTCACGTTCATGGGCCTCGCTTTTCTCCTCATCGGGGTGATCCCCGGGGTGACCCACGACGTGCTGCCGTTCCTGGTGCTCTTCGGCGTGAGCTACTTCTTCGCGGAGTTCGGTCCGAACCTCACGACGTTCGTGCTCGCTGCTGAGGTGTACCCGACGAGCGCCCGCTCGACTGGCCACGGTCTCTCGGCGGGGATCGCGAAGTTCGGTGCGTTCCTCGGTGTCTTCATCTTCCCGATCGTCAAGAGCGCGTTCGGCGTGGGTGGAGCCCTGGAGTTCTCCTTCGGCATGGCGGTCCTCGGCCTCCTCGTGACCCTGGTGCTTCCTGAGCCTGCGCAGCGTTCCCTCGACGACGTCACCGGCGAGCTCAAGCTCGCAGAGGCGGCCCAGGAGTACCTGCGCCGGGCTTCGAACCAGCAGCGGATGGCCGGACAAGACTGAGCGACCTCCTCATCGGAGGTGATCGACGAACCCCGACCGGAAGGTCGGGGTTCGTCGGCTTTGCTCGCGGGTGGTGCCGTGCGGCTCGTGTGAACGTCGAGGCCGCCGCCGTGACCGGAGATCCGCGGTGGTGCCGTCACCGTCGTCGGGGAGCCGCAAAGCTCGCGTGGGCGCGGTCGGCGCCGGCCTGCGTCCTGCGACGGCTCCCTCTGGGCGAGGTGGCTCGAGCCGTGCGCCGCGAGACGCCGACGGTGTGTCCGCGTGGCTGACGTGGGTCGGATGCGCGTGCTACTGTGCGAGGAACGGACTCGGTGCGATCGCAGACGGTCCGATCGTGGTGCCGACGAGCGTCGTGCGGGTTGGCTCAAGTCTCGGGAGGCTCAGGACGATGAGGCCAGTGTGAGCGAGCCGTCCTTCTGGGAAACGCTGGAGCGTGTCGCCGCGCTCGTCGACGGGCCACCGGTTGTTCGTCCCCAGCTCGTGACCCTCGTCGGGGGTGATGGTGCCGTGGACGATGTGGCCTCGGCGGCGTCGCGAGGAGGGCTCGTCCCTTCGCCCGTAGAGCATGGCGACGCCACCGTGCCGAGCGATGACGGCGCGCCGAGGGGAGCTGGCGAGGCAGACGTCGCCGATGCCGTGGCTGCATCGGCGGTGGCGCCGCCGTCACCTGCCGAGGATCAGGCTGGCGCACGGCCAGGCACACCGGTCGCTCGCGCTGACGCCGTCTTCCAGGTTCTCGAGCAGACCCAGCGTGCAGAGGTCGTCGCCGAGTTCGGCCGACGGGACGCTGGGGCGGCTCCGGCCGAGCTCACCACGGCGTCTACGACGCCCGCCACCTGGGACGACGTCGACGAGGGCGTCGTCGCCGCGCCGAGCGGTTTCCTCGCTGGCCTCGCGGCCAAGCATCGCATCTTCGCCGAGACCGGTGAGATCGACGTGGATCTCGACCGCGTGGATCGGCGCAAGCGTCGTCGACGCGGTCGATCTGCCTAGCGCACCAGAGCGGTGCGTGCTGGCAGCGGCGAGGAGCCGGCGCCGGTCGGCGTGACCGTACGACCACGACGGTGGGCTCTGTGCGCCGACGACATCGTGGACGCCGGGTCGCTCCACGTGCAGCGACGGTCCCGCACGAGCTGTGTCGGCGATGCCGGTGGCTGGGTCAGCGACTAAGGAGCTTCGTCGCCGAGGTCCCACGTGAGGGCGATGCCCTCACGTTCGGCGTCGCGTTCGACCCGCGCTTGGTTGCGGCGGAACTGTGGGTCGTGCGCTGGGAGCATGAGGAGCCGCGCGTTCGTCCTCTGCGCGAACTCTTCGCCCACTCGGCGATCGCCGCTCGTCGTCACGATCTCCCAGTGAGGAGCGACCGGGCCCAGGTAGCGGATGCGTGCATGCGCCCTGATGGGTACCGGTGCTTCGTCCTCGGGCATCGCCCCTCCTCTGCTCGGTGCGCCAGCCTATCGTGACTGAGGCTCGAGAGGGTGCGTCCGCTTGCGCAGAAAGTTACTCTATGGTAGCTTCTCGCATCGCAGAGCCACGTGGGCCGTCACCTGCAGAGGGAGGGAGCATGGCGACAGAGCGAGGTTCAGCGCCCGAGGCAGGTGCGCTCGTGAGCGAGCCCTGGATGGCGTTTGGATCGTGCCGTGGTATGGATCCCGAGTTCTTCTTCCCGACCGACGGTGCTGGTGTCGTCCAGGCTCGCCGGGTGTGCGCTCAGTGCAACGTCCGCGAGCAGTGCCTGCAGTTCGCCCTCGATCATCGGATCGATCACGGCGTGTGGGGTGGCGCCTCCGAACGTGCGCGTCGTCGCCTCCTCTCACAGCAGCTCTCGTCGGTGCGAGCGCCTCTTCGCGACGTCTAGCCTCGCCGTGTGCTCGAGTGCGTGATCAATCTCGCCGAAGGGCGAGAGACACGTGCGGTTGAGGCGATCGTCCAGGCAGCAGCCCCCGCGCTCCTCGACGTCCACGTCGACGCCGACCACAATCGCAGCGTGTTCACCCTCGCTGGTCCCATGGTCGAGGATGCGGCGTGGTCGATAGCGGAGGCCGCCGCTCACCTCCTCGACATTCGGCACCACGTCGGTGTCCACCCCTGGCTCGGTGCGATCGACGTCGTTCCGTTCGTCCCGCTCGGTACCGCGTCGTTGGATGCGGCGATCGAGGCTCGCAATCGAATGGGTGCGCGGCTTGCGAGCGAACTCTCGGTACCGGTCTTCTTCTATGGTCCGGAGCGCGGCCTGCCGGAGGTGCGCCGTCGAGCGTTTCGCGATCTCGCCCCCGATCTCCGGCCGACTCGGCCGAATCCGCGCCTCGGTGCCTCCTGCGTCGGTGCCCGGGGCCCGCTCGTCGCCTACAACGTCGTGGTCGATGCGAGCCTCGAGGTGGCTCGCGAGGTCGCTCGGGAGCTTCGGGGACCTGCGGTGCGTGCGCTCGCGTTCCAGGCCGGTCGTCGAGTGCAGGTGTCGATGAACCTGATCGACCCTCGGGTCGTGGGGCCTGCCCAAGTCGTGGATCGCATCGCTTCCCGAGTGTCCGTGCGCGTGTGCGAGCTCGTCGGGTTGGTGCCTCGCTGGGTGCTCGACGACATCCCTGCCGAGCGTTGGGCGGAGCTCGATCTTGGACCAGACCGAACTATCGAGGTGAGACTCCTGGCTCGGGGCCTGCCGCTCCCAGCGTGAGCGGTGCCGACGACTCGGTGGTGGCGACATCGCTGCGACCGAGGTGTCGCAACCCCGCCCACGCCAGAGCGGCGGTGCGCTCGGCGTAGCGCGCCGCCAGTGAGGCCTCGAACGGCCGATTCGGCTCGTCGTCGTCGACGTCGTCGATGTAGGCGGCGGCCGCGCCGTTGGCGAGGCCGATGAGTGCCCGTGCGGTCAGCAGCCGATCGGACTCGCTGGGTGCTCCTGTGATCGACTCGGCAACGAGATCGGCGATCGCCAGCTCGATACCAACGACGATCGACTGAAACTCGACGTCGCGGTAGACACCTGGCCCGAAGAGCACGAGGTAGGCCGCGCGGTGCGCGTGCACGAAGGCGAAGAACGCGCGGATGCCAGACCACAGCCGCACGCGGGGGCTCTCGACGCCGCGCGTCGCCTCGGCGATCGCGCGCGCCAGCTCGGCCCCGGCACCGTCGATGACCTCACGAAAGAGGGCGCGCTTCGAGGCAAAGTGCTGGTAGATGACGGGCTTCGTCACCCGCGCATGGCGTGCTACCTCGTCCATCGACGCCGACTCGAACCCACGCTGCGCAAAGACCGTTCGCGCCGCGTCCAGGATGAGCGCTCGCCGACGCTCGGCTGGGAGTCGGTGAGCCCGTGTGTCGGCCTGCATGTGCTCCCCTCTGCGAACGCAACGCCTCCTCGGTGGCCCTCGACACTAGCCAGGTTGGCACGCCGCGTCTCGTCGTGCGCGTGCGCTGTCGTCCTTCTGCCGCGCCCTGAGCCCAGAGTGCCCGGACCTCTGCGCGCCTAGGCTCGGGGTCCGTGAAGACAGCACTCGTCACCGGGATCACTGGACAGGACGGCTCGTACCTCGCCGAGCTCTTGCTCGCCGAAGGCTATCGCGTCGTCGGTATGCACCGGCGTTCGTCGACGCTGAACTTCGAGCGCATCGCGCACATCCAAGACGACGTCATCCTCGAGCCCGGGGACTTGCTCGACGAGGCGAGCCTGCTCGCCGTCTTGCGTCGCTACGAGCCAGAGGAGGTCTACAACCTCGCTGCGCAGTCGTTCGTGCAGACGTCGTTCGGTCAGCCTGTGCTGACCGGCGAGACCACTGCCCTTGGTGTCACGAGGCTGCTCGACGCGATCCGGGTGGTCAACCCCGAGATCAGGTTCTACCAGGCGTCGACGTCGGAGATGTTCGGCAAGGTCGTCGAGACGCCCCAGCGCGAGACCACGCCCTTCTATCCGCGCAGTCCGTACGGTGTCGCCAAGGTCTATGGCCACTGGATCACCGTCAACTACCGCGAGAGCTACGGCATGCACGCGAGCTCTGGGATCTTGTTCAACCATGAGTCTCCACGCCGCGGCCTCGAGTTCGTGACGCGAAAGGTGACGTTCGGGGTCGCACGGATCGCCCATGGCCTGGCCCACGAGCTGCGACTCGGCAACCTCGACGCGCAGCGCGACTGGGGTTTTGCGGGCGACTATGTCCGTGCGATGTGGTTGATGCTCCAGCAGCCCGAGCCAGACGACTACGTCATCGCGACGGGATCGACCCATTCGGTTCGAGAACTCTGCGAGCGCGCGTTCGCCGTCGCCGATCTCGATTGGGAGCGCTACGTCACGGTGGACGAGCGGTTCATGCGTCCGGCCGAGGTCGATCTGTTGGTCGGCGATGCGAGCCACGCGCGACGCCGGTTGGGTTGGGAGCCCACCGTGAGTTTCGACGCGCTGATCGAGATGATGGTCCGGGCGGACCTCGAGCTCGTCGGCTCGACGCTGAAGTAGGCGCCATGGCCCGCAGGGTCGTTCGGCTGCGGGGTGTGACCGTCCTGCTCGGTCGGTTCCCTGCACTGGCTCGTGCCGACTTCGACGCCTTCGAAGGCGAAGTCGTCGTGCTCGAAGGGCCGAACGGATCCGGCAAGACGACGCTGCTGCGGCTCCTCGTGGGGCTGGTTGGCGCGTCCGAGGGCGAGGTGGCCGTGTTCGGCCTCGACCCTGCCAAGGACGTCGCGAGCGTGCGTCGCGCGGCGACCTACCTCGGGCACCAGGCCATGCTGTACGAGGATCTGAGCGCCGAGGAGAACATCGCTTTCCTCGGACGGCTCGGCGTCATCGATGCCGAACGCGCCCGGGGCCTCTGCGACCAGCTTGCGGTCGGCCGACGCGAGCGAGGGCGGCGCATGCGACAGCTCTCGGCCGGCCAGCGGCGCAAGGTCGCGCTCGCCGCGACGCTGGCTCGACCTGCTGAGTTGCTCCTGCTCGACGAGCCGCACGCTGCCCTCGATCCCGAGGGCAAGGAACTGCTCGATGCGCTCCTCGCAGACGCTGGCGCCCAAGGTCGCACCGTGATCCTCGCGAGCCACGAGGCGGAGCGGGTTCGTTCGGTCGCGACGCGTCGCTACCGCTTGAGCGGGGGTCATCCCAAGGAGCTACCCTCGTGCTGAAGGTCGCGGTCGCGGTGTGGCGCAAGGACCTTGGGATCGAGTGGCGAACTCGCGTCCTGCTCAACCAGGTGGTGCCGGTCACGCTGGTCATCGTGGTGCTTTTTGGGTTCGGGCTCGGCGCCGACGACCCGCTCCTTCGAGCCGCCCTCCCCGGGCTGTACTGGGTCAGCGTCTTCTTCGGTATGACCCTCGCCGTTGCGCGCGGTGCGGCGATCGAGGCAGAGGCGGGTGCGGGCGAGCTGTGGCGTCTCATGGATGTGCCCCGCGCTGGCGTGTACCTCGGCAAGGTGCTTGCCGTCGCGACCTGGGGCGTCGTGATCGAGGTCGTCACCGCCGCCGCGGCCGCCATTCTCTTCAGCGCCCCGCTCGGTCACCCTCTCCTGCTTGCGGCGGCTGCGCTGCTCGCCGATCTCGGGGTCGCGGCGGTCGGGGTCGTGCTCGCCCAGCTCGCGACCGGGGAGCGTGCAGCCGAGAGCCTGCTGCCGCTGCTCACGCTGCCGGTGGTGAGCCCCGTGCTGCTGGCTGCTGCGACCGTGTGGAGCGAGGGACTCGCTCACCACGCTTCCCTGGCAACTCCCTGGGTCGAGGTCCTCGTCGCGTTTTCATGTATCTACCTGATCGTTGGCATGCTTGTATACGGTGTCGTCCTGGAGGGGTGAGTCGTGAGACAACGCGCATCGATGGTGCGACGAGTGGTGGGTCTTGGCGCGCTGGCTGGTGTGGCGCTCACCGCCTGGCTCGGCCTCGTGGCCACGCCGCCCGCGGAGTTCTTCGGCAACCTGGTTCGGTTGCTCTACGTGCACCCGTCGATGGCGTGGGTCGCCTTCTTGGCCTTTGGCGTGACGACGCTCGCGAGTGCGCTCTATCTGTGGCCGAGGACCCGTCGGCCTGAGTGGGACCTGCTCGCCGCTGCCTCGGCCGAGGCCGGCGTCGTCTTCACCGGGCTCACGCTCGTGACCGGCTCCATCTGGGGTCGACCGACCTGGGGCGTGTGGTGGACGTGGGATGCCCTGTTGACCGCGACCGCCGTGCTGTTCCTGCTGTATCTCGGGTATCTCGCGCTGCGTCGAATTCCGATGGACGAAGAGCGTCGTGCGAAGCGCTCGGCGATCTGGGCGTTGATCGCCTTCATCGACGTGCCCATCGTGAACCAGTCGGTGTACTGGTGGCACACGCTCCATCAGCGTCCCACCTTGACCGTTGGACCGACGAACGCAGTCGAGGTCCACGGGATCATGGCCGTGGCGCTGGCCGTAAGTTTCGTGTCGTTCACGTTGGTATGGATCTGGATGGTGTGGGCACGGTTCGACCTCGCGCGGCGCCAGCGCGTGCTCGAGGAGGCCGAGGTCGAGCAGGCCCTCGCCGAGCGCCTCGAGGCCGTGGAGGCGGGCTCGTGAACGGCTACGTGGAGGCCGGGTATCTCGCGGTCGCGCTCGGTCTGGGTGGCTACGCGGTGTGGATCGCCGCCTTGACGACGCGCGTACGGCGTCGTGAACGCGAACTCTCCGTGACGAGGCAACGCCGTGGCTAGTGCGCCGAGCACGCTCGACGGTCGCGACGAGTGGAAGACGGTCCCGAGCGCTCGTCGGACGCGTCGGCGGATGCTCCAGTCGTTGGTCCTGTTCGCAGCGATCCTCGTCGCGCTCGTGGTCGTGCTGGCCATGGGCGCCAAGAGCGCGCTCGAGTACTACCTCACGGTCCCGCAGGCGCTCGCCAAGCGCGCCACGCTGGCCGGCCAGACCTTCCGCATGGAGGGCATCGTTGTGCCCGGCTCCATCCAGTCGACACCCGAGGGGGTCGATTTTGCCCTCCGCTACGACCGTGCGGTCGCTCGGGTCGTCGAGATCGGGAACCCGCCCCAGCTGTTCCAGCCCTCCATCCCGGTGGTGGTCCAAGGTCACTTCGAGGGTTCGACGTTCGTCTCGAACCTGATCATGGTCAAGCACACCTCGTCGTACGTGGCCGCGCACCCCAACCGCATCGCTGATGCCGGAGGGACCTACAAGCCGTGACGCAGGCGGTCCTTGGTACGGCGGGACTCGTCGTTGCCTTCGTGTTCGAGGTCGCAGGGACGGTTGCGCTCGCCGTTGCACTCTGGCGGCGGAGGCGACTCTGGCGCGACGTGGGCCTTCGGCTGCTCGTGGTCGGGGTGGCGGCTGTGGTGGCATCGGTCGCGGCGCTCGAAGATGCCCTGGTCACACACGACTTTGCGCTGAGTTACGTGGTCCAGAACAACTCGAGGGAGACCCCCCTCATCTTCTCGATCTCGGGGATGTGGTCGGCGCTCCAAGGTTCGCTGTTGCTCTGGGCTCTGGTCGGGGGGGTGTATCTCCTCGGGCTCGCCTGGGTGCTCCGTCATGAGGACGACTGGGTGGTCGGCGCGACCGCGCTGGCGATCCTGGGTGTGATCGAAGCGTTCTTCGTCGGGGTGATCCTGTTCGCCGCGAGTCCGTTCGCACTCGTGAGCGGGGTCATTCCGGTCGATGGGCAGGGCCCGAACCCACTGTTGCAGCAGTATCCGCTCGTGCTCATCCACCCACCGATGCTCTACGCGGGTCTCGTGGGCATGAGCGTCCCGTTCGCGCTCGCGACGGCTTCGCTCTGGCATCGCCACCTGGACGACGCGTGGCTCCGGCGCATCCGCAACTGGTCGTTGATCTCCTGGGTCGCGCTCGGCATCGGCATTACCTTGGGGGCGTGGTGGTCCTACCAGGTGCTCGGGTGGGGCGGGTACTGGGCGTGGGATCCCGTCGAGAACGCTGCGCTCTTGCCCTGGCTGATCATGGCCGCCTACCTCCACGTCGCCGTCGGCGAACGGCGTCGTCGCCGCTTGAGTGCTGCTGGGTATGGTCTCGTCGCCGCCGCCGCCGCGATGACGATCTTCACCACCTACATCACGCGTTCGGGCGTCCTCGAGAGTGTGCACGCCTTCTCGGACTCGAGCCTCGGGACGGTACTGCTCGTGTTCTTTGGCCTCGTGGTCGTCGGCGCGGTGGTGGTCGCGCTCGCGCGCGCCGATGTGCTCACGCAGCCAGGAGCGCGACCGAACGGGGCACGCGGGACGCTGCTCGGCATCAACGCGGCGCTCCTTGCGCTGGTCGCGGTGGTGGTCCTCGCGGGCACCATCTTCCCGCTCATCGACTACCAGGTGAGCCATGCGAGCGTGAACGTCGGTGCGCCTTTCTTCGATCGCTTCGTGGTGCCCTTGTCGCTCGTCGCGTTGGCCCTGATGGCGCTCGCCCCCTGGTCGAGGTGGCAGGGCGCCCATCTCGACGAACTCGGTTCGCGCACCCTCGCCCCGGCTGCCCTCGCGGTGGTGGTGCTGGTCGTCGCCGTCGCAGCCGGGGTTCGATCGCTCGCAACGCTTGGCGCGTGGTCGCTCGCCGCCTTCGTGCTCGTCAGCACCGTTGCCGCAGTGGCACGACAGTTGGCGGCGCGCCCCCGCGGTCGTCGGCTTCGCGCGGTCGCGTCTCGGCAGGTGGCCGGGATGATCGTCCACATCGGCGTCGCGATCGTCGCGGTCGGCATGGCATCGGCGACGACCTTCGGCCACCAGGGCGAGGTGCGCATCGCACGCGGCCACACCGTGAGCGTCTACGGCCAGCGTCTGACCTACGAGGGCGTGCGCACGGTGGTGACCCCGCAGAAGACTTCGTTCGAGGCCGAGGTCGTCGTCGACGGCCAGGGGCGCTACTACCCGGCTATCACGCAGTTCGGGACCTACACGACACCGGTGGGAACGCCCGCCGTCGCGGTCTCTCCGCTGCGCGACGTCTATCTGACCATCGACGCGCCCCCGAGCACCTCGTCCTCACCGATCACGCTCGGCGTCGTGGTCCAGCCGCTCATCTTCTGGCTGTGGCTCGGGGCTGCGACCATCGCGTTCGGTGGTGTGCTCGCGGTGGTGGGGATCCGGCTCGAACCGTCCGGACGACGTCCTTCGGAGCGCCCGGAGGCGCCGGTGCCGAGTGTGGTGGGTGCGGATGCGTAGGCGTCGGCCAGTGGTCGCGTTCGGGATCGGGGCCCTCGCGCTCGTCGGCGGCTTCACCTGGCTCGCTGCCCGCGCGGCTCCGGCCAGCGAGATCCAGGCACCCTCCCCGCTGCTCTACAAGCCGGCTCCCCGATTGGCAGGCCCCTCGCTGTGGGGCTCGGGGTCGGTGTCGCTCGCTGCGATGCGCGGTCGCTACGTCCTCGTGAACTACTTCGCGAGCTGGTGCTCCACCTGTGCCACCGAAGAGCGCCAGCTCGTCGACCTCGCTCGGGGCTCGGGAGTACGTGTGCTCGGCGTGGACTTCGACGACACGAACGGTTCGGCCCGTTCGTTCCTCGCGCACTTCGACGCGCACTTCCCGGTCATCGTGGACGCGAGCGGGCAGCGCGCACTGCGATGGGGAGTGTCGGCGCCACCGGAGAGCTTCCTCGTCTCACCGAGTGGCGAGGTCATCGCTCGCATCGTCGGGCCGCTCAAGGCGATCGAAGTGGAGGCGCTCGTGCGCCTCGCCGAGGCGAAGGGGTACGGGGCGTGACGCGGACCCGTCGCATCGCGGTGGCCTGGTTCCTGCTCGCCGCGGTGGCCCTCGGGGCCGTGCTCGTCGCGCTCGTCGAGCAGCCGTCGGCGGCGTCGCCTGCTGCTCGGATCGCCTCCTTGGAGCGGGAGGTCCGGTGCCTGAGCTGCGGAGAGCTCGACGTTGCCCAGTCGAAGAGCGCCGAGGCCTACTCCATGGCGGCATTCATTCGCCACGAGGTTGCGGCCGGCGCATCGAACCAGCAGATTCTCGATCAACTCGTCGCGACCTACGGTGACGCGGTGCTGATGGCGCCACCGGCCAACGGGCTCGGCCTCTACTTGTGGTTGCTGCCCGTGGCGGTCGGGGCTGGCATCGCATGGGAGCTGGTGCGCGGGGCGCGCCGTCATCGCGATCCGGAGGAGCTCTCTGGCGGCCGTCTCGGCACCGACGCGGACGAGCCGGCACCGCAGCCATCGAGGCGTACCGGCGGCGGGGTCGGGTTGGCGCTCTCGCCGACGGCCGTGGCCGCGGCTCCGTCCGGTGAGGATGAGCGCCGCGCTCGGCCGCGTCGGTTGGCGGTGCCGAAGTGGGCGGCCCTCGTCGGGGGCGGACTCATGCTGGTCGCAGCCGGGGTTGGTGTCGGGGTCGCCATCGGCGGGTCGGGCGGCACGGCTCACACGACAGCGACCCTCGGTGAGGATCTGCGCCTCGGGGAGACGTTGGCGGCCGTGGGGGCATCTGCTCAGGCCGAGCGAGCCTTCGAGGCTGCGCTCGAGCTCGCGCCGACGAATCCGACGGCGCTCGCCTACGAGGGCTGGCTGCGCTTCAACACGGCGCACTCGAGTAGGGCGCGTGCGGCGGCGCTCGCGATGCTCGATGAGGCGGCGCAGCTCGGGCCGCACGTCGCCGTCGCGCAGCTGTTCGATGGGTTCGGACTGTTCTACGGCCGTCACGAGACCGCCGGAGCCCTTGCGCGTCTTCGTGCGTACCTGGCGGATGCACCGAGCTCGAAGCTCTCGCTCGAGGCCTCGCCGCTCGCGGTGCCGATCTACTCGGCGGCGCACCTCGCCGTACCGGCGCCGTTCCGAAGCCGAGGTTGATCGCCGCATCTGCGTGCGGGCCGATGTGGTGGTCGGGCTGGCTCGCCGGGGCTCCGCTTCCTCCCTGGGAAGCCCGGTGGCCGCCTCGTGGTTGCTACGGTACGGCTGCTGTCAGGAGGTTCGAGTGGGGTTCTTCGATCGCAAGCGCACCGAGCTCATCGAGCGGGGCATCGACCCGAGTCGTCTGCCGCCAGGGCAGTACATGACCGACCGCTTCCCGGTCCTGCACGCAGGCGAGGTTCCGGTCTATCACGACCTTGGTGCGTGGAACCTGCGAGTGTTCGGCCGCGTTGGGACCCCTGTGACGCTGTCGTACGATGAGCTCCTCGCGCTCGGTACCGAGGACGTCACGACCGACATCCACTGCGTCACGAAGTGGTCGAAGTTCGACACGCGGTGGCGCGGTGTGCCGTTCTCGCGCATCGTCGAGCTCGTACGACCGAGCGAGGACGCTGCCTACCTCATCGTGCACGCGGAGCACGGCTTCACGACCAATCTTCCCCTGGCCGATCTCCTCGGGGATCACGTTGCCATGCTCGCGACCCACTACGACGGCGTGCCACTCGAGCCGGAGCACGGCTTCCCGGTGCGCTTCCTCGTCCCGCACCTCTACTTCTGGAAGTCTGCGAAGTGGGTTCGCGGACTCGAGTTCACCGAGTCCGACCGACCCGGCTTCTGGGAGCGCAACGGCTACCACAACTATGGTGACCCGTGGCGCGAACAGCGCTACTGGGACGAGTAGTTCGGACCATCGCACAGAGCCGAGCGCTCGCATCGCGCCGTGAGGCCGGCACACGAGGGTCGAGGCCGCGTGATTCCTCACCGCTCTCTGGCGCGTGCGCCCCGCGAGATCGTGCCGTGACCGCGTACTAGGGTGCTGCCATGGCGGGTGCGGCGTCGTCGCCTGGTCCGCTGGACGACCCCGGCGACGAGGTGGGTTTGACGACTCTTGCTCCGGGCGTCGCGGTGCATCCGGATCATGCGAGCCTCCTGCGCGAACTCGATACGGCACCGCTCGGTCTCGAGCACGTCGTCTCGTGGTGGATCGCCTCGGGCGGGACGCTCGCCGATGGCTTGTCCGTGGCCATCATCGGCATGGCGCTGCCACTCGCCGAACATCAGCTGCACCTCGGTACCGTAGAGGTCGCGCTGCTCGGAGCTGGCCTGGTCGCTGGCGCTGCGGTGGGGGCGAGCGTCGGTGGACATCTCGCCGATCGTGTGGGGCGAACCGCGGTGATGCTCGCCGACATGCTGCTCCTCATCGTGGCGGCCGTGGCGAGCTCGGTCGCGTGGAGCGCGCCGTTGCTGGTCGTCGCTCAGTGTGGGGTCGGTATCGCCGTGGGTATCGATTTTCCCGCCGGGTCGAGCTACGTCGCAGAGACGATGCCTCAGGCTTCGCGTGCGCACTTCCTGGTGGCGACGATCGCGAACCAGGCGGTCGGGATGGTGCTCGGTGCTGCACTCGTCCTCGGACTCGTCCACGAGGTGCAGACCCCGAGCGTGTGGCGCTTCTTCTTCGGCGTCGAGGCGCTCGTGGCAGCCTTCTTTCTGCTCGCGCGCCTGCACCTCGTCGAGAGCCCACGCTGGCTGATGGCCCGCGGTCGCAACCGGGAGGCGTTGCGCGCGATGGAGGTCTTCGTGCCGAGTCGAGCACGCGCGTTCGAGGGGATCGCTGCGCGGCTCGGCGATCGGCCGCTGCACGTCGCACGGATCCCGCACGATGACAAGGCGGCGCGGTTTCGCTCCATCTTCGCCCCCGCCTATCGTCGTCGTACGCTCCTGACGACCGTGCCGTGGCTCTTGATGGACATCGCGACCTACGGTGTCGGACTCTTCACGCCGGTCCTCCTCGATACGCTGGGGGTGCGATCCCACTCGTCGAACCTGCCAGCGCGCACGGCGAGCCTCGCCCTCGGGACGGGCTTCGTCGACCTCTTCCTCCTCGCGGGCTTTGCCGTGGGCGTCGTCGTCGTCGCCCGCTTCGGGCGTCTTCGCATGCAGATCCTCGGCTTCGTCGGGATGGCGATCGGCATGGGTGTGCTTCTGGCGAGCACGCAGGTGACGATCTCGGTTCTCCGGGTCGCGTTCGTGCTCGTCGGTTTCGTGGCTTTCAACTTCCTCATGAATGTGGGGCCGAACAGCACGACCTACGTCCTGCCCGCGGAACTGTTCCCGACGCAGCTGCGCAGCACCGGGTCGGGCTTCGCCGCGTCGATGGCCAAGGTCGGAGCGACGATCGGCGTGTTCCTCGTCCCCGTCGTGTCGGCTCATTGGGGGACCGCCGCGGTCGTCGGTGCGATGGTCGTCGTCAGCCTTCTCGGTGCGACCACCACGGTGCTCTGGCGAGTCGACGATCGTGAGCAGACGCTCGAGGAGCATCAGGCGTCAGAGCCCGTCGATACGCTGTGACCTCGTGGGCGGCGAGATCGACACATCGGGCGGGACGCTGCGCGGGCGTGTGCTGATGCGCGTCTCGAATCAGACGTCGCCGAGTCACGTGCGTCGTGGACGGCGTCTGGCCGGCTGCGGTGGCTGCGAGAGCACCGTCGTCCCTCGCCAGTGCTTCGCCGCGCGCGTGACCATCACTCGATCCAGCCACGCTCGCGTGCGACCGCGACGGCTTCGTGGCGATTGGCGACGCCGAGCGTGTGGATGATCCCAGACAGGATGTTGCGCGTGGTGCCGGGGGCAAAGTGGACGCGGAGGGCTACCTGGCCGATCGGAGCACCGTCGCTCGCGGCGCGGAGCACGCGGAGTTCCCGTTCGCTGAGCGGGCCGTGGCCCCGCCGCAAATCGGGGGCGATGTGGGGATCGATGACGCAGCTGCCTGCCCACGCTGCGGCGAGTGAGGCTGCGAGCGCGTCGATCGGCATGCTCTTCGAGAGGACTCCGCGGACGCCAGCGGCAAGGAGCTCGAGGGTCAGTGTGCTCGTTGCAAAGGCGCTCAGCACGACCACGCGAGAGCCGGCTTGGGTGAGTTCGCGAATGGCCTCGACTCCTCCGCCGGGAACGTCGAGGTCAACCACCCAGAGCGCTGCGGTCGTCACCGTGTCGTCGTGAGGGCCAGGCATGGTGACCGAGGTCGTGACAATGGTGAACTGGCCAGTGCCCTCGAGGAGCGACGCGAGTGCGCTGGTGAGCAGTTCGTGGTCGTCGATGAGGATCAGAGGGATCGTGGGACTATCTCCTCGCTCGACTGCGTCCGCTCCAGGCGAAGCCATGTACCGGGCGGTTCTGAACCGAGGCTCCAGCGTGCTCCGATGGCGGCTGCGTGCGCCTCGACGGCGCGCAGGCCCGCACCAGGCGCACCGTGCAGCCCCACGCCGTCGTCGTGCACGGAGAGGGTGAGTCGAGTGCTCTCGGGGTCGTAGCGGATCGAGATCGCCGCGGTCGTGGCGCCGGAGTGGCGGATCACGTTGGCAACCGCCTCTCGGAGGATCCATGCGAGATGCTCGTCGGTGGCCGGGTCGAGGGCATGGATGCCGTGGGTGTCGAAGGTCGTCGCGATCGACGCCGTCGCGAGCCGCTCGCGGGCTCGTGCAAGCTCGTCGAGGAGGCGGCTGGGAGGTGGCGGTTCGTCGATCCGTCGCAGCGATTCGAGCGCATCGGCGAGTTCTCGGTGGACGGAGGTGAGCTGGTGCTGTGGGTCGGAGTACTCGAGGGACCGAAGAGCGATGGCGACGTGCTGTGCGGCGGTCTCGTGCAGCTCGCGGGCGAGGCGCAGCCGCTCGTCGGCTCTCGCCCGGGCGACATCGGCGTCGCGGAGACGCTCGACGGTGTGCAGTGCTCCGACCAGGTCCGTCATGGCCGTTGCGCCCACACCGGCGAGCAGGACGTTCACGGCCAGGTTGATGCCAAGGCCAGGACTGTGCGTCCAGCCGATCGCGAGCGTCACGGCGGCGAGCAAGCCAGCGGCGAGATAGCTGCGCCATCGGCCTCGGAGCGTGATCGCCGTGGCGATCACGACGATCATCAGGGACGTCTGTGCTGCGGGGTCGGACGCGACGCCCATGAGCGAAGCCGCACTCGCCACGGTGAGAGTTGTCCACACGAGCGTCGGGCGAGCGGCCCGAAGCGTCGCGACGAGCAGCCCGATCAGGGCCGCGACGAGGATCCACGCGACGGCCGATGCTCGTGTGCGGTTCAGCATCGCCATCGCAAAGGCGAGGTTCGCGCCCTCGAGAAGGAGCCAGGTGAGGGTGAGGTTCCGCGTTGCCCGTGGTGCTGGACTGGTCATCCTGCTCGTTCTCCTCGAGCGCGATGGTAGCCGATGAAGGTCGCGATCGCGAAGGCGAGCTCCCACGCGCCAAGGACGACGACAGCATGGCCGATGGCCTTCGCGCCGTAGAACGGGGTGAGAGCCATCGAGACGATGGCGGCGGCAGGGGTGTCGACGCCGATCTGGCGTACCAGCTCCGGCAATGTGGAAAGCGGGACGAACACTCCACCTGCGAACTCGAGGACGAAAGCCGCGACGCTCGCCAGCTGCGACGCCGTGGTCGGGCTCCCGATCGCACCGATCGCGAGCGCGCCCTGGGCAAACACGGCACCGCCGAGCAGGGCGACCCCATCCACGCAGAGCCAGTCCGCGAGCGGGAGCTGAGCTCCGAGCCAGAGCGCGATGCCGTCGAGGACGAGCAGGCCAGCGGCGCCAAGCACGAGAGCGCCGAGGGCGCGAGCGAGAAAGTACCAGCGACTCGGCGCGACGCCAACCGTGCTGAGGGTCCGGAGCCATCCACGGTGGCGATCCTCCGCGACCGCGATCCCGGCGCCGGTCATCGCGGTGATGCCGACGTAGGCTGCGAGGTGAGCCGTGACGAGGGCGACGATGTTGCCCGAGCCGACGACGGTGTGGCGGTATGCAGCGTGGTCGGCGAAGACCACGAGCAGCACCACGGGGACCACGGCGATGAGCAGAGCACTCCGCCGCGCCAGCGTCTGGTGCCGAACGACGAGTTCGATGGTGGCTCGCGCCCGAGCGAGACTCGGGCGAGGGGAGCGGTGGCCGATTGCGGTCATGGGTGTTCCTCCGTCGTCGGATCGCGCTGTAGGTTCAGCAGTCGGCGGATCGCCTCGTCGAGTCCGACGGGGGCGATCTCGAGCGCAGTCGCGCCGAGGTGGAGCAGTTCGTGCGCCAGCCCATCGGCATCCGTAGCTGTGAAGGTGGTTCGGTCGCGCTCGATCTCGAGCACGGCGGCTCCGTAGCGATCGAGGGTGTCGGCATCGGGTTGCTCCCGGAGCGTGGCGCTGACCCGCGCGAACCCGGAGCGCCCTCGGATCTCGCGAGGCGTGGCGTCGGCGATGAGACGTCCGTGCGAGAGCACGATCACTCGATCGGCGAGTGTGCTCGCCTCGGCAAGGTCGTGCGTCGCGAGGAGGAGCGCGCCGCCACGGCTGCGATGATCCTCGAGGACGGTCGCCAGGGTCGCGCGGGCCTCGAGGTCGAGTGCCGTCGATGGCTCGTCGGCGATGATCAGCTCGGGCGTGCCCGCGAGCGCGATCGCGAGGCGTACGCGCTGGCGCTGTCCGAGTGACAGCGTCTCGAAGCGAGTGCGAGCGAGCTGCGTGAGGCCGAATCGTCGTGCCATCGGGGCGGTGTCGACGCCGCGCATACGTCCGAGCGCGTCGAGGAGTGCACCGACCGGTGCAGATGGGGGGAAACCTGCATCGGCGAGGAGGACGCCGACGGCGTGCGCTTGGCGAGTGAGTCGAGGGGGCTCGCCGAAGAGGCGCACCGATCCCGCTTGTGGCGTGGCAAGGCCGAGCAGGCACTCGATCGTCGTCGTCTTGCCTGCGCCGTTCGGGCCGACGAGCGCGACCGACTCCTCCGACTCGATGCTGAAGGTCACGCCGTCGAGTGCGGTGAAGCTGCCGTATCGGCGGACGACGTTGTGGAGCTCGACCGCGGCCGTTCGGGACGTCATGCTGGGCAACGTAGGTCCTGGGGGCCGAGTGTCGGTGACGACGGACGTCACGAGATCGCGTGACACCGGTCACGCGCCGCGACCCGCTCGACCTCACTGATGGCCGACGATCCGCACTCTCTGAGCTCGGTCGATGCGTCGTCGATCGAGCGGCGCCTCGCTGGTTGGGTGGGCCTCCGCCTCCGCGCAGTCGCGCAGGCCACACGTCCTCTCACGGACCAGGTTCGAGGAGTGGCCCGGCGTCGTTCGATCTCGCGGGAGCCGTGCCCTCTGGCGAGAGCTCGAAGCGCCTCACAGAGAACGACAACCGACCGTGCTCCATCGAGCGAGCCTTCGTTGACCCACTGAGGACAACCCACCCCGGGTGGGTGGGTCGCCGTCGTTGCGCTGCTCGGCGATCCATGCAAGCTCGCTCCCGCCACGCGGTCGTCACGGTGCGAGTGGTCTCGGTGTCAGGGGCTAGCCAGCCTGGGCTCGTACCGAGGGAGCACGTGGTAAGAGGTCGATCCATTGCAAGAAGGCGCTCGCGGCAGGCAGAGGGGCGCTCTCGGCCCGAGGCTCACTTGGACCGACGGTCCGTCGCGAGGCCCTCAGGCGGTCTGGGCGCGCTCGCCGTCGGCCGTCACGGTGCCCCTGCTCGCGCGATGGGGAGGGGCCATCATCCGTACCTCGCACGAGCCCGCCGTGCCGCGGATCGGGCGGGCGTCGAGTGTGCCATCACCCAGCCCATCGAGGAGGCCGTCGAGGATGCCTCGCTCGGTCGCACAGAGGGCGGGGTAGTGCTCGGTGAGGAGGCCGAACGGGCAGCCGTGCTGGCGGATCGTCTCCGTGCCGTCGGCTTCGGCGGCGAAACCACTTCGGCGAAGCGCGGTCGCGACGGCCCGCATGACCCCAGAGGCGCTCTCACTGACGGCCGTCGACGCGAGCGCCGCGCCGTGGGCGCGTCCCACCTCGTAGGCGATCCTCGCCGCTCGGTCGGCTGGGACCTCGGCAAGCAGGCCTCCGACGAGAGCGGCGAGGAGTTCGACCTGGCTCTCGAGGCCCTCGAACGGTGCTCGCGATCCCTCCGCCCGATAGCGCTTGGATGGTCGACCAACCTGGTGGCGAGCACCCTGGCTGACGACGGCGAGGTAGCCGGCCTCGACGAGACGATCGAGGTGGTGTCGTGCGACGTTCGGATGGAGGTTGAAGTGTGCCGCCACTGACGACGCGGTCACGTCGTGCTGCTCGCGCGCCCAGAGGTAGATCGCGCGTCGCGTGCCGTCACCGAGGGCTCGCGTGAGGTCATCGAGCGTCTGGGTGAGCCACACGCCCGTTCCGCGCTCCACGACGCCTCCTCGCACTCGCTGGCCGAGACGGCTGTTCTCGTACCGAGGGCCAACGGCGACTAGTTTATCGCTGAGCGACGTGGTGGGAGGGACTGTGGCACGTGTGACGACCGAGGAGGTGCTCGAGCGACTCGGGGAGCTCGCCGACCCGGACCTCGACCAGCCACTCGTCGACCTTGGACTCGTCGATGTCGACATCATCGCACGAACCCCGCGCGTCACCGTGCGCTACGTGCCGGGCTCGGAGCAGGTGACGGACCAGCTGCGCAGCAGTGCAAGGCAGCGTCTCGAACCGCTCGGCGTCCAGCTGATGCTCGAACCTCTCGATGAGGAGGGCCTGAGCTCCCTCGCGGCTCGTCTCGAGTCGACGAGTGCTCGCGAAGCACGTGAGGCGCGCAAGGCGCCGTTCGCGAGTCCCGAGAGCCCCACGCGCGTGCTCGGCATCTCGTCGGGCAAGGGTGGCGTCGGCAAGTCGTCGGTGTCGGTCAATCTCGCCCTGGCGCTCAGTGCCTTGGGCCACCGCACTGCGATCTTGGACGCGGACGTCTACGGCTTCTCGGTGCCGAAGATGCTCGGCGAAGAGCGTCCGCCGCGGGTGGTGGGGCAGCTGATCGTGCCGCCGAGGATCCGTGGCGTGCGAGTCATCTCGCTCGGTTTCTTCGTCGACGATGCGACGCCCGTGATCTGGCGTGGTCCGATGCTGCACTCGACGTTGCAGCAGTTCCTCGTCGATGTGTACTGGGGCGAGCTCGACTATCTCGTGGTGGACATGCCGCCAGGGACCGGCGATGTAGCGCTGAGCCTGCAGGAGTTCTTGCCGAGGGCCGAGATCTACGTGGTGACGACTCCCCAGCCCGCCGCCCAGCGCGTGGCACAGCGCTCGGCGATCGCCGCCCGCAAGCTGAAGCTCCCCGTGCGCGGCGTCGTCGAGAACATGACGGACTTCGTGGCCGACGACGGCACGCACTACCCGATCTTCGGGTCCGGCGGTGGTGACGCGCTGGCGGCGGCCCTCGAGGTCCCCGTCCTTGGACGGATCCCGTTGACGATGGGTCTGCGTGCCGGTGGCGACGAGGGGATGCCGGTGGTCGCGGTGCGTCCTGATGACCCCGCGGCGGCAGCCATTACCGAGCTTGCGGCGCGTATCGTGTCGCTCGGTGCTGCTCGGCGCTACCGCGCCGATCTGCGCGTGCAGACGCGCTGAGGAAGAGTGGCCGGTCGGCCACGATGCGAGGAGGATACGTGCAGGTACGGATCGGGATCGCTCAGAGTCCGCGTGAGCTCGAGCTGGAGTTGGCCGAGGAGAGCGACCAGGCTGCGGTGGCCCAGGCCGTCGATGCCGCCATCGAGGCCGGAACGGGAGTTCTCTGGCTCGAGGATCGGCGGGGTCGACGTATCGGAGTGCCTGTAGAACGGATCGCCTTCGTCGAGCTCGGACCGGATCGGAACCAGCGGTCGGTTGGATTCCGGGCCTAGCCGATCATCCGCATGGGCTTTGACCTGCTCCGCCGCCGGCTGCTGATCATCGCCGGCAAGGGGGGAGTGGGCAAGACGACGCTGGCCGCCTCGCTCGGCCTGCTTGCGGCGTCGCGTGGTCAGCGCACGCTGCTCGTCGAGGTGGATGCGAAGGGAGATCTCGCGGCCCAGGTCGGCGTCGCGAACGCGGGGTTCGAGCCCGTCGAGGCCCGGCGCAACCTGTTCGTCATGGAGATGGACACGCAGGCTGCTCTCGAGGAGTACCTGCGTATCTGGGTGAAGCTCCCGTTCATGGGTCGACTCCCTGGACTCGGGCGCATCTTCGACTTCGTCGCCACGGCGGCACCGGGTGTTCGCGAGCTGCTCGTCGTCGGGAAGATCTGCTACGAGATTCGTGAGGACCACTACGACCTCGTCATCGTCGATCCTCCGGCCAGCGGGCATGTGGTGTCGCAGCTCGGGGTGACGACCGGGGTCGGCGAGCTGATCGGGCGGGGACTGGTGCAGGGGCAGACGTCCTGGATGCTCGAGATCCTCTCGGACCCGGCGCGCTCGCTGGCGGTCCTCGTGGCCACGCCCGAGGAGACGCCGGTCGAGGAGGCCCTCGAGCTCGCCGATCGCCTGCGCGACGAGACGCCGGTGCACCTCGGCGGAGCCTTCCTCAACCGCGTCGTGCCGGTGACGCTCAGCGAGGAGGAGCTCGAGGCGCTCGAGCGCACCGCGGGCCGCGGTCCTTCGGCACTCGGCGCGGTGCTCGGTGCCGCTCGTCTCTCCCAGGGCATTGCTCGGCAGCATGCTCGCAACCGCGCAGTGTTCGCCGATGCGCTCGGCCCCGACGTTCCGCTTCGGGAGCTCCCAGAGCTTTTTGCGACGGTGCCACCATCGCGCCTCGCCGACGAACTCGCTGAGGCGCTCGAGGTGCTCACGTGGTGAGCGAGGCCGTTCGTGCGGTGACGGCGTTCGAGCGCTTGTTCGTCGTCGGGGCTGGTGGCGTGGGCAAGACCACGGTTGGCGCGGGCCTTGCGATCGCGACCGCTGTCGAGCTCGACGTGAGCGTCCTCGTCATCACCGTGGATCCGGCCAAGCGTCTTCAGAGCGCACTCGGTCTCGACCATCTCGATTTGCGTCCCGTGCGGGTGCCGCTCGAGGGACTCGGCGCCAAGGGGCGGCTCGAAGCGGCGAGCATCGACATGAAGCGGACGTGGGATGGGATCATCCGGCGCTGGGCCCCGACTGACGAAGTGCGCGATCGCCTGCTCGCGAGCCCCATCTACGAACACCTGTCGTCGCGCTTCATCGGGTCCTACGATTACGCGGCGGTCGAGGTCCTCGCCGAGGTCCTGGAGGGCGGTTCCTGGGATCTCGTCATCGTCGACACCCCGCCGTCGCGCAACGCGCTCGACATCCTCGATGCGCCTCGCCGGCTGATCGAGTTCTTTCGCTCGGCGCTCCTGAAGCTCCTGACGTTGCCGCGGCGTGCGCGAGCGTTCTCGCTCGCGGCACGCCCGTTCTTCGTGGTCGCCGAGGCGGTGCTCGGCTCGGCCTTCCTCGAGGACGTGACGGAGTTCTTCGCCGATTTTGCGACCCTTGCCGAGCCGCTCACCGAGCGCTCTCGGCGACTCGAACAGGTCCTCGTCGCTCCCGAGACCGGCTTCGCTATCGTGTCGACGCCGCTCGGTCCCTCCACGAGAGAGGCAGACCGGCTCGAGGCCGCCCTGCTCGATCGCGGACTGCGTGTCGCCGTTCGGATCGTGAATCGGTGCTGGCCGCCCGAGGACTTCTCCCCGGCGGCCGAGCAAGCCCTCGGGTGGTTGCGCAGCCCCGAGGGCATCGAGGTGCTGGGCCGCGAACTCGGAGACGACGGGGCGGCCGCACGCGTCGCTGCCGAGCTCGCCGGCCTCTATGCGGAGCTCGAGGGTGCCTGGGCTGCCCGGGCTCCCGAGGGAGCGGGCAGCCTCGAGTTGCCGCTGACCGATGCAGCGTTGACCTCTCCAGAGGCCCTGTGGTCGCTCATCGCAACCGCGAGGATCCGAGGGGTCACCTCCGAGCACGAGTAGCATGGGCGGCGGTGATCGACTACCACCTGCACCTGTGGCCCCATGGTGAGCGCGATCGCGACGTCGTCATCGAGGAGCTTGCTGCGTTCTGTGAACGCGCACAGGGTCGCGGTGTCGACGAGATCGCGATCACGGAGCACTTCTACCGATTTCGCCAGGCTGGCTCGGCGGTCGGTGGCTTCTTCCGGCGCTACCCGGATTCGCCGGTGCGCGCCGAGATGGAGCGCTACTGGGAGGAGAACTCCCGGGCGGATCTCGACGCCTACGTCGAGACGGTGCTTGCGGCCAAGCGCGAGGGCTTGCCGGTCGTCCTTGGTCTGGAGGTCGACTACTACGAGGGCGCCATGGACCGTGTCGCGGCGCTCCTTGCCGGCTACCCCTTCGACGTGCTGCTGGGGTCGGTGCACTGGGTCGGTGCCTGGGCCTTCGACCACCTCTCCGACCCCATCATGATGGCCGAGTGGGAGCGCGTCGGCGTCGAGCCCGCCTGGGCGGCCTACACCCGAAGCCTCGAGGAGCTGGCTGCGAGCGGCGCGGTCGACGTGCTCGCTCACCCGGACCTCATCAAGGTCGCCGGTCACCGACCGGAGGTGCCCGACGAGTACGAGGCGCGTATGGCCGAGGCGGCGCGTGCGTCCGGCATGGTTGCCGAGGTGTCCTCGGCCGGTGCGCGCAAGCCCGTCGGCGAGATCTACCCGTCGCCGTCGCTCCTCGCTCGGTTCGTGGCGGCGGGCGTGCCATTGACGACGGCGTCGGATGCCCATGGGCTCGGAGACGTGGCCGATCGATCGAGCCAGCTGCGAGCCACGCTCGAGGCGGCAGGCGTGAGCGAGCTCGCAGCCTTCCGGGCGCGGCGGCGTCAGTCGGCACTCCTCTAGGCTCGATGACCGAACTCACCGCCGTGGGTCGGCTCGACCAGGCCGAGCGGACGGCGCTGCGTGAGATCTTGCGGTTCTGGGGATTCCTGGCCGACCTCGCGTTCTCGGACCTGTTCATCGCCCTGCCCGACGGGGACGACTTCGTCGTCGTGGCCCAGGTCCGTCCGGCGACCACCCAGACCATTCACCCGGGCGACCTGATCGAGACTCGCCTCGGTCCCGACGAGGCGCGACACCTCGCCGAGGCGATGGAGGCGAGGGTCATGGCGACCGTGGATCGCTCCGACGGGACTCGCCTCATCCGCTCCGCCGCGTTGCCGCTCGCCATCGAGGGGCATCTGCCCTACGGGGTGCTGGTGCGAGAGCGCCTCGTCGAGCACTATCGCACCACCGGCGAACTCGAGGCAACCTACAAGGCGCTCTACGAGCGCTTCAGCCGGATGATGGTCCAGGGCCGTTTTCCGTATCCCCAGAGCGACGTCGAAGAGGCGCCGCGCGTCGGCGACGGTGTGCTCGTGCTCGATCGCGCTGGCCGCATCACGTTCTTGTCGCCGAACGCGACGAGTGCGCTCCATCGCCTCGGCGCCACGGAGGTGACCTCGGGGGCGGCGCTCGCCGACGTCGGCATCGACGTGCTCGCACCGGCCCGGGCTGCGGCGCTCGGCGCGCCCGTGCTCGAGGAGGTGGAGCATGCGGGCGGTGCCACGGTGACCTTCTACTGCCTGCCGCTTTACGACGCGGGCGAGCTCACCGGGCACCTCGTGCTCGTGCGCGACGTCACCGACATTCGCCAGCGCGAGCGGGTCATCGCCTCGAAGGACGCCACGATCCGCGAGGTGCACCACCGGGTCAAGAACAACCTCCAGACCATCTCGTCGCTGCTGCGGCTCCAGGCGAGGCGCCTCGCCGACCAGGAGGCGGTCGCGGCGCTCGCCGAGGCGGAGCGACGCATCCGCTCGATCGCACTCGTCCACGAGTTCCTCTCGCGGGACGTGTCGGAACAGGTGGAGGTGGATGAGGTGCTGGCGGCCATCGGTCGCTTGGCCGAGGAGTCCAAGCTGCCAGGACGCACGCTCGAGCTGGCGATCGAGGGCTCGGCGGGCAAGGTCGAGGCGACCTGCGTGACGCCGCTTGCCATCGCCCTCGCAGAGCTGATCCAGAACTCCCTCGAGCACGGCTACGGCACTGAGAGAACGCACCTGCGCGTCGAGGTGGCTCTCGAGCGACACGGTCCCGAGCTCTGGGTGGTCGTGGCGGACGACGGCGTCGGGTACCCGAGCGACCTGGATGCGCGGAGCGCTCGCTCCCTGGGGCTTGCGATCGTTCGAGATCTCGTGGCCTCGCAGCTCGGCGGCACTATTCAGCTTGCGCGAACGCCCGGCGGCGGCGCGCTCACGCGGCTTCGAGTCCCCGTCGAGCGTCACGAGCGCTGACGTGGACGGCCCCGAGGGCTCTGGTACGCTGGGCCCGAAGCCCGCTGACGGTGGCGGCATGCGGAGGAGGCGTCTCGCGTGAAGATCGCGGTGTGCACGAAGCAGATCCCCGACCCTCAAGGTCCTCAGCGTCTCGGCGACGACCTGCGGCTCGATCGCTCCGGCAAGGTGCTTCTCGACGACGCGGACTCCTACGGCGTCGAGCTCGGACTCCAGCTCGCCGAGGCGAGCGGTGGCGAGGTGGTGGTCGTGTCGATGGTGCCCGACCACGAGACCGCTGGGGTCCGCCAGGCGCTCGCGATGGGCGCGGCCAGCGCGGTCGTCGTCTCTGACGATGCGCTCCGTGGGGCAGATGCCCTCACCACGGCGACGGTGCTCGCCTCGGTGGCTCGACGGGTCGGGGCCGACATGGTGCTCACAGCGACGGAGTCCACGGACGGCTACACGGGCACCGTGGCCGCCCAGATCGCGGGTCTTCTGGGATGGCCCGCCGTGACCTTCGCCAAGGGCGTCACGCTCGAGGGAACGCACGTTCGGGCCAACCGTCAGGCCGAAGACGGCGTGTGGGTCGTCGAGTCGGAGCTTCCGTGCGTGGTGAGCGTGACCGCAGGTGTCGTCGAGCCACGCTACCCCTCGTTCAAGGGCATCATGAGCGCGAAGTCGAAGCCGGTCGAGCAGCTTTCGCTCGCCGATCTCGGGCTCGAGGCGCGCGCGACGCAGCGCGTCGTCGCGGTCCAGGAGGCGGCCCAGCGTGAAGCGGGAACCGTCATCGAGGACGACGGATCCGCCGAAGCGGCTGTCGTCGCGTTCCTCGAGTCGATCAAGGTCTTGTGAAGGAGGCGACGTGGCAACTGCTTGGGTGATCGCAGAGCAGCGTGATGGTGCGCTGGCGCCGGTGACGGCTGAGCTGGTGACCGTCGCGCGCGACGTCGCCGATGAGGTGCGCGTGGTGGTCGCGGGTGACGGTGCCGGAGCGGCGTCGTCGCTGGCTGCCTACGGCGTCTCGGAGATCATCGATCTCGGGCCCCTCGACAGCGTGCTCCCTGGGCCGGTGCTTGGGGCAAGCGTTGCACGGCTGGTGGGGGAGGAGCCCTCGGTCGTCATCGGCGCGCAGACCTACACCGGGCGCGACGCACTCGGGCGTGCATCGGCCCTGCTCGGCGCTCCGGTCCTGACCAACGCCGTCGCCGTGCGGCGCGAGGGAGACCAGGTCCTCACGGAGCACCAGATCTTCGGCGGCACCATGGTGGCGACCGCCGCAGCGGAGCTGCGCGGACACGTGCTGGTGGGCGTGCGACCCAAGAGCGTCGCCGCCGTGGCCGCGGCTGCGCCGACGGCTCCCTCCGTGCGGGTTGTCGAGCCGGCACTCGATGTGCCTGGGGTCGTCGTCACGGTGGTCGATCGCCAGCGCGAGGAGCGCGAGGGGCCGAGTCTCGACGAGGCGGCCATCGTGGTCTCCGGCGGGCGCGGGCTTGGCAAGCCTGAGGCCTACCAGATGATCGAGGAGCTCGCCGCACTGCTCGGCGGTGCACCGGGTGCATCGCGGGCCATCGTGGATGCGGGATGGGTGCCCTACGCCTACCAGGTCGGCCAGACCGGTACGACGGTCAAGCCGGACCTCTACATCGCCGTCGGCATCTCGGGGGCGACGCAGCACCTCGTGGGCATGAAGGGTGCCAAGCACATCGTGGCCATCAACAAGGACAAGGATGCGCCGATCTTCCAGGTCGCCGATCTTGGGATCGTCGCGGATGCCAGCTCACTGCTGCCGCGAGTCATCGAGGCTGTTCGCGCCCGACAAGCCGCCTCCTGACCGGTCATCGCCGGCCAGGTGCGAGGCGCGCCAGTAGCCGCACCGGGCCGTGCCTGTGCTCTGTGCGACCACGCACGATGAAAGCCGCCACCAGGAGGTGGCGGCTTTCGCAGCGGACAGTGGAGGACTACGCCTTCTTGGTCTCCCAGAAGATGTCGGCGATCTCGTTGATCTTCGCCAGCAGCTGGTCGGCGATCGCCACGTCGTTGGCACGCTTGGCCTGGCTGGTCAGCTTCTTCGTCGACCAGAAGAGCTCGTGGAGCTGCGGGTACTTCTCGAGGTGCGCTGGCTGGAAGTACTGATACCAGAGCACATCGAGGTGATGGTTGCACTCCTCGGCGCGCTGCTCCTTGATGAGCGTCGCGCGATCGCGGAAATAGGGGTCGTCGGAGGCGTTGAACTTCTCCATGATGGCCTTGATCGATTCGGCTTCAACGCGGGCCTGCGCGGGATCGTACACACCACACGGCAGGTCACAGTGTGCCGAGACCGGGCGCGGTGCGCGGAGGCGATCGAGGGCGTTGAACATGCGTGCAAGCAGCATGGCCTTCCTTTCTCCTGTTGGCGACGGTGCCAAGGCACACGCCGTAGTGCAGTCCATGGCCGCCGAGCCCATGATGGGACGAGAACGCGTGCCACGCTCAGCTTAGCGAGAGCCATGCTCGTGTGTCCGTCGAGGCCTCGGGCGTGCACGATGTTGGGTCCTCATCGAGCCGAGGCGGGCGGGGCGTGCGTGTTGACGCGTCGTCCGCCCATCGGCGACCCAAGGGCATCGCACAGGGAGTGAGGCCGAGCACCGCGCTCCCAAGCTCCTGCTCGCGGGTGGGCCAGTCGGGATCGCGGGTCAAGGGAATGCTGCTCTCTGACTGATGCACCACGACGAGGCTCATGCTCCGGCCGTGGCACCGTCGCCCGGTCGAGGTCGAGCGCGATACGCTGCTCGCCGAGCAGCCGACTGCGCGACCAGCGACTTCAATGCGGAGTACTGGCAATCACCGCACGCTCGACTGTCGGTGAGGAGACCTGCGCCTGCGGTTGGACGTACTGGGTCGTCCGAGGCCAGAGTCGCGCCAGCGGCGGCGTTCGATAGCTCCTTCACCACTTGAAGAGAGGTACACGAGCGCTAGAGGTGGTGACCTGTCGCCGCGAGGTCGACGAGGATGCCGACGATGGCGCCGGCCAGGACGAGGGCCACGACCACCTCGACGATGCAGCCGAGCGTTCGAAGAGGATGGAGGACCACGTGGGCAACCAGGATCACCGCCAGCACGATCACGACGATCTCCACGGCGCCTCCCTTCGGCAGCGACGCTAGCCGTTCGACGTCGGCAACGAGCCGAGTTCTCGAGCGCGAGCTGCGGTGCGCGACAGTGCTTCGGCGATGGCGCTCCGTACCTTCGCGTCCTCGAGTGCACGGATGCCCTGGGCTGTCGTGCCTCCAGGAGAGGTGACCGCGAGACGCAACGACCGAGGCTCCGTGCCGCGCGCCTCCGCGAGCGCGATCGTGCCGGCGACGGTCTTGAGGGCGAGGTCGAGCGCGAGCTGCGCGGGGATGCCGAGGGCGATCGCCGCCTCCTGGAGAGCCTCGACGACGAGCAGGACGAACGCCGGTCCGGAGCCCGACAGCGCCGTGCCCGCATCGAGGAGGGACTCGTCGAGGCGATAGGCCGCTCCGAGTCTGCTGAACAGCGCGACCGCTTCCTCCGCGAGGGCGGCGTCCGCCTGTGGCGACGTGGCGACGAGTGTCACGCCGCGGCGCACCGCGAGCGGTAGGTTGGGCATCACTCTCACGACAGCTGCGGCACGAGGGAGGAGCTCGCGTAGGCGAGCGGTCGGCACGCCGGCTGCGATGGAGATGACCCTCGATCCGGGAGCGAGGCTCTCGGCGACGCCCGCGATGGCCCCGGGCTTGACGGCGAGGATCGTGGTCGTTGCCTCCGCCGAGGCAGATGCGGCCTCGATGCGCCCGTCGGAGCTTGTGAGGGCGGCGATGCGGTCGCGGTCGACGTCGGCGACGCCGATGCGTGGGGGCTCGCCACGCATCGTGGCCTCGGTGCCGTCATCGAAGGAGGCGAGCAAGCCCTGGACGATGGACGAACCCATCGCTCCAGCGCCAACGACGAGGATATCGAGCACGGCTGGAGCTTAGGCGCAGCTCGCGCAGGCGTCGAGAGGTGTGGCCGACAGATCGGCGAGCGAGGTGAGGAAGTCGTTCGCGGTGTGGGCCCAGGTGCGTCCGCGCGCGCGTCGCGCGCCACGCTCGCCCATGCGCCTCGCCACGACCGGGTCACGGAGCACGAGGGCCATGCGATCGGCGAAGGCGCGAGGCGTACGTTCGTCGACCAAGGCTCCGGTACGACCGTCATCGACGATCTCGGCAAGTCCGCCGGTCCGCGTCGCGACGACCGGCGTCGCGCACGCAAGCGACTCGAGCGCGACGAGCCCGAACGTCTCGCTCTCGGAAGGGACGAGCGTGAGGTTGGCGGCGCGGTAGTAGGTGCCCAGCTCGATCTGGGGGCGTGGTCCGACGAGGTGAAGCCGGTCAGACGCACCCGCGTCCTCGGCGAGCCTACGAACCTCCGCGAACTCGCGGTCTCCGTCGTCCCCGGATGGGCCGCCAACGACGACGAGGTGGCTCCGCGGGTCGTCGAGTTCGAGCCACGACGCGACCGCAAGGGCTGTGCCCTTGAGCGACTGGATGCGCCCGACCCACAAGATGACCGATGCATCGGGGGGGACCCCGATGGCACGCCTCGCAGGCCCTCGTGAGAGGGTCGGGGAGAAGACGGCAGGATCGATCCCCGGTTCCACGACGACGAGCTGGCCGCGAGGCGGACCATAGAGCGTTCGCAGCCACGTCGCCTCGGCCCGGCTCGAACTCACGATGAGATCGGCGCAGCCGAGCACGCGTTGCTCTTGATAGACGCGGGCCTCGGTGAGGTGACTCGGAGGTTGGCCGAGACGGAGCTTGGCACGCTCGAGGGTGTGGAACGTGACGGCAAGCGGGAGCCCGAGCTCGTGCTTGGCGCTGTGGGCCACGACGGCTGAGAGCCAATAGTTCGCGTGCACCGCGTCGATGCTCGTACTGCGGTCGAGCGCCTCGAGCACACGTTCGGCGAAGTGGTCGACACGGCGGGTGAGGTCGCGCTCGCGGTCATCGTCGCTGAGTGCATGCAGCCAGAGCCCTGGTTCGATGCGATGCCGACCGGGCACGTCGTGTGCGCCGGTGAAGATGTCCACCTCGTGGCCGGAGCGAGCGAGCTGGGTCGCGAGGTTGCGAACGTACACGCTCATGCCGCCGTTCGCTCCCGCTCCCGGTGTGGCAAACGGGGAGGCGTGATAGGCGATCATGGCGATGTGCACCAGATGGCTCCCTCCTGCGGCCAGCGTACCGAGCCAACCCGCCGATGCGGCGTCCTATTCCTCCTCGCTGCCTGGCGGCGGCGGAAGCTCGACCCCTTCGATGCTGCCAACTGCGATCGGTTCGCCGTCGGCGACGATTCGGTCGATGAGTGCGGCGCTCACCGCATCGAGGGCGCTGTGGAGGCGCCGGCGAAGCTCGGAGAGGGTCTGCTCTGCCTGGCGCTGACGAGCTTCCCAGGCAGGGCGCTCGGTGGCACTCACTTCGGTCGCGACGCGTGGGCCGGCGAGGTCGTTGATGGCCTCCTCGGCGAGCGCGATGTCCTCTTCTGACAGCGAGAGCTCGACGTGACGACGGGCGAGTGGCGGCGAGGGCAGGTTGGAGAGCGCGAGCTGACGGGCGAACTCCTCTCCGCGGGCTGGGCCGAGCGCAAGCGCATCGAGTCGCGTCTGAAGCTCGCGTCGCGCGAACGAGACGACGTTCTCGAGACGCAAACCACGACCACGGAGCGCGACGAGGGACGCTCGATCGCGTCCGTCAAGGTGTGCGGACGCCTCGATGACCTCCTCGACCGCGCGTTCAAGCTCGGTCACTGCCACCCCCCTTCGATGGGCAGCGTCAGCCTAGCTCGGGCCCGCCGGCGCGGCGCGGGTTGTGCGGGGAGGTGCATGTGGCTCGCTCGCGAACTCGACCACGAGACCGGAAGAGCCCGTCGCCTCGATCGTGGTCTCGCCCCTGCGACGCTCCACCGTCACGGTCGTCGTGTGGTCGCCGATCTGAAGATTGGTGAGCGTGATCCTGTCCAGCCAGGCGGGCAGCGCTGGGCGAACGGTGAGGGTGCCTGCCGCCGCGTTCGGTGCGAGCCCGAGCAGCGCAGCAACGATCAGCGCGAAAGCTCCGGCGGCCCATGCCTGGGGGGCGTTGGCGAGTCGATAGGGACGAGGGTAGGCGCCAGCGTCGCGGTCGACGCCGGTGAACAGCTCGGGGAGGCGACCGCCCGCAAAGAGGGTGCCGGCATCGAGCAGTGCCGTCGCGAGCGCGTGGGCATGGTCGGCGAGCCCGTAGGCCGCGAGTCCTGCGATGGCGATGGCGTTGTCGTGGGGCCACACCGAGCCGCGCTGGTAGCTCAGGGGGTTGTAGGCAGGATGGTTTGAGGAGAGCGTCCTCAGCCCCCAGCCCGAGAAGAGGTCGGGTGCGAGGAGGCGATCCGCCACGGCGCGAGCCCGCTCCGGGCTCGGCACCTGCGCCCAGAGGAGGTGCGAGGGGTTCGACGCCACCGAGTCGATGGGTCGCTTGGCGCCGTCGAGTCCGAGATAGTAGGTCGACTCCTCGGGCCACCAGAAGCGTTCCTCGATGGCCTCGACCAGTCGACTCGCCTCCTCGCGCAACGTCGCGGCGCGCTCGAGGTCGCCGAATGCCTCCTCGAGTACGTTGGCCCAGGCTCGCTTGGCGGCAACGACGTAACCCTGCAGCTCGACCAGGGCGATCGGTCCATCGACGACGCTGCCGTCCCCCTGGAGGATGCCGTCTTCGGCGTCTCGCCATCCCTGGTGCCGATACCCAGTCGCCGAGCGGGGCGCATACTCCTGCAGGCCATCGCCATCGCGATCGCCATAGCGGTCGATCCACGCGATCGCAGCCTCGACGCTCGGGCCGAGCCGCGCGAGGAGCGCTCGATCGCCCGTCCAGCGCCAGAGCTCGCCGGCCGCGATGACGAACAGCGAGGTGGCGTCGTGCGTCCCGTAGTACGGAGTGTGCGGGATGAGCTGGAGTTCGGCGAGTTCGCCTTGGCGCAGCTCGTGCGGGATCTTGCCTGGTTCGGCGTCGCGTGTCGGGTCGTCCGTGGTCGCCTGAACGCTGGCGAGGGCAAAGAGCGCTGCCTGGAGGAACTGCGTCCCGAGCATGACGGTCTCGAGTCCCGTCCAGATCGAGTCGCGTCCGAACAGCGCGACGAACCATGGCACCCCGGCCGCAGGGATCCAGGGCAAGATGTCCGGGTGCGCGCCGAGGCCAGCGCCCTCGGCACTCATGCGGAGCGCGAGCAGGTCGTCGACCGAGCGGCGCATGATCCGCTCGAGCCTGGTGTTGGAGGTCGTGACGGTGGTGAGGAGCCGACGGTCCTGGTGGAGCTTCTCGAGCGGCGCGACCAGCTGCTCGCACGCGTAGGTCGGGCTCCTCAGCGTCGTGAGGCGCGCGTGCAGGCGCAGGCAGATGGACGTCTCGGCTCGCGGCTCGAGGGCGATGCGTACGATCAGCCGACCGTTCGCGTACTCGGGCTGTGCGGGAGCCTCGGCGACCTCGACGACGAGCGCACGTGCGAACGCGCCGTTGCGATAGGTCGTCTCGAGGCGGCGGGTCCCAGGATCCCACGTGGTCTGGACGGAGCCACGGCGCGCACGCCGACCGCTGCGCACGTCGAAGATGTCCGCGAAGTCGCTCTCGATGCCGAGCTCGAGGTCGACGCTGATCGGCGAGAGCGAAAAGTTCTCGATGAGCAGGTCGTCGTGGATGCCCGGACCGATGACACGGTCGAGGCGAATGCGGAGATCTCCTTCGTCGAGCCGGTGGTTCACCAGGGTGAGGGTTGGGTTCGTGAACTCGAGGCGAGCTGCGCGAGGTCCGAGCGCTGCGCCCTCGACGAGGATGAGCGGTGCGGTGCCGAGCGTCAGACTCCAACCGGAGAGCAGGCGGGTGTCCTTGACGAAGTAGCCGCGCTCGCGTTCACGATCGATGGATCCATTGCGTGCGGTGACCAGGATCTCGTCGTCGTCGGCGAGCGTGATGGTTTCCGAGCCGAGCCAGTCGACGGTGGGAAGGAGCTCTCTCACGCGCCGGCTCCCGTGACGCGCACAGGTGCGATCGGGCGCTCGGCGATGATCGATCGATAGAGCCGGAGGTGGGCCTGCACCATTGCCTCGGCCGAGAAGTGTTCGGCGACCCAGCGTCGAACGGCCCTGCGATCCAAGGTGGCGGCGCGCTGGAGCCGGTCCGCAAGGTCCTCGACGCCCGTCGCCAGAAAGCCGGCGACGCCGTCCGCGACGACTTCCGGAGCCGACCCGATGGCCGTTGCGACGACCGGCGTTCCCGCAGCCATCGCCTCGATCATGACCATGCCGAACGGCTCGGGCCAGGCGATCGGATTGACCAGCGCGATCGCTCCGCCCAGCAACGCCAGCTTGTCGCTGCCGCCGACCTCGCCGACGTATTCGACGTCAGCACCGAGGAGCGGTCGAACGGCGGTCTCGAAGTAGGCATGCTCATCGGGTTCGCGCATCTTGGCTGCGATGCGCAGGGGGATCCCGGCACGTCGTGCGATCTCGACTGCTGCGACGACGCCCTTGTCGGGACTCATGCGACCGAGGAACAGGGCGTAGCCACCGTCACCGCGTCCCATCGGTACCGCATCGATCTCGATGCCGTGGTGGATGACGGCGGCGATCCGCACGCCGAGGGCGAGTTGGGCCTGTGCATGGGAAATGGCGATGACGGGGACGGTGGCGCTCACGTGCCGGTAGTAGGTCGCCATGGCACCGAGGAACGGTGCGTGGTTGGTGGTGACGATGGGAGCGCTCGCAAGGCGCGGCCCGACGAGGGGACCGACGAGCGTGTGGTCGTGGATGATGTCGACCTCGCCCAGCTGGGAGTAGGCCTCGAGGACGTGGACCGACTCGTTGATCGGCGTTGCCTGGTCGGTCCCGAGCGCCCATGGCGTGGCGCGTACCGTCGGCACGGGGCAGGTGGCATCCCCGGTCGTCGCAAGCACGACGTCGTGTCCCGCTGCGTGGAGGCCGCGCGCGAGCACGTCGAGCACCGCCTCGGTGCCGCCGTAGCGCGGTGGTGGGACCGGCACCCAACATGGGGCGACGATCGCGATGCGAAGGCGTCTCGGGACGTCGTCAGGTGCCGGCCGAGCGGCGAGGGCGCTCGCGTCGTCGGGCGACACGGTCACGCGGTGCCCGGCGTGACTCTCAGGAGTGATCCCCACGGGACTCGCGTTCCTCCTCGGTTCATGCTGCACGCACGTGGACCGACGGACGACTACGTCGGCACAGCGCTGTGACCGACTCTGTGGTGTCCAGCCTACTGGCGCGCGGAAGCTGACACGAGCGACGGCGTGCTGGTCGAGCGGCCGAGGGCGGTGCGGACGCGGCTGCCGAGGTCGCCGGCGCGCCGCAGGCTCGTCTCGACCGAGGGTGGGAGCAGATTGGCCATGACCGAGACGACCGGGGCCATAGTGGCCCGGTTGCGCATCGCGAGCCAGACGCCCGGTGCCATGACGCGAGGGTCGCTGATGAGGCGGACGAACCGTCGGCCGAGGGCGTAGTAGGTGCCGTAGTGGCCACCGAGCAGCGCCGGGTAGCGCGTGAGTGGATGGTCACTGTCGGTGCGGCGAGCCTCGGCGATGAGGGTTGCGGCGAGGCGCCCGGTCTCGAGAGCGTAGGAGATGCCTTCGCCGTTGAAGGGGTTGATCGTCGCGGCAGTATCACCGACGAGGAGGTAGTTCGACCCCTGGACTGGCTTGATCGTGGTGCCCATCGGGAGCTTGCCGCCGACGGGCTTGGCAAGGAGCGGGTGCTCGACGTCGAGCCCCCAACGATCGCGCACGCGATCGACGAAGCGTGCGAGCTCCGTCGTGGTGTTGACGTGGCGCCACGCACCTTGGTTGGTGAGCAGTCCGAAGCCGATGTTGACGCTGCCATCTCCCATGGGGAACACCCACCCATAGCCGGGCATCACGCGACCGCTCTCGTCGCGCACGTCGAGCGCTGACTCGATCCACGGTTCGTCGGATCGCGACGAGGGGAGATAGGTGCGGATCGCGAGCCCGAGGGGCTGGCTGGTGTCGCGGATCGCGCCGAGCGACCGAGCGAGGCGCGCATTGGACCCTTCGGCGAGCACCACCCAGCGCGCACGCACGCGGACGACGGCGCCATCGTTCGTCCGACGTGCGAGGACCGCGCTGATGCCGTTGCCACGTCGTTCGAGTTCGATGCCCTCGTGGCCGAAGAGCACGGTCGCGCCCCGATCGGCCGCGGCGCCGACGACAAGCGCATCGAGCTCGCGCCGACGCGCGACGAAGCCGTAGGACGGCAGGAGCGGGTGGTTCGGCCACGGGATGTCGAGCGTTCGGCCGAACGCGACGGCTCGGAGCCCCTCGTATCGATGGAAGCGGGCTTCGAGCTCCGCTCCGAGGCCCAGCGCTTCGAGCTGCACGACCGAGCGAGGGGTCAGGCCGTCGCCACAGACCTTGTCGCGGGGGAACTGCTTGCGCTCGAGGACGACGACGTCGATGCCGCGCATCGCGAGCCAATGGGCACAGCTCGCACCGGAAGGTCCGCCGCCGACGACGACGACGGTGGTGGAGACCTCTTCGTCAACTGCCTGGACCACGATCTCACCCTAGTGGCGGCCCAACGGGTTCTCCGGGGTGACGCCGATCACCCTGACGCTCCCCCACGTGCGCATGGGTCGGGGCCGTATACTGCCCACGAAGAGGCCGGATTTGCAGCATGCGTCCTCCGTGTCCATCATGGAGGCGCAGCTGCGTGAGCGATATCGAGTTGGAGCGAGGTGCGATGGCCCAGTACCTGCCGATCGGGATCTTGCTGATCATCGGCGTGCTCTTTGGAGCAGGATCGTTTCTCGCCTCCGGGTTGCTTGGACCACGGCGTCCGCACCGAGCCAAGGCAGCGCCGTACGAGTGCGGGATCGTGCCCCGTGTCGACCCTCCCGAACGCTTCCCGGTGCGGTTCTACCTGGTTGCGATGATCTTCATCATCTTCGACATCGAGATCGTCTTCCTCTATCCGTATGCGGCAGCAGCGGGCTCGCTCGGCACCTTCGGCGTGATCGAGGTTGCCGGCTTCGCGGTCGTGGTGTTCGTCGCCTTTGCCTACCTGGTCTCCAACGGCGCGCTCGACTGGGTGCCTCGGCGTCGGGTGCGGGCCCATCCGCCAGAAGTCCAGCGATCGCTGGAGGCACCGGCTCGCGCGGGGAGTCGGTGAGATGGCGCTCGACGACCTGAGCTACAACTTCCTGACGGCGCGCCTCGAGGACCTCGTCAACTGGGCTCGCAAGTCGAGCGTGTGGCCGGCCACCTTCGGGCTTGCCTGCTGCGCTATCGAGATGATGGCGGCAGGGGCTGCCGACTTCGACCTGGCTCGATTCGGAATGGAGGTCTTTCGTGCCTCGCCGCGCCAGGCAGACCTCATGATCGTCGCGGGGAGGGTGTCGCAGAAGATGGCCCCAGTGCTCCGCCAGGTCTATGACCAGATGCCCGAGCCGAAATGGGTGATCTCCATGGGCGTGTGTGCCTCCTCGGGTGGGATGTTCAACAACTACGCGATCGTCCAGGGCGTCGATGAGATCGTCCCCGTGGATGTCTACGCGCCGGGTTGTCCGCCTGGCCCCGAGACGCTGATCCGTGCGATCTTGACCCTGCACGAGAAGATCCGCCACACCCCCATCCTGCGGCGGCGTGGCCAGGACGAGCCCGTCGCGGAGTTGCTCGCCCGGCCCCGTTTCGGCACGGGGGAGGCGTTCGCGTGAGCGGCGTCGTCCGGCACGTCGCACGTGAGGACTGGCTCGAGACGGCGGAAGGCTTGCGTGCGGACGGGTTCGTGATGCTCGCCGATCTGACGTGCGTCGACTATCTCGAGGGGGTTCGAGAGGACCTCCCCGAGGAGGTCGTGCGGGAGCGTTTCGAAGTCGTCGCCGTGCTGCGGCGGATGGACCCACCTGCCATGGTGCGCCTTCGGGCACAGGTTCCCGACGACGATCCCGTGATCGACTCGCTGTGGTCGGTCTATCCCGGGGTCGAGGCGTTCGAGCGCGAGGTCTTCGACTTGTTCGGGATCCACTTTCGCGGGCATCCCGACCTGAGTCGGATCCTGATGCCCGAGGACTGGGAAGGTCATCCCCTGCGCAAGGACTATGGCGTCGGCCGCGTGGCGGTGCAGTTCAAGGAGGTGCGTCGACACCGATGACGTCGTCCATCTACACCGTGGTGCGGCCCGACGAGGAGGCAGAGGCCCTCGGCTTGGTCGCGGAGACGTACGAAGGCTCCCAGGAGCTGACCCTTCGCGGTGCCACGTCGGCCGCGGAGCTCGAGCGAGAGCAGGGCGCGGTGCTCCGGGTTCCCGAGAGCGAGGTCGATCTCGAGGGGTTTCGAAGCCGACGACCGGATGATCATCAACATGGGCCCCCAGCACCCGTCGACCCATGGGGTGCTGCGCATCATGCTCGAGATCGAGGGCGAGACGGTGCTGCGTTCGAAGCCTGTCATCGGCTATCTCCACACCGGGATGGAGAAGACGGCAGAGACGCTGACCTACCTCCAGGGCACGACCAACGTGACCCGTATGGACTATCTGTCACCGCTCAACAACGAGCTGGTGTACTGCCTCGCGGTGGAGGACCTGCTCGGTCTCGAGCTGCCGGAGCGGGCGATCTGGATCCGCATGCTAATGTCCGAGCTCAATCGCATCGCCTCGCACGTCATGTGGATGGCGACCAACGGCATGGACCTCGGGTCGACGTCGATGATGATCTTCGGGTTCCGTGACCGCGAGATGGTGCTCGCCTTCTTCGAGAAGGTGACCGGCCTGCGGATGAACAACAACTACATGCGACCCGGTGGGGTCGCGGCCGACCTTCCCGACGGGTGGGAAGACGACGTCTCGGCGATCGTTGACACCATCGAGCGGCGCGTGGAGGAGTACCACGAGCTGTTGACCGGTCAGCCGATCTTTCGCAAGCGCGTGGTCGGGGTCGGGATCATCAAGCCCGAGGAGGCGATCGCGCTCTCGGCTACCGGTCCGATCCTGCGCTCGACTGGAGTCGCGTGGGATCTGCGTCGGTCGATGCCGTATCTCGCCTACGACCAGGTGGACTTCGACGTGGTCGTCGGCACGGTGGGCGACACCTGGGATCGCTACATGGTGCGCATCAACGAGATCTTGCAGTCGATCCGGATCGTGCGCCAAGTCGTCGAGCGCATGCCATCGGGACCGTATCGAGCGCAAGATCCGAAGGTCACGCCGCCGCCGCGTGCGCGTATCGATGAGTCGATGGAGGCGTTGATCCACCACTTCAAGCTCTACACGGAGGGCATTCGGGTCCCCGCAGGCGAGACGTACGCGGCGATCGAGTCTCCTCGTGGAGAGATCGGTTGCTATCTCGTCTCGGACGGGTCGGCGCGTCCCTATCGGATGCACATCCGAGGGCCGTCGTTCGCGAACCTCCAGAGTCTTCCGGTCATGCTGCGTGGCGCACTGATCGCCGACGCGATCGCGATCACGAGTTCTGTCGACCCGGTCATGGGGGAGGTAGACCGCTAAGTGGGACGGTTCGAGGGCGAGTTCGCGGCACGTGCCGAGGAACTCGTCGGGTTGTATCCTGAGCGTCGCTCCGCGGTGCTGCCGCTGTGTCATCTGGCGCAAGAGCAGGACGGTTGGTTGACGCCCGAGGCGATTCGTCACATCGCCGAGCTGGTCGGGCAGACCCCGGCCGAAGTGCAAGGTGCGGCGTCGTTCTACGACATGTTGCACCTCGAGCCGGTCGGTCGTTACGTGGTCGGGATCTGCACCAACATCGCGTGTCTGCTGCGCGATGGGGACCGCCTGCTCGAGGCCGCCGAGGAGCTGCTCGGCGTGGGCGTGGGCGGCACAACACCCGACGGGCTGATCACGCTCGAAGAGGTCGAGTGCGTCGCGCACTGCGACAAGGCGCCGGCCGTGCAGGTGAACTACCGCTACTTCGGTCCGGTGACGCCGACGAGCTTCGAGGAGCTCGTCGGGCAGCTGCGCCGTGGTGAACTCGATGGGGAGGTGCCCCCGCACGGGGTCCTCTCGCGAGTGCGCCGTGCGGCCCCGCCGCCGATCCCACTGGATGAGATCGACGCCGAGCGGGCCCGCCAAGACGCGGAGCGCGCCGAACGCGCTCGGCAGGCGGAGAGCGGATCATGAGCGCGCCGTCGATCGTGGGCGCGAGGCTCGGCTACGAGGACTCGTACACCCTCGAGCGCTTTCTGGCAACCGACGGCGACGCCGGGTTGCGCAGGGCGCTGCTCGAGCTGACTCCGGAGCAGGTGCACGCCGAGGTCCTCGAGGCCAACCTGCTCGGCCGAGGGGGCGCTGGATTCGAAGCGGGCCGCAAGTGGTCCATGCTGCGAAAGGCCCCGCGTCGCTACCTCGTGGTCAACGGTGATGAATCCGAGCCGGCAACCTTCAAGGATCACCTGCTGGTCGAGCGTGATCCACACCAGCTCGTCGAGGGGGCGACCATCGCCGCCTATGCCATCGGGGCCTCGGTCGCCTTCATCTATCTCCGAGGGGAGTTCGCACTCGGTCTCGAGCGGGTTCAGCAGGCCATCAACGATGCCTACGCACGCGGAGCGCTCGGGCGCAACATCTTCGGGTCGGGGTTCTCGCTCGACATTGTGCTCCAGCCTGGTGCGGGCGCCTACATCTGCGGCGAGGAGACGGCGCTCCTCGAGTCGCTCGAGGGCAAGCGAGGATTCCCGCGCATCAAGCCGCCGTACTTCCCGGCGGTGATCGGGCTCTACGGAGCGCCGACCATCGTGAACAACGTCGAGACGGTGTCGAACCTCCCGTGGATCGTGCGGCACGGAGGAGCCGCCTTCCGCGCCCTCGGTGCGGGCCGCTCGACGGGGACCAGGATCTTTGCGTTGTCGGGAAGCGTGCGCCGTCCGGGTGCCTTCGAGGTCGAGATGACGAGCGTCACGTTTCGAGAACTCATCTACGGTGACGCCTACGGACAGGGTCTCGAGCCGGATCGCGAGCTTCGAGCCTTCATCCCTGGTGGGGTGTCGTCGCCATGGCTCTTCCCCGAACACCTGGACCTGCCGCTCGGTCAGGACGAGGTGGCCAAGGCCGGCTCGATGCTCGGGTCGGGGTCGATCATCGTCATGGACGACGGCGATTGCCCGGTGAGGGCGGCGTGGCGAATCGCACGCTTCTTCGCACGCGAGTCCTGCGGTCAGTGCACTCCCTGTCGCGAGGGTGGCACCTGGATCGAGCAGGTGCTGCGTCGCCTCGAGCTGGGCTACGGACGCGAGGAAGATCTCGACCTGCTGCTGGATGCGTGCGACAACATCTCCCCTGGCGTTACCTGGCCGCCGGCCCAGACGACCATCTGCGTGCTCGGCCCCTCCATCCCTCCGTCCGTGGTCGCGGCGATCCGTCGGTTCCGCGACGTCTTCTTGACGCATATCAAGGAGGAGCGCTGCCCCTATGACTGAGCAGGCCAGCACCGTCACCATAACCCTCGACGGGAAGTCCGTCACCGTTCCAGCTGGCGTCAAGCTCATCGAGGCACTCGAGGCCGTCGGTACCTACGTGCCGCGGTTCTGCTACCACCCTCGGATGCGTCCCGTGGGCGTGTGCCGGATGTGTCTCGTCGAGGTGTCGGGCCCTCGCGGGTTCTCGCTGCAACCCAGCTGCTTCATCGACGTCGCCGACCAGATGGAGGTGCGCACCACGAGCGAGCCGGTGCGCAAGGCCCAGCATGGCGTCCTCGAGTTTCTGCTCCTCAACCATCCACTGGACTGCCCGGTCTGCGACAAAGGTGGCGAGTGCCCCCTCCAGGACCAGGCCTTTGCGCATGGTTCGGGTGAGACTCGTTTCATCGAGGAGAAGCGCCACTATCCCAAACCGATACCGGTGTCGCCGCTCATCCTCCTCGACCGTGAACGATGCATCCAGTGCGATCGCTGCACCCGCTTTGCCGACGAGGTGGCCGGTGACGCGAGGTTGGATTTCGCCGGACGGGGCAACGGATTGCGCGTCGCGACGTTCGAGGGCGAGGGCTTCGAGTCGGTGTTTGCCGGCAACGTCGTGCAGATCTGTCCGGTCGGGGCGCTCACGGCCACGCCATATCGGTTCAAGGCTCGTCCGTGGGACCTCGCCGAGGCAGCCTCGACGTGCACGTCCTGCTCGATGGGGTGCCAGGTCGTGCTGCAGTCGTCACAGAACGAGTTGACCCGGGTCCTCGGGGTGGACGCGGAGGCGATCAACCAGGGTTGGCTCTGTGATCGTGGTCGCTTCCAGGTTGCGGCGGTGAACAATCGCGAGGAGCGTCTGCTTGCTCCGCGCATCGGGGCCGATCGCGCGAGTTGGGCTGCAGCGCTCGATGCGGTCGCAAGCGCGATCCAAGAGGCCGTCAGCCGGCAGGGCCCGGCCGCCGTCGGCGTGATCGGTGGCGATCGACTCAGCCTCGAAGGCCAGTTCGCCTGGGCTCGCCTGGCCCGCAGTTCGATCGCCACGCCGCGTGTGGACGGGGTCGCCGGTTCGTTGGTCGACCCCAATCTGTGGCTGGATCGCCTGGCCACCGTGGACGCGATCGACGACGCCGAGGTCGTGGTGACCATTGGTGTCGATCTTCGCGAAGAGCTTCCGGTTGCCTGGCTCCGCCTTCGACAGCGGGCGCTCGCCGGTGGTGCGGTCGTCGACGTGGCCCCTGGACCGACGAGTCAGGGCGAGATCGCCACGGCGCGGATCGTCCTGGATCCTCGTGATCCCGAGGCGGCCATCCGGGAGGTTGCACAGGTCGTCGGCGATCGCCGTGCGCTGGTCATCGTCGGGCAGTCCAATCCGCTGCTCGACTCGCGGACGCGCGTGGGGCTGTATGCCGCACTCCTAGGCCGGCTCCCCGCGTCGACGGTGCTGCCGGTCCATCGGTCCGGCAACGCGGCCGGGGCACTCGTGGCGGGGCTGTCGCCTGGCTGGTGGCCTGGTCTCGTGGCCGGGCCGGTCGCTGGGTGGGCTGAGAGCGCGGGCCACGACGTCACCGATATCCTCCAGGCGGCGCGTGTCGGCGCTCTGGGCGTGCTCATCGTGCTCGACCGAGACCTCGGCGAACTCGGCCTCTCGGACGCAGAGATCGAGACGCTCGCTCGCAGCGTGACCCTCGTCGTGGCCTCGAGCTTCGAGACGGCGACGACGAGGCGCGCTGCGGTCGCCCTCCCGATCGCCGCCTGGGGCGAGGAGCGAGGCGTGACCATCTCGGCCGAGCTGCGCCTTGGTCGCCTCGCGGCTCAAGTGGAGCCGATGGAACAGGCGTGGCCCGCCTGGTCGGTGGCGGAGGAGCTGCGCGCACGGCTCGAGGTGGGTCCGGTCGCCGTTGCCGTCGGTGAGGTGTTGTCGGCGCTGTGCCATGTCGGTGGCGTGGTGACGACTCACGACGTGCATCTGCTCGGCCAGCGCGCCGACGGTCCGCTGTTGCCGTCGGCAGAGCGTGGCGACGGATCGCCGCCGCGGCTGCTCGACCCCATGGGGACGCCCGGCATCGCCTCGGTGCGTCGTCAGGCCCCAGACGTCCGGTTGGGCAACGCCCTCGACCCGGCGCTCCCGGCACCCTCAGCCGGGGTGCGGCGCGCGTCGCTCGCCACCGCTGCCGCCCTTTCGAACGACCTGGTTGGCGCGACAGGCTCGGGGTTCGTGCCTTGGATCGCGAGTGCGCTCTATGGGGACACCCCCGACGTCGTCGCAAACCCGTTCCTCGCTCCGCTCCGGCGCCAGGCGCGCGCGCGGCTGGCGCCATCGGATGCGTCGCGTCTCGGGCTCGAGCTCGACGGTGCGACGGTGCAGATCGGCGGCCGCGTGAGCCTACCGGTCGCACTCGACGACGACGTCGCCGAAGGGGTGGTCGTGATCGAGGGCATGCCGAGCGGTTGGGGTGAGCTCGCTGGCCCCGGTTGGAGTCTCGTAGAGGTGGAGGCGCTGCATGGGAGCTGACCCGCTCCTCGTCGGCCACATCGGGTGGATCGACGTCCTCATCGTCGTCATCAAGGTCGTCGTGGCCTTCGCGGCCATGATGGTGTCGGTCTTGCTCGCGATCTGGGTCGAGCGCAAGGTGATCTCCGACATGCAGAACCGGATAGGTCCGAATCGTGCGGGACCGTTCGGCCTGCTGCAGAGTCTCGCCGATGGCATCAAGCTCTTCTTCAAGGAGGATCTGATCCCCGAGCGGTCGGATCGTTTCATCTTCAAGCTTGCGCCGTACCTGTCGTTGGTGCCGGCCTTCTTGACGTTCACGATCGTGCCGATCGGTGGCGTGGTCGATCTGTTCGGTCACCGGACCGAACTCCAGGTCGCCGATCCGCCGATCGGGATCTTGCTCCTTCTCGCGATGTCGTCGATCTCGGTCTACGGCGTGATGCTCGCGGGTTGGTCGTCCGGCTCGAAGTATCCCCTGATCGGTTCGGTGCGTGCCTCGGCGCAGATGATCTCGTACGAGGCGGCGATGGGGCTCTCCATCGCCGCGGTGGTCCTCGTGACGGGCTCGCTCTCCACGCGCGACATGGTGACGGGCCAGCTCGGCACCTACCTCGGCTTCATCCCGCACTGGAATCTGATACGGCTCGGGGTGATCCCGTTCGTCATCTTCATCGTGGCGATCACTGCGGAGGTGAACCGGCCACCGTTCGACCTCGTCGAGGCCGAACAGGAGCTCGTGGGTGGATTCCACACCGAGTACTCCTCCATCCGCTTCGCGCTCTTCTACTTGGCCGAGTACTTGAACACCATCACCATGAGTGCCATCATGGTGACCCTGTTCTTCGGAGGCCCAGACGGCCCCGATCCGCACGTGTTGCACTGGCTCTGGCCGATCGTGTGGTTCCTCGTCAAAACGTCGATCTTCTTCGTGATCTACGTGTGGTTCCGTGCCGCGCTCCCGCGCCTCCGCTACGACCAGCTGATGGATCTTGGGTGGAAGGTCCTGATCCCCGTCTCACTGCTGTGGCTGCTCGTCGTGGCGGGTATGCGGGCCTCGCGGGTGCTCGGTTTCGTGCTGCTCGTGCTCGGGCTGATCGCTGCGGGAGTCTTGCTCCGCGCGATCGATGTCGGCCGACGCCGCCGTGGCCAGAGCGCGCCCGTGCTTCCCGATCTCATGGACGCATCGATGCTGGGGCCGAGCCCGATCCCGGCCATGGTCGAGGAAGGGTCGACCACAGCGGAGGAAGGGGATGACGATGGGCGTGCTTGACGCACTCGGGGGCTTCCGCCTCACCCTCCGACAAGTGTTCGAGCCGCGGGTCACCTTGCAGTACCCAGAGGAGAAGCGCCCGAAGCCGCCGCGGTTCCACGGACGGCACGTGTTGAACCGGTATCCGGACGGGATGGAGAAGTGCATCGGGTGCGAGCTCTGTGCGGGCGCCTGCCCGGCGCGCTGCATCTACGTGCGCGGCGCCAACAACGACCCGGAGAGGCCGACCTCGCCAGGGGAGCGCTTCGGCTTCGTCTACGAGATCAACTACCTGCGCTGCATCCACTGCGACCTGTGCGTCGAGGCCTGTCCGACCGAGGCGATCACAGAGTCGAAGATGTTCGAGTTCGCCTTCACCAACCGTGAGGACGCGATCTACACCAAGGCGGAGCTCGTCGTCGACGACGAGGGTCATCCAAGGCGCCAGCCATGGGAGGACTGGCGCGACGAGGATGAACGCTGGACTTCGGCCTGGGTTCGGGCGACGGCTCCGGGAGGCGATCCGGCCTTCGAGGGCGTCGTCGGTTGGTCGCCAGAACTCGGTGTCGGGACGCGACCGCCGGAGCGTGGCCAGTCCGACCTTCCGGAAGACGAGGCGACGCCCGTGTTCTCGTTGCGAGCGATTCTGGCGTCGCGGATCTTCCGTCAACACGGGGGGAGGGCTTGGTGATCCTCGGTGTCGTCGGGGTGGTGAACCTCGTTGTGTTCGTGGTCGCGGTGGCCGTGGTGGCCATCGGTGGCGTTGGGCTGGTGAGCGCACGCCAGCCCGTGCACGCGGCCTTGTTCCTCGTGTTGACGCTCTTCGGCGTTGCAATCCTGTTCATTCAGGAGGGAGCGCAGTTCCTCGCGGCCGTGCAGGTGGTCGTCTATGCCGGCGCGGTCGTCGTGCTGTTTCTCTTCGTCATCATGCTGCTCGGTGTCGACCGTGTCGAGGTGAGCAGCATCGTCGGCAGCGGTTGGCGGGTCTGGGCAGCCGGCATCGGCGTCGCAGCCGTCCTCGTCGAGCTGGGTCTGCTCGCCATCGGCCATGAGGTCACCGGCGCCTCCAGCCTGGCGGGCAAGCTCTCGGCGGGATCGAACCTCGGTGTCCTCGCTCGGAGTGTCTTTACGACCTACGTGCTGCCCTTTGAACTCACGAGCGTGCTGCTCGTGATCGCGGTGATCGGCGCCGTGGTGCTGGCGCGAAGGCTCCGCCAGCGATCGGACGCGACGACGGTGAGCCGAAGCGAGGAGGTGCACCCGTGATTCCGGTGAGCTGGTACCTCATCGTCGGGGCGCTCCTGTTCGGGCTCGGGGCCTTCGGCGTCTTGATTCGACGCAACGTCCTCGTGATGTTCATGTCGATCGAGCTCATGTTGAACGCCGTCAACCTCACGTTCGTGTCGTATGCCAGGGCACTCAACGACGTCGGCGGCGAAGTCGCGGTGTTCTTCGTCCTGGTCGTCGCCGCAGCCGAGGTGGTCGTCGGCCTCGGCATCATCGTGGCATTGTTCCGGCGACGTGCCTCGGTCACCATCGACGACATCGCGCGGTTGAAGGGTTAGGTCGGCATGGATCTCATCACCGCTGTCATCGGGTTTCCGCTCCTTGGCTTCCTCGTGCTCCTTGCGTTCGGCAAGCGCATCGGCGAGCCGCGCGCTGGTTGGGTCGGTACCATCGCGACCACGCTGTCGTTCGTCGCCGCGCTCGCGCTCTGGGGCGTCGTGCTGGCACGACCGGCCGACGAGCGGGTCGCGGTCGTCCGCCTGTTCACGTGGTTTCGCGCTGGCCCCTTGGTGGCGCACATCTCCTTCCGCGTCGATGAACTCACCGTGTTCATGGTGCTCTTCGTGACCGGTGTCTCGTCACTGATCCACCTCTACTCGATCGGCTACATGCATCGAGACCCCAGGTTCCACCAGTTCTTCGTCTATCTGAACCTGTTCGTCTTCTCCATGACCGTGCTGGTGAGCTCGAACAACTTGCCACTGACCTTCCTCGGGTGGGAGGGCGTCGGCGCGTGCTCCTACTGGTTGATCAGCTTCTGGTTCGAGCGCCCCTCGGCTGCGAGCGCCGGCAAGAAGGCGTTCATCGTCAATCGGATCGGCGATGCAGGCTTCATCCTCGGCACGGCGCTCATCGTGGACCATCTGCACTCGGTGAGCTACTCGGTGATCCTGCCCGAAGCCCATCGGCTCTCGAGCGGCACGCTCGAGGCGGTCGCGCTGCTGTTCTTCCTGGCAGCGGTCGGCAAGTCTGCCCAGCTGCCGCTGTTCGTGTGGCTACTGGACGCCATGGAGGGCCCGACACCGGTGTCGGCACTGATCCATGCGGCGACCATGGTGACCGCAGGTGTCTTCTTGATGGCGCGTCTGTCGGCGTTCGTGACTCCCGCCCATGACGCCGCCACGGTCATCGCGTGGATCGGCGCGATCACGGCCTTCGTCGCGGCGATGGCCGCGACCTCGCAGCACGACATCAAGAAGATCGTCGCGTACTCGACCGTCTCGCAGCTCGGCTACATGATGCTCGGCATCGGGACCGGTGCCTACGTCGCGGCGCTGTTTCTGATGGTGACGCACGCGTTCTACAAGGCGTTGATCTTCCTTGCCTCCGGTTCGGTCATCCACTCGCTCGATGGCGAGCAGGACGTGCGTCGTATGGGTGCGCTCCGTCGCTTCATGCCGATCACGGCCGTCACCATGATCCTCGCGTGGCTCTCGATCGCGGGGGTACCTCCGTTCTCCGGCTTCTTCTCGAAGGGGTCGGTCCTCGAGGCAGCCTTTGCCCACCAGCCGGTGCTGTGGGCGATCGGTGTCGTGACCGCCGTGCTCACCGCGTACTACATGGGTCGACTCGTCTACGTCGTGTTCTACAACGAGCCGCGCTACCAGGAGGTCCTCGGCGAGCGGAGCCCACACGAGTCGCCCCGAGTCATGACGGTGCCACTGGTGGTCCTGGCGGTGGCCGCAGTGCTCGGAGGGCTCATCAACCTGCCCTTCGGGAGCTTGGACTTCCTCGATCGATTCCTGGCGCCGGTCTTCGGCCCTTCGCTCGTTGCCGTGCATCTGTCGGGCGTCGCTCGGGCGGCGCTGCTTGCGACCGATGCGGTCGCCGGCCTCCTCGGCGTCGGGTTGGCGTGGCAGCTCTGGGGCCATCGGTGGCGTCGGCCCGAGCTCGAGCCGATGGTGCTCCAGCGCGGTTGGTACGTGGATGCAACCTACGACCGCGTCATCGCGCGTCCGATGACCGAGCTCGCGCTCGAGGCGGACGAGGTCGTCGATCCGAAGGTGATCGATGGCGCGGTGATGAGCGTCGCGTGGGCAGCTCGGCGAATCGGTGGCCTGGGCCGACGGGTACAGACCGGGCTCGTGCGCAGCTACCTGTTGCTGATGGTGGCCGGGATCGTCGTGGTGATGGGCTACGTGCTCGCAGTGGCGACACGTTAGAGAGGCGGAAGAGGCATGACGCTGCTCGACTGGTTGGTCGCTGTCCCCGTGATCGGGGCGCTGATCGTACCGATGATGGCGTTGCCGCGGGAGCAGGCCTGGTTGGTCCGTGCCTTCGGGATCGCCATGTCGATCGTGGAGCTCGGCATCGCCGTCCTGCTCGCGGTGCGGTTCCACATCGGTGCTCCAGGCTTCCAAGACACCCAGGACCTGCGCTGGATGGGTGCGCTCGGCGTGCACTGGTATCTCGGCGCTGACGGCATCTCGTTGGTGCTCGTCATCATGACGGCGGTGCTCTTCGTCATCGCGATGGCGGCGATCAAGGGCGTCACCGACGTTCGGGCCTACGTCGGGTGGATGCTCCTGCTCGAGGCGGCGTGCATGGGCTCGTTCGTCTCGCTCGACCTCCTGCTCTTCTTCGTGTTCTTCGAACTGTCGTTGGTACCGGCCTACTTCCTCATCGCGGACTTCGGCTTCCTCGGGTCGGGGCGTGCGGCCATCAAGTTCTTCGTCTACACGTTCGCGGGGAGCGCGCTGCTGCTCGTCGGGATCATTGCGCTCGTCGTCATCCATGACCACCAGACGGGGAACCTGACGTTCGCGTTGCCCGCCCTCGAGCACACGCGGCTGGCTGCGAGCACGTCGCTGCTCCTCTTCTTGGCCTTCACGGCAGCCTTTGCCGTGAAGACCCCGATCTTTCCGTTCCATACCTGGTCACCGGACACCTACGCGAAGGCTCCGATCCCTGCCGTGGTGATCGTCGCTGGCGTCATGGCCAAGCTCGGCAGCTACGGCATCGTGCGTTTCGACCTCGGGTTGTTCCCCGGCACGTCGAGACAGCTCGCGTGGCTCATGCTCACCCTGGCGGTCGCGGGCATCCTCTGGGGCGCGATCGTGGCGGCGGGCGAGCGACACCTGGGTCGGCTGGTGGGGTACTCGTCGCTCTCGCACATGGGGTTCATCGTCCTCGGGATCTTTGCGTTCTCGACCGAGGGTCTCGCAGGTTCGGTCCTGCAGATGGTCAACCACGGGATCTACACCGCGGCGATGTTCCTCCTACTCGGCATGATCTACGACCGCTCCGGCACGCTCGATGCCTCGCGGCTCGGCGGACTCCAGCGGCACGCGCCGGTGCTCGCGGGAGCCTTCACCGTGGTGGTCATGGCGCAAGCCGGCTTGCCTGGCCTGAACGGCTTCGTCGGCGAGTTCCTCATCTTGGTCGGTACGTTCGTGACCCATCGCTGGTGGGCGGTGGTGGCGGTGGCCGGCGTCGTCGGTTCGGCGGCCTATCTCCTCTGGGCCTACCAGCGGGTCTTCCACCGCGCACCGTCCGAGGACCGGGTCGTACACGACCTGCAGTGGCGCGAGGTCGCCCTCATCGCGCCGCTCCTGGCGATCATCGTGTTCCTCGGGGTCTACCCGAGGCCGGTGCTGTCGGCCATTGACCCAGCGACCTCGGCGATCGTGGCACGCGCGAATCGGGCGCCACTGCCGGTGGCATCCTCCACGCCGACCGCTGTGGTTTCGACGCTCACCCCGGGGGTGCGGCCATGAACGTCCTGTTGGCGAGCATCGTGTCCCAGACGCCGATCGTGCTGCCTCGCATCAGCTACCTCACCATCGGTCCAGCGCTCGTGCTCTTTGGCGGAGCTCTCGTGGTCCTGCTGGTGTCGGCGCTCCTGGTGCGCGCACGGCGGCCCGAGCTCTATCGTTGGCTGGCGCTCGTCGCGGTCGCGGGCGAGATCGTGGTGGCCACGGCAGGCCTGCTCCACGTCGACGCACACGGCGCCTCCCTCGCGGTGGCGGGTGCGTTGGCCTCCGATGGCTTCGGGTTCGTCGTCGCCATCATCGTCGGTGCAGCGACCCTGGTCGCGCTGCTCATCGGGCCGAGTTTCGTGCAGCGCGAGCACGGCGGCCCGGAGTACGCTGCACTCAGCCTGATCGCGGCGAGCGGTGCCGTGGTGATGGGACAGGCGAACGATCTGCTCGTCGTCTTCCTCGGGCTCGAGATCCTCTCGATCTCGCTGTACGTTCTCGTCGGCTTCCGTGTGGGTGACGGGGTGGCGCGCGAGGCGGCGCTCAAGTACTTCCTCATGGGCGGCTTTGCCTCCGCGGTGCTGCTCTACGGCATCGCCTTGATCTATGGTGCGACGGGATCGACGAATCTCGTCCGCATCGAAGGGTTCTTGGCCGCCGACCACCTGATCCACAACGGCGTGCTGCTGGGGGGCATCGCACTCGTGCTCGTCGGGCTGGGCTTCAAGGTGGCCGCTGCGCCGTTCCACGCCTGGAGCCCTGACGTCTATCAAGGGGCGCCGACCTCGGTGACCGGGTTCATGGCAGCACTGGCCAAGATCGGCGCGTTCGCCGCGTTGGTGCGCGTGTTCGATGGCGCGCTGGCCTCCCAGGCCTCGCTCTGGGGCCCACTCGTGGCGGCGTTGGCAGTGGCCTCACTGGCGGTCGGCGCCTTCTTCGCCCTGCGCCAGCGCGACGTCAAGCGGATGTTGGCGTACTCGTCGATCAACCATGCCGGCTTCATCCTCCTCGGTGTCTATGCCGCGAGCGCGGTGGGGATTCGCGCGGCGCTCCTCTACGTGGGCACCTATGGCATCCTCGTCGTCGGGAGCTTCGGCGCGCTCTCGTTGGCGCAGTGGGTTCGAGGCCTCGACGAGGGGCTGTGCTCGCTCGATGATCTCCGTGGCCTTGCGCGTGAGCATCCTGCGATCGCGGTGACGCTCGCCATCACGCTCGTGGCGCAAGCCGGAGCGCCCTTCACGACCGGCTTCTTGGCGAAGTTCGCCGTCGTGGAGGCGGTGATCGCTGCCGGGGAGACCTGGATCGCGATCGTCGCCATGTTGAGTGCCGCGGTCGCTGCAGCGTTCTACCTGCGTGTCGTCCTCGCCCTCTACGGCAGGGACAGGGAGTCGAGCGTCGTACCGGCGATCGCCGGGGCGCAGGTCGAGGACGGGCGATCTGCCGTGACGCAGCGCCCGAGCCCGAGCGAGCGCGTCGCCGTGGCGACGGCCTGGGGCGGTGTGGTGCTCTCGGTGGGCGCCACCATCGTGCTTGGCGTGGTGCCGACCCTCGTCCTCAGCCTCGTCGGGAGAGCACACATCCTGTGAGACTCAGTCGGTGAGGTTCAGTCGGGTTGGGGCCAGCGTCGGTCCTCCATCACGCTGTTCGCACCATCGACGACGATGACCGAACCCGAGACGTAGCTCGCTGCTGGTAGGCAGAGGAAGGCGACGACGTCGGCAACCTCTGTCGGAAGGCCGGATCGCCCGAGCGGGCTGGCGAGACCGGCAGCTCGTTCGTCGGGCGTCTGTGACCCCGTGGCGATCCAGCCTGGCGCGACGACGTTGATGGTGGCTGGGGCGAGGTCGAGCGCGAGTGAGCGCGCGAGACCGACGAGGCCGGCCTTGGCGGCAGCGTACAGGGCGCTGTGCACGGTGGCGTTGACGTGGCCAGTCGTAGAGCCGACGAGGACCACCCGTCCGCGCGCGCCGTGGGTGAGCAGTGTCGGTGCGAAGGCTCGGACGGTGAGCACGGCGCTGAGGAGGTTGCGATCGAGTTCGTGCGTGATGGTGTCCTCTGGCAGGCTCCACAGGGCGCCTTGGCGCTCCGGGTCCCCGACGGCGGTCATGCCGGCGTTGGCGACGACGATCGCGGGAGGACCGAGGCGCGCGGTGATGGAGTGGGCAGCCTCTGCGACCTCGGCCGCGACGGTGAGGTCGGCGGTGGATGCGACCGCGTCGATCCCTCGTTCGATGAGTTCGTCGCGTCGAGTGAAGATCCTCGGTGAGCGACTGATCAGGCCGAGGCGAGCACCGAGCTCGCCGAGCGTGGTGGCGATCGCAAACCCGATGCCCGTTGGAGACCCGGCCCCGGTCACGACCGCGACCGATCCGTCGAGTCGCCAGCGCTCATGCATGGGGGTCCGCCAGGAAGCGTCCGACGAGCGGCAGGTCCCAGAGTGACTCGGCGCGTGCTGCGGCGATCGCGATCGCGGCGAGGTGCTCGTAGGCGTCGACGACGAGGTAGCGGGGTTCCCAGCGGGGCTCGAACTTCGCGTTGAAGCGCCAGAGCGACTCGATCTGCATGCTCGACGAGAGCCGATCGAGCACCCAGCGCTCGACTCGGGCGCTCAGGAGTTCGCCGCCGCGTTCACCGGCGAGCACGCCCCGCATTGCAGCGAAGTTGAGGCTGATCGCCTTGACGTGGCGGGCTTGGAGCTGCGTCATGGTCTCGACGATGAGCAGGTCGAACATGCCGTTCGGATGGTTGCCGAGGTCGCGACGCATCAGGTCGAGCGAGTAGCCCTCGATGCTCGGCGCGGGGACCCACTGCACGAACCCGACGATCCGGCCGTCGGGTCCTGTGCACACGCTCATGAGGACGTCGGTGTCGCGGGGGTCGAAGACGCGCCCCAGCGTCATCGAGAACCCGCGTTCTCGGCCGCCGCGGCGTGACTCGCTCATGACGCGAAGCACGTCGCGCCGCTCCTCTTCGGTGAGCTCGAGCGGAGCGACGACCCGCACGCGGTAGCCGTAACGGCGCATCCGATTGACTGCCTGGCGCAGACTCTTGTGGCGCTTGCCGGCAAGGTCGAGTTGACCGAGCGTGACGATCGCCTCGTCACCGAGGTAGAGGGGATGCAAGCCGACCTCGCGGTACCACTCGCTCCAGGTCTCGCTCGCCCCGAGGACGCACAGTGCCTTCCCGGCGCGAGACGTGGCCTCGAAGAGCTCGAGGAAGGCGAGGCGTGCCGAGGCGGTCGCTCCGATGGGGTCTGGGGAGACGATGACGACGGAGCCGAACTCGCCGTAGGCCACGAGGCCGCCATGACGCACGAGGTGCTCCTTGTCGGAGCGCAGCGCGAAGTAGTCCAGTGTGCTCTGTGGGTGGGCTCGCAGGATCTGTGCGGGATTGCGGGGCGCTCTGAGGGAGGCGAGCTGCGCGCTGAGGCGATCGCGCACGGGTGCCACGAGGCGCCACACGATGAGGACGAGGAGTGCGACGCCGACCAGCGTGAGTGCGTCTTGCAACTCACCGACCGCGAATGGCGGCGGTGCTTGAACCGGAAGACCGAGCACGGTGCCGATGATCCCTCCGAGGGCCGCGAGGGGACGGAGAGGTGCATGGTGTACGAGGGCATCGCCGATCGCGACGACTTCGGCGACGAGGACGACCAAGACGCCGGCGCCCACGACCGAGAGTGCCCTCCACACTCGTCGGCCCCTGGGGGCGGGTTGTCGAAAGGCGCTTCGCCAGATGGCCAGCGCGACGAGCGCGAGGCTGAGGAGGCCGGTCGTGATGAGGTCGCTGCGGCGGACCAGGTTGGAGGCGACCGCTGCTGCGAGGACCACCATGGCGATCCGCCACGCCCGTCGTTGACCGGCTCGGAGCCCTTGGGCGATGCCGAGCAGCAGCGTGCCGGCGGCCGCCGAGATCGCGTCGGCGTAGCGAGGGATCGGTCCGAGGGTAGGGAAGAGTGTGGTGACGATCGACAGGTGTCGTGCCAATGGGGGTGCGAACGCCGAGATCACCTCCACGAGACCGGCGACGCTGACCGCAAGTCCCCCGACACGGCGCACCGTGAGCGAGGTCTCGGAGGCGAGCCTGGGCGCGGGGGGCCACGAACCGCCGTCAGGGGCGCCCGCGAGCGTCACCTGATGATCGAGGAGGGCCTGATCGGGCCAGAGCAGGCGCGAGAGCGCGTTCGGCGGGCGAACGCGACGGCGCGTCCGGCGCAGGTAGGCGCGCACGACCGCGCCGACCTCGAGCTCGATCCACGTCGTGTGGTACATGGGCTCGTAGCGGGTGGGGAGCAGACCTCTGCCGGCAACGGGCGTGAGCACGGCCGTGGTCGGTCCTGGCGAGGCGAGGAAGGCGTCGTCGTCGTGTTGGAGTTCGGCGAGCTCGGCCTGGGCGGCGATGAGCGAGGTGTGCGGTGGGAGGCTCTCGAACAGATCACGCGCGGCTTGGTTGGTGGCCAGTGCGCTCACCATCGACTCCATCGGCTCCTCGATGAGGTGGGTCACCGACCGCGAAGCGAGGACGCTGGCAAGGAGCACGATGAGGGCATCGAGGACGAGGAAACTCGCGACGAGGGCGATGTGGCGCGATGCCTGGTGGTGGAGGTGTGCGACGAGCGGTGCGGCCCTGAGCACGAACGGCAGCCGGGCCAGCTCGAGCAGGACGAGCGGGACGAAGACCCACAACGCGAGCATGCGTGCACGCCGTGCGAACGAACGCGCCACGACGAAGTGGGTCACGGAGGCGGCCGGATCGAGCCAGGCAGCGCCACGGAAGCCTGGGAGTCGTTCGAGCGCTTCGAGCGTGCGCCGTCGTGCGAGATCCGTGCCGACCGGCTTCATGCGGACGCGATGGCCGCGGGGCCCTGGCCCGAGGAGGATCAGCTCGGCGGTGTGTTCTACCTCGGCCCCCATTGCCAGAGGCTCGTCGCGCACGGAGGTGATGCGTACGGTGCGTGCGCGGGCGCTCGTGAGCAGGTCGACGACGTCGTGGTGGTGCCCGAGTGCGGAGCGTGGGTCGAGACTCGGCTCGGGTGCGGTGACGCGCCCAGCGAGGACGAGCAGGTCATCGGGCTCGAGCTCCCCGATGATGCGTGCGAGCTCGTCACGATCGGGGCCTGGGCGCCGATCGTGGAGGTCGAGATTGCCGAGGACGACGACGCGCGCGCCGGGCGCGAGGCGCACCTCGAGGGGCGCCGACTCCACCTCAGTCTCGGAAGTTCGTGAACTGTACCGGGAAGTCCGTGATGTGCTCGCGGAGGTGGGCGATCACGCTCTGGAGGTCGTCACGCTTCTTCGAGGTGACTCGGACTTGCTCGCCCTGTATCTGCGCCTGGACGCCCTTGATCCCAGCGGCCTTGATCGCGGCCGTGACGGCTCGTGCTCGATCTTGATTCAGGCCTGCGACGAGGCGGATCACCTGGCGCTGCGTACCTCGCGCGGCCTCTTCGATCGGGCCTCGATCGAGCGCCTTGAGCGAGACACCGCGCTTGACGAGCCGCTCCTCGAGGACGGTCGCGAGTGCCCGCAGCCGGTCGGGGGTCTCCGAGTTCAGCGTGATGGTGAGCTCTCGATCGTTGAGGTTGATCGACGAGCCGGTGTTCTTGAAGTCGAAGCGAGTCGTCACCTCGCGCGACGCCTGATCGACCGCATTGCGCACCTCTTGCAGGTCGATCTCCGAGACGACGTCAAAGGACGGCATGTGCTCAGACTACTCTTGTGACCGTCCAGGGTCGGTGCCCGAGCGGCCAAAGGGAGCAGACTGTAAATCTGCCGGCGTACGCCTACGGGGGTTCGAATCCCTCCCGGCCCACTGGAGTCCAGCGCGCCTGGTTCGATGGTGCGCGGCGACGTCGTGTCGCTTCCGACCGCTCACGAGGCGGCTAAGCTGGCGCCAGCGCGACCAACGTGGAGGAAGCTGCTGTCGTGAAGTCCTCGCTCACTCGTCGGGCTCAGCTCTCGGCTCCTGGTGCGGTGCGTCAGGCACGGATCCTCGGGGCGCGGATCTCCGAGTTCGTCGACTCAGTGGAGCCAGTCGAGACCGGCTTGCTCGGCTCCATCTTGGTCTTCCTCGGGTCGCTGCAGCCGAATTCGCCGTTCACCTCGAAGGTCCCGGGGTCATGGTTTCTCGGTGTCTCGTCGGTGCCGCACCCCGGTTCGGTCCTCGTCGAGGTGCTCGCGAAGGCAGCGGTTTACCTCGGCCTGATCCTGAGCGGTGTGGCCTGGGTGCGGTTGGTGAGGCTTGCCCGCGCCGGGTCGCTGCCGCGCGCCTGGTGGGTCATCTTCGCGCTGTGGGTCGTTCCCCTCATGATCGCTGGCCCCTTGTTCTCACGAGACGTCTACTCGTACGCTGCCCAGGGCCAGATGGTCACCCAAGGGATCAGCCCGTACCATGGTGGCCCCAATCTGCTCGGGACGAGCCCCTTCCTCGCGACCGTGGACCCGCTCTGGGGCAACGCTCCGGCGCCGTATGGGCCACTGTTTCTCGCGGTCGATGCCGGTCTCGTGACCATCGCCGGGCATTCACCGCTCATCTCGGTGGTGCTGTTGCGGCTCTTGGCGCTGGCATCGGTCGCGGTGTCCGGGGTCGCCGTCAGCCGTATCGCACGTCGGCTCGGTGCGAACGAGGCGCTCGCCCTCGCGCTGACGGCGCTCAATCCGGTCTTTCTCTACACGCTGGCCTCCGCGGGCCACAACGACGCGTTCATGGTCGCGCTCATGCTGCTCGGTATTGACCAGTTCCTCGCTGGCCGGCGCTTCGTGGGCATCGTGATCGTCGCGCTCGGGGCGGCGGTGAAGATCCCGGCGATCATCGCCGTGGGTTTCCTCGGCTATCACTGGAGCAGCGAACGTACGTCGATCGGGGAGCGCATTCGCACGACGATCGTCGCGCTCGTGATCGCGGCGGCGCTGTTGTGGGCACTCGGCGTCGTGACCGGGCTCGGCATGGGGTGGCTCCCGGCACTGAGCACGCCGGGTTCCGTCTACAGCTTCGAGGATCCGATCGTCGCCGTTGGCTACGGCGTCGGTTGGTTGGCGCACGCCGTCGGGCTCGGCATCGGTCCTTCGGGTGTGATCAGCGTGTTGCGCGATCTCGGCGACGCCGTGTTGCTGGCGGTCGCTGCGATCGTGTTGCTCGGTTCGCGTCGCGAGACCCTGCTGCGGGGTCTGGGGATCGTGCTCCTCGCGACCGTCGCGCTCGGTCCGGTGATCTGGCCGTGGTATCTCACGTGGGCCATCGTCGTGCTCGCGATCGGTGCGGGAGAGCTGACCTCGGGCTTTCTGGTGCTCGTCACGGTCTCGGCGCTGCCGATCGATCTGCTCGGCCTACCGACCGTGCTGGCGTGGGTCGGCTACATCGGCCTCGGGGTGGTCGTGCGTCGACACTGGGGCCATGTGATGGGCTTCTGGAGCGAGACCCTGGATGGCGCCAAGGCTCGGGTCGAGGAGCTCGTCGGGCGGACGCCGCTGGCTCGTCTGCTCCCGTGGAGCTGACGAGCCTCGTCGACGCGGCCCACCGCCTGAGCGAACGCGACCCGCTGATGGCGCGCTTCCTCGAGGCCTACGGCGTACCGGTCGTGGGGCGCCGGGGCTTCGATCCGGGGCGTCTCGAGGCGCCGGGTGAGGTTGGCCTCTTCGGGTTCGTCGTCGAGGTCGTGACCTATCAGCAGATCAGCGCCGCTGCGGCGAGGCGCCTCGTGGCTCGGCTGGAGGCGATGGGGGCGCTCGATGCCGATGTGATGGTCGCGCTGACCGATGCCGAGGTGGCCGCGACCGGGTTGTCGGGATCGAAGCGGCGGTGGCTCCGAGCGCTCGCGCGCGACGTGGTGACGGGCACCATCGACCTCGAGGGACTCCGGGCACTCTCGCCGGACGAGGCACATCGTGCGCTACGCGCGATCCGCGGGATCGGCCCGTGGAGCGCCGACATGGTGGCGATCTTCGCGCTCGGTCACCTGGATGTGTGGCCGATCGGCGACCTTGCGTTGCGCCGGGCGCTCGCGCGACGTCATCCCGGTGCCGAGGATCGGGGCGTCGCCGAGCGGCTCGCCGAGCCCTGGGCGCCGTGGCGCTCGGTCGCTGCGCTGTGGTGGTGGCAGGATGACGCGTGCGGGGCCGCGTCGGTACTAGAGCAGCCGCTGCATGACCGCGAGGTCAATCCAGCGAGAGAACTTGCGGCCGATCTCGCGTTGGATGCCGACGAGCTCGAACCCCGCTCTCGCATGCAACGACCGTGAGACGTGGTGATCGGCCACGATATGGGCGATGCAGGCGTGGAAGCCGAGGTCGGCGGCCGTGTCGACGAGTGAGGTGAGGAGCCGTGTGCCGATGCCACGCCCCTGGGCCGTGGGGTCGAGGTAGATCGAGTCCTCGACCGTCGAGGCGTAGCCTGCGCGCGGTCGGTAGGGCGAGATCGAGGCGAAGCCGACCACGTCCCCGTTGAGCTCGGCGACCAAGCAGACGTAGATGCCGAGGTGGTCGTCGACCCAGCGCTCGTGTTCGCTGGGTGTGCGCGGCTCGATGTCGAGGGTGGCGGTCGTGGTCAGGACGGCATGGTTGTAGATGCGACGAGTCGCCTCGGCGTCACTTGGAACGAGAGGACGAAGGATCAGCGCATCGTCGGGCACGGGTCTACGGTAGAGGCTGTCCGGCCCCGAGGCTCGCTCGCTATCATGGTTGGAACTCGCCCCCTTAGCTCAGTCGGCAGAGCACAGCCATGGTAAGGCTGGTGTCGTCGGTTCGATTCCGACAGGGGGCTCCGTGGCGGCGTAGCTCAGTTGGTTAGAGCACACGGCTCATAATCGTGGGGTCGTCGGTTCGAGTCCGACCGCCGCTACTACGGACCGTCCAGCGCTGGTAGGAGGATCGATGGCGAAGAACGAACGGCGGGTGCAGGTGACGCTGGCGTGCGAGGAGTGCAAGCGTCGCAACTACATCACGTCGAAGAACAAGCAGAACGACCGCGACCGGATCGAGATGCGCAAGTACTGCCGGTGGGATCGCCGCCACACGCTCCATCGCGAGACCAGGTAGGTCCCGCGCTGACTCGGGTTCGTGCTCGGGCCGCTGAGCTCCGTCCGGGCCTCGAAGAGTCCCTCGCCAAGGTCCGTGCGCGGGCTGGGGACCTACGCCCGTCGTTCGACGAGGTCGTGCATCGCACCCTTGCGATGAGCACCCGTGTCGCGTCCCGCATCGTCGGCGATGCCGAGGCGGTGTCGGACGTGCTCCAGGACGCGTACCTGAACGTGTACCGGTCGCTCGAGCGCTTTCGCGGCGCCTCGCGCTACGAGACGTGGGTCTACCGGATCGTCGTCAACGCGGCCAGGTCGCACCTGCGTCGGATGCGACGGATGCGGGCGCGCGAGACGGTGCTGGACGAAGCGGAGATCGTCCCGGCTCGTTCGGGCGAGGTTCTCGAGGCCGCCGATCTCGTGGCACAGCACATCGACGTCGTGGCGCTCCTTGCCCGACTCGGGGAGGCCGATCGCGAGTTGCTCACGTTGCGCTACCTCGCTGGCCTGAGTGTGGCGCAGGTGGCCGCCGAGCTCGGTGCGAGCGAGAATGCGATCAAGGTCCGCCTCCACCGAGCACGGCGTCGCCTGTTGGCCCTTCTGGCTGCCGATGAGGAGTTCGACGACGAGGGAGCCGTCAGAGCCTCGGTGGGGTCTCCCAAGCGCGGGGACTGGTAAGCTCGTTCGGCGGCGAAGGGTAGTAGCTCAATTGGTAGAGCACCGGTCTCCAAAACCGGCGGTTGGGGGTTCGAGTCCCTCCTGCCCTGCACGTGCTGGGTGGTGGTTCACGCGGCGCGAGACGGATCGTTGAGGGTGGAGCTGTGAATCGGGAGACGAGGCGCCTCATGGCGCGCCAGCAGGGCGCCACGCGCGACCGCCAGGAGCTGGCTCGACGGATGGCGCAGGGCTCCGGGGAGCCACGCAAGGGCCGTATCCGGCGGTACCTGCAGGGGGTGCGGACGGAGCTTCGTGCCGTCGAGTGGCCCACTCGGCGCCAACTGCGGAGCTATGCAACCGTGGTCTTCGTGACCCTCGTCCTCGTGGTAGCGCTCATCTTCTTGCTGAACGTCGTGTTCGCCAAGGGTGTGTCGCTGCTCTACGGCTAGCGCAGGTCGCGATCCCGTGACGATCGACAACGATGGAGGCAAGGTGAGCCCCGAGGAGATGGAATCGACGCACCAGCCCGCGCTGGTCCACGATGACGACCGAGCTGCGGAGAGCCGCGAGGTCGCATCCGCTGACGCGCCAGCTGTGCAGAGCCGCGACGATGGTGAGGCGACGGACCCCAAGGGCAGCGGTGATGACGACGTGAGCGCTGCCGAGGATTCTCCGTACGATCGTCCGGGCGAGTGGTACGTCGTCCACTGCTACTCCGGCTACGAGAACCGGGTTCGCCAGAACCTCGCGACGAGGATCCGCTCGCTCGGCCTCGAGGATCGCATCTTCGAGGTGGAGATCCCGATGGAGGACGTCACCGAGCTCAAGAACGGGCGACGAGTGAAGGTGCAGCGCAAGGTCTTTCCTGGGTATGTGCTCGTACGGGCCGAGATGGACGACGAGGTCTGGTCCGCCATACGCAACACCCCCGGCATCACCTCGTTCGTCGGATCGGGATCGAAGCCGGTGCCGCTGAGCCGCAAGGAAGTCGAGGCGATGTTCTCGTTCGCCACGCCGGAGGAGCTGCGCCCGCAGCCACAACGGCGCTCGACGCAAGAGTTCGAGATCGGCGAAACGGTGCGCGTCAAGGAGGGCCCGCTCGCGGACTTCGTCGGCGAGGTGGCCGAGGTGAACGCCGATCAGCTCAAGCTGAAGGTGCTCTTCAACATCTTCGGTCGAGAGACGCCGGTGGAACTCGACTTCACGCAGGTGTCGAAGGCCTAGGCCCGGTCGAGTGGCAGGGGCCGACTGGTAGAGTTGTCGGTTCGTGTCCCGTGTGGGGCGTCATGGGTTCGTGACGCCAGGTGCGCGGCGGTTGTGACGAAACGGTAGTGACGAAGGAGTCGTTCGGTGGCGAGAAAGCGCGTAACCGCGGTGGTGAAGATCAACCTGCCGGCCGGTGCTGCGACGCCAGCGCCGCCTGTGGGTACGGCGCTCGGCCCGCACGGGATCCAGACGATGGAGTTCGTCAAGCAGTACAACGCTGCCACGGAGGCCCAGCGGGGACAGGTGATCCCGGTCGAGGTGACCATCTACGAGGATCGCTCGTTCAGCTTCGTGCTCAAGACACCCCCGACCACCGAGCTGCTCAAGCAGGCTGCCGGCGTCGACAAGGGATCACCCCAGAATCGCCGTCAAGGTGTCGGTACGGTGACGCGTGCTCAGGTCGCCGAGATCGCGCAGGTCAAGATGCCAGACCTGAACGCCTACGACCTCGAGGCCGCGATGCGCCAGGTCGAGGGCACAGCGCGATCCATGGGGATCGCCGTGGTCGAGGGCTAGCGAGAGAAGAGGACGAGGTCGCGAGATGAAGCACTCGAAGACGTACCGTGAGCAGGCAGCACTGCTCGATCGCAATCGGCTGTACTCGCCCGTCGAGGCGCTCGCGCTCGTGCGCCAGCTGGCTCGCGCTCGTTTCGACGAGACCGTCGAGCTCGCCGTTCGCCTCGGCGTCGATCCGCGCAGGGCGGACCAGATCGTCAGGGGCACCGTCGCCCTGCCCCACGGCACTGGGCGTCGCGTCCGCGTCGCCGTGTTCGCGGCGGGCGAGGCCGCCCAGGAGGCGCGTGAGGCCGGAGCCGACATCGTCGGCGCCGACGATCTCGTCGAGCGGGTTCAAGGCGGCGCGTTGGACTTCGACGTGGCCATCGCGACGCCGGATCTCATGGGACAGGTCGGCCGTCTCGGCCGGATCCTCGGTCCACGGGGTCTGATGCCGAACCCGAGGACCGGAACCGTGACCCACGACGTGGGGCGCGCGGTTCGCGAGTTCAAGGCGGGTCGCGTGGAGTTCCGCACCGACCGCGTGGGCAACGTGCACGTCCCGATCGGCAAGGTGAGCTTCTCCACCGTCGCGCTGCTCGAGAACTTCCGAGCGGTGATCGACGAGCTCCAGCGCGCCAAGCCGGCAGCGGCCAAGGGGCGCTACTTCCGCTCTGTGCACGTGTCGACGACGATGTCGCCGTCGGTAGCGATCGATCCGAATCGACTGCGCATCGCCGACGAGGAACTCGAGGAACTCGGAGCCGCGTAGGCGGCTGCGCCAGGTAGGATTGTCCCGCCATCACCTCGGTCCGCTGTAGAGGTCCGGTGCCCGCAAGGGCTCAAATCCCACGGTGCGTGGGAGCCTGATGAGGCGGTCTCTCCGGATCGAGCAGGCACTGCCAAGGAGAGTGAGATCGATGGAGCATCCCAGGCCGAGCAAGGTCGCCCTCGTCGAGGCGATTCGCGAGCGGCTCGCGACGGCAGACGCGGTGTTCGTAACCGAGTACCGCGGCCTGAAGGTCGCTGAGCTCGCGTCGCTCCGACAGGAGCTTCGCGCCGTGGACGCGGAGTTCAAGGTTGCGAAGAACACGCTCGCACGCATCGCGGCGCGCGAGGCTTCGCTCGAGGCACTCGAGGCGTTCCTCGAGGGCCCCAGCGGGCTGGTGTTCGCCCGTGGTGACGCTGCGGCGACGGCCAAGCGACTGCGCGACTTCGGCCGAGCGAATCCGGCACTCATCATCAAGGGTGGGCTGCTCGGTCGCGCCGCGATCGACGCAGCATCGGTGCTGCGGCTTGCGGATCTCCCAAGTCGTGAGGTGCTCCTTGCGCAGTTGGCAGGGGCGTTCACCGCACCCATGGCGAACCTCGCCGGGGTGCTGTCGGCGCTGCCTCGCAACCTCGCCTACGGCCTCAAGGCACTCGCCGACCAGCGAGCGGCGTAGGCGCGAGTCGACCACGGAGAACAGGAGGAGACAGTGGCGGACATCCAGGGGATTTTGGACCAGATCTCGGAGCTGACGGTCGTCGAGCTCTCGGAGCTGGTGAAGGCGTTCGAGGAGCGCTTCGGTGTCACGGCCGCGGCGCCGGTCGCGGTGGCGGCGGTCGCCGGTGCCGCTGGTGGCGGCGAGGCTGCCCCCGCCGAGGAGGAGCAGCAGGAGTTCGACGTTGTGCTCGTCTCCGCGGGTGACAAGAAGATCCAGGTCATCAAGGAGGTGCGCGCACTGACGAACCTCGGCCTCAAGGAGGCGAAGGATCTCGTCGACGCGGCGCCGAAGCCGGTGCTCGAGAAGGTCTCGAAGGAAGACGCCGAGAAGGCGAAGGCTCAGCTCGAGGGCGCCGGCGCGACGGTCGAGCTCAAGTAGCGAGCCGTCGACGCAGGCGGTCGTGCGGTCTCCCTGTATGCTTAGGGGAGCCGTGCGTCGTCCCGCAACCACTTCGTCTTGACGCTCACGGGCCTTTGCGCGCCCGTGAGCGTCTTCGTGTCTGCCGCCACCGTGCACGCTCGGACACGAGTGGTGCGAGCGTCGGTCGGGCACCTGCTGTGGGTGTGTGCAGTCCGTCGAGTGCAAGTCAACCGAGTGCATAGTCAACTGAGTGCAAGGAGTCTCCCTTGATCACGAGGCACCGTCCGCCTGAGCGCTTCAGCTTCGCGTCCGCGCGCAATGTTCTGCCGCTGCCCGATCTGATCGCTGTGCAGCGCGACTCGTTCCGCTGGTTCTTGAATGAGGGGCTCGCGGAGGCCTTTCGAGACATCTCCCCGATCGAGGACTACTCCGGCCAGCTCGCACTCGAACTCGAGTACGACCCCAGCGATCCTGATCTCGCGCCGGTCCCGAAGTTCTCGGCGGAGGAGTGTCGCGAGAAGGACATGACCTATGCCGGCCCGATCTTCGTGCGGGCTCGGTTCTTGAACCGCCAGACCTACGAGATCAAGCAGCAGATCGTGTTCATGGGCGACTTCCCGCTCATGACCGACCGAGGTACGTTCATCATCAACGGGACCGAGCGTGTCGTGGTGAGCCAGCTCGTCCGCTCGCCCGGCGTCTTGTTCCAGCCCGGTCGCGATCAGCACACCGTCGTGACGGCCACCATCAACCCCTACCGAGGGGAGTGGCTCGAGTTCGACGTCGAGGCCCGGCCGGGTCGCGATATCAATGCGGGGGGCCGCGTCGCGCGTAAGCGCCGGCTGAGCCTGTTCACGGTCCTGCGGGCGGCTGGGCTTGACGACCCTGCCGATCTTGAGCGCCTGGTCGCACACTTCGACTTCCTCGAACCTCAGTGGGCCAAGGAGGACCACTCCCAGACCCGCGACGACGCCCTGATGGAGGTGTTCCGTCGGGTACGCCCGGGCGAGCCGATCAACGTCGAGGCGGCCCGCCTCTACTTCGAGACCGCGTTCTTCCAGAGCCGGCGCTATGACCTCACCCGCGTGGGTCGCTACAAGATCGACAAGCGACTCAGCGCGGAGATCGAGCGCGTCGAGGAGATCCTCGGTCACCCGCTGGATCGAACCTCGGAGTCGCCGCTCGTGCTCAGCCGTGCGGACATCATCGCGACCGCGAGCTACATGCTGCACCTGGTCGCTGGCGAGCCCGGGTATCGCTTCGACGATCAGGACCACTTCTCCAACCGGCGGGTCCGCAGCGTCGGCGAGCTGATCCAGAACCAGCTCAAGATCGGGCTCTCCCGCCTCGAGCGCCTCGTCCGTGAGCGCATGACGACCCAGGACGTCGAGGCGATCACGCCGCAGAGCCTCATCAACATCCGTCCGGTGGTCGCTGCGATCAAGGAATTCTTCTCCACCAGCCAGCTGAGCCAGTTCATGGACCAGAACAACCCGCTCTCTGGCCTTGCCCACAAGCGCCGCCTGTCGGCACTTGGTCCAGGTGGTCTGTCGAGGGAGCGAGCGGGTTTCGAAGTACGCGACGTCCACTCGTCGCACTACGGACGCATGTGCCCGATCGAGACACCGGAGGGGCCGAACATCGGTCTCATCGGGGCGCTCGCGAGCTATGCCCGCCTGAATCGATACGGGTTCATCGAGACCCCATATCGGCGTGTGGTGGACGGCAAGGTCACCGATGAGGTGGTCTACCTGACCGCCGACGAGGAAGAAGACTACGTCATCGCGCAGGCGAACGCGAAGCTCGACGCCGAGGGTCGCTTCGTCGAGCCGAAGGTCCTGGTGAGGCGCGGCCCGCAGGGCGCGGTCGTGCGGGTCGGTGCCATGGCGGTCTCCTACGGCGCCACCAGTGAGGTCGAGCTCGCCACCCCGGACGAGGTGGACCTCATGGACGTGAGTCCGGCGCAGGTGGTCTCGGTGTCGACGTCGCTCATCCCGTTCGTGGAGCACGACGACGCCAATCGTGCGCTCATGGGTGCCAACATGCAGAAGCAGGCGGTGCCGCTGCTCGTCCCTGAAGCGCCCTTCGTCGGTACCGGTGTGGAAGCCCGAGCCGGACTGGACGCTGGCGACGTTCTTGTCGCCGAGGGCCCAGGTGTCGTGTCAGAGGTGACCGGCGCCTCGATCGCGGTGACCTACGACGATTCCGTGACCGACGATGCCGGTCGGCCACTCGGAACACGTCGCTACTGGCTGACGAAGTTCCAGCGATCCAACCAGAACACCTGCTGGAACCAGCGTCCGACGGTGGCCACCGGGGACCGGGTCGAGCTCGGTGACGTGCTCGCCGACGGTCCCGCCACCATGCACGGTGAGCTCGCGCTGGGGAAGAACCTCCTCGTGGCCTTCATGCCGTGGGAGGGCTACAACTTCGAGGACGCCATCATCATCTCGGAGCGCCTCGTGCGAGACGACGTGCTGTCCTCGCTGCACATCGAGGAGTTCGAGACCGATGCGCGCGACACCAAGCTCGGTGCCGAGGAGATCACCCGCGACATCCCGAACCTGTCGGAGGAGGCCCTCGCCGATCTCGACGAGCGCGGCATCGTCCGTATCGGAGCCGAGGTCGGCCCCGGTGACATCCTCGTCGGCAAGGTGACGCCGAAGGGCGAGACCGAGCTCACGCCGGAGGAGCGACTGCTGCGTGCGATCTTCGGCGAGAAGTCCCGCGAGGTCCGCGACACCTCGCTGCGCGTGCCCCACGGTGAGTACGGCAAGGTGATCGACGTCAAGGTGTTTACCCGCGAGGACGCGACCGAGCTGCCGCCCGGCGTGAACGAGCTGGTTCGGGTGTACGTTGCGCAGCACCGCAAGATTCAGGTCGGTGACAAGCTCGCCGGTCGGCACGGGAACAAGGGTGTGATCTCGCGGATCCTCCCCATCGAGGACATGCCTCGACTGGAGGACGGTACGCCGGTCGACATCATCTTGAACCCGCTCGGCGTTCCGAGCCGCATGAACATCGGCCAGGTGCTCGAGGCGCACCTCGGCTATGCCGCCCGGTGGGGGTGGGAGCCCATCGGCGAGGGCGCACGGGAGCATCGCAAGACGCGTCCGGTGACGGTCCCGGCCCGGTGGGTGGCGAGTCCCGCCTTCGACGGCGCGCACTGGGACGAGTCGGAAGAGGCCGGGGACCTGCCGACCATCAAGGAACTGCTCGAGCGGCTGAACCCGCAGAGCCGCGACGGCGAGCGCCTCGTCCAGCCCGACGGCAAGGCGGTGCTCTACAACGGGCGCACCGGCGAGCGCTACGACAACCCCGTCATGGTGGGCTACGTCTACATGCTCAAGCTGGCGCACATGGTCGATGACAAGATCCATGCTCGCTCGACGGGCCCGTACTCGATGATCACGCAGCAGCCCCTCGGCGGCAAGGCCCAGTTCGGTGGGCAGCGCTTCGGTGAGATGGAGGTGTGGGCCCTCGAGGCCTACGGCGCCGCGTACGCGCTGCAGGAGCTGTTGACCATCAAGTCCGACGACGTCGTAGGCCGTGTGAAGGTCTACGAGGCCATCGTCAAGGGTGACAACATCCCAGAACCGGGGATTCCGGAGAGCTTCAAGGTGCTCATCAAGGAGATGCAGTCGCTGTGTCTGAACGTGGAGGTGCTCGCTCCGAACGGAGAGCGGGTGCAGCTGCGCGAGTTCGAGGATGAGGCGTACTCGGCGGCGGAGGAGCTCGGTATCAACCTGAGCCGCCCTGAGCGCAACACGGACTACGGCGACGACGAGCGACGCGAGGAGAGGGGTCAGTAGTGCTCGACCTGGGTCGATTCGACCAGATCCGCATCGGGCTTGCCACGACGGAAGCCATCCGCGCCTGGTCACACGGCGAGGTGAAGAAGCCGGAGACGATCAATTACCGTACGTTGCGTCCGGAACGCGATGGGCTCTTCTGCGAGCGCATCTTCGGCCCTACGCGCGACTGGGAGTGCCAGTGCGGCAAGTACAAGCGCGTGCGCTTTCGCGGGATCGTCTGCGAGCGCTGTGGCGTCGAGGTCACCCGCTCCAAGGTCCGACGGGAGCGGATGGGCCACATCGAGCTCGCAGCACCGGTGGTGCACATTTGGTACCTGCGCGGGACGCGTTCGTGGCTGGCCTACCTGCTCATGGGGACCTCCCCCAAGGAGGAGCTCAAGGCCAAGCAGCTGGAGAAGGTGATCTACTTCGCCGCCAACTTGGTGACCTGGGTCGACGAGGAGCGTCGGCACCAGGACCTGCCGAACCTCGAGGTCGAGGTGCTCGAGGAGGTTCGGGCGATCGAGTCGGAGCGTGACGTCGAGCTCGAGCGCCGGTACCAGGCGATGGAGGCGGAGCTCGCCGAGCTCGAGGAGCAGGGTGCTCGCGAAGCCGAGGTGCGCCAGCGCCAGCGCGCGCTCGAGCGGGAGATCACGCAGCTCCGCGAGCGCTACGCGGCGCGCATCGACCTCGCGCGTAGGACCTTCGACGAGTTCCGCGAGCTCTACCCGCGCCAGATCATCGAGGACGAGCTGCTGTGGCGCGAGCTGCGGTCGCGGTATGGCTCCTACTTCGACGGCGGCATGGGGGCCGAGGCGATCGCCGACCTCATCCGTCGTATCGACTTCGATGCCGAGCTGGCCAAGCTCCGCGAGCTCATCGACCCCGCCGAGGGTCGCCGCCCGTTGTCGGCACAGCGTCGCCAGAAAGCCATCCGACGCCTGCGCATCCTCGCCGCGTTCAACCAGCGCGACGAGGAGGGTCGTCGTATCAACGACCCGATGGCGATGATCCTCGAGGTCGTCCCGGTGATCCCCCCGGACCTGCGTCCGATGGTGCAGCTCGACGGCGGGCGGTTCGCGACGTCGGACCTCAACGATCTGTATCGGCGCGTGATCAATCGCAACAACCGGCTCAAGCGTTTGTTGGATCTCGGCGCGCCGGAGATCATCGTCAACAACGAGAAGCGCATGCTCCAGGAGGCGGTCGACGCCCTCTTCGACAACGGTCGCCGTGGGCGGCCGGTGGTCGGCCCGGGCAACCGTCCTCTGAAGAGCCTCTCCGACATGCTCAAGGGCAAGCAGGGTCGCTTCCGCCAGAACCTGCTCGGCAAGCGCGTGGACTACTCCGGCCGGTCCGTCATCGTCGGCGGCCCGACGCTGCAGCTCCATCAGTGTGGGCTCCCGAAGATCATGGCGCTCGAGCTGTTCAAGCCGTTCGTCATGCGTCGCCTGGTGGAGTTGGGCTATGCCCAGAACATCAAGTCGGCCAAGCGCATGGTCGAGCGTCGGCGTCCCCAAGTGTGGGAAGTGCTCGAGACGGTGATCAAGGAGCATCCGGTGCTCCTGAACCGTGCACCGACCCTGCACCGACTCGGCATCCAGGCGTTCGAGCCGGTGCTGGTCGAGGGTAAGGCGATCCAGATCCATCCTCTGGTGACGACCGCGTTCAACGCCGACTTCGACGGCGACCAGATGGCGGTGCATCTGCCTCTGTCGCCTGAGGCGCAGGCCGAAGCCCGCGTGCTCATGCTCTCGGCGAACAACACGGTGTCGCCAGCGACCGGACGGCCGATCACGGTCCCCGGGCTCGACATGGTGTTCGGTCTCTTCTATCTCACCATCGTGCGCGAAGAGGAGCCAGGTGCCGGCAAGGTGTTCCGCCACGACTATGAAGTGGTCCGGGCCTGGGAAACCGGCAATCTCGGCTTGCACGCGCCGATCACCCTCCGTCGTCGCGATGGCGATGGCAACGTCGAAGAGCTGCGGACGACAGCCGGGCGTGTGATGTTCAACCAGGCGCTGCCGGCCGACTTCCCCTTCGTCAACGAGGTCGTCGGGAAGAAGGCGCTTCCCATCGGCTCGATCGTCGAGCGGGTGGTGACCCAGTACCCCCGCAACGTCATCGAGGAGACGCTCGATCGCATCAAGTCGGTTGGGTTCACCTTCGCGACGCGCGCTGGGCTCACCATCTCGACCGACGACGTCACAACCCCGGCCGCCAAGGCCGAGATCCTCGATCGCTACGAGCGCGAGGCGGACAAGGCCGAGGCGCAGTACCGGCGAGGCATCATCACCGACGACGAGCGCAAGCAGAAGGAGATCGAGATCTGGACGGCGGCGACCGCGGAGATCGGTCGGGCCATCGACGAGATGCTCGCCTCCAACCCGCTCAATCCGCTCGCGATGATGGTCGAGTCGGGAGCGCGAGGCAACCCTCAGCAGATCCGCCAGATCTCCGGCCTCAAGGGCCTCGTCGCCAATCCGCGCGGTGAGATGATTCCGCGCCCGATCAAGTCGTCGTTCCGTGAGGGCCTCGAGGTGCTCGAGTACTTCTTGTCGACGCACGGTGCGCGCAAGGGCCTCGCCGACACGGCGCTGCGCACCGCCGACTCTGGGTATCTCACCCGTCGCCTCGTCGACGTCGCCCAGGAGCTGATCGTGCGCGAAGAAGATTGTGGCACGTCGCGGGGGATTTGGATCGACGACGTCGCCGAGGACTCGGCCCAGCGTCGCAGCTACCTCGAGACGCGGGCGTTCGGACGGGTCCTCGCAGAGGCGGTCGATCTTGGCGACGGGTCGCAGCTCCCGGCCGGGACGTTGCTCACCGACGAGCTCGTCAAGCAGCTGGCAGCCGATCCGGCAGTCGAGCGGATCCGTGTGCGCACCCCGCTCACCTGCGAGACGCCCCACGGCGTGTGTGCGACCTGTTACGGCCAAGGTTTTGGGGGGAGGGGGCTCATCGAGCTCGGCGAGGCCGTCGGCGTCGTCGCGGCCCAGTCCATCGGCGAGCCTGGGACGCAGCTCACCATGCGAACCTTCCACCAGGGCGGCGTCGCGGGCGCCGACATCACGCACGGCTTGCCGCGCGTGGTGGAGCTGTTCGAGGCGCGTTCGCCTCGTGGAGCCGCGGTGCTGGCGCATGCGTCCGGTGTCGTGCACATCGAGGAGGAAGAGAACGGTCGGCGGGTCACCATCACCCACGACGACGGCTCCGACGAGGTCTACGTGCTCCCGCTCAGGGCCCATCTCGAGGTGGCCGAGGGCGAAGTGATCGAGGCCGGCGAGGCCATCGTGAGCGGTCCGAAGGACCCCAAGCAGCTCCTCGAGATCAAGGGCATTCGCGAGACCCAGCGTTACCTGGTCGAGGAGGTCCAGAAGGTCTATCGCGACCAGGGTGTGTCCATCCACGACAAGCACATCGAGCTCATCGTCCGTCAGATGCTGCGCCGAGTGCTCGTGGCCGAGCCTGGCGATTCCCCCTTCTTGCCGGGAGAACGCGTGGACACCCAGCGCTTTGCCGAGGTGAACCGCGAACTGTTCGCCGAGGGGAAGCGCCCTGCCGAGGGTCGGCCGGAGCTCATGGGTATCACCAAGGCGTCGCTCGCGACGGAGTCGTGGCTCTCGGCGGCCTCCTTCCAAGAGACCACTCGGGTGCTCACCGAGGCCGCGATCGAGGGGCGTTCGGATCACCTGCTCGGCCTCAAGGAGAACATCATCCTCGGCAAGCTGATCCCGGCAGGTACGGGTGCGCCGCGTTACCGGTCGGTCGCGGTCAAGGCTCCCCACTATCGCCGACTCGCGTACTGGTCGAGCGAGGAAGACCTCGGTGGGTTCGACGGGGGGCCTGGCTATGAGGCGCATGGCGGCCCTGTAGACTGAGCCATACGCGGGTGGTGCGTGTCGCGTGCCACCACTGCGAATCGGGCCGGACGCGGAGGTTCTCGGCGAGCCGGCAGAGGAACCAGGAATGTTGGAGACCGGCCCGCCCCGTGTGGGCGGGCCGGTCCACCGAGAGCGGCGCGCCTGCGTCGCAAGAAGGAGTGCAAACCGTGCCGACGATCGCGCAGCTCGTGCGCAAGGGCCGCGAGGCCAAGCGCACGAAGACCAAGACCCCGGCGCTCAAGGGATCGCCGCAGCGCCGCGGGGTGTGCACCCGCGTGTACACCACCACACCGAAGAAGCCGAACTCCGCGTTGCGCAAGGTCGCGCGCGTCCGGCTCACGAGTGGCGTCGAGGTCACTGCCTACATCCCCGGTATCGGTCACAACCTCCAGGAGCACTCGATCGTGCTCGTGCGTGGCGGCCGCGTCAAGGACCTCCCTGGTGTTCGTTACAAGATCGTGCGCGGGACGCTCGATGCGGCGGGCGTGAAGAACCGCAAGCAGGCGCGCAGCCGCTACGGCGCGAAGAGGGAGAAGTAGCCGATGCCACGCAAGGGTCCAGCCCAGGTTCGTCCGATCGCTCCTGACCAGGTCTACCACTCGGTGCTGGTGTCGCAGCTGACCAACAAGGTCCTGCGTAACGGCAAGAAGGCGCTCGCCGAGCGTACCGTCTACGGCGCGCTCGACCAGATCGCTGCCAAGGTGAACGGTGACCCGGTCGCCGTCTTGGAGCGTGCGATCTCGAACGTACGCCCCATGACCGAGGTGCGGTCACGGCGCGTCGGCGGTGCGACCTATCAGGTACCCGTCGTCGTCCGTGATCGGCGGTCGTACTCGCTCGCCATCCGCTGGGTCGTGAATTCGGCGCGCGCGCGCCGTGAGAAGACCATGGCCGAGCGGCTCGCCAACGAGCTGCTGGATGCGTCCAACGGGCTCGGCACGTCGGTCAAGCGGCGGGACGACACCCACAAGATGGCCGAATCCAACCGCGCGTTCATGCACTATCGCTGGTAAGCAAGGAGCTTTCCACATGCCCCCCACCCGTCAGGTCCCGCTCGAGCGCTTGCGCAACATCGGCATCATGGCCCACATCGATGCCGGCAAGACCACCACGACCGAGCGCATTCTCTACTACACCGGCAAGAACTACAAGATCGGCGAGGTCCACGAGGGCGCGGCGACGATGGACTGGATGCCGCAGGAGCAAGAGCGCGGCATCACCATCACCTCGGCTGCGACGACGGCGTTCTGGCGGGATCACCGCATCAACATCATCGACACGCCCGGTCACGTGGACTTCACGGTCGAGGTCGAGCGGAGCCTGCGGGTGCTCGACGGGGCGGTGGCGGTGTTCGACGCCGTCGCTGGTGTCGAGCCGCAGACCGAGACGGTGTGGCGCCAAGGGAACAAGTACGGCGTGCCGCGGATCTGCTTCGTCAACAAGATGGACCGTGTCGGGGCCAACTTCGATCGCTGCGTCCAGATGATCCGGGATCGCCTCGACGCCGTCCCGGCGGTGATCCAGCTCCCGCTCGGTGTCGAGAGCTCCTTCCGTGGTGTCATCGACGTCGTCGGCAAGCGCGCGATCGTGTGGGACGAGGGCCTCGGGGAGACGTTCCACGACGAGCCCATCCCTGCCGAGCTCGTCGACGCTGCAGAGCAGGCGCACCACGATCTCATCGACGTGCTCGCCAATCACGACGAAGAGCTGATGGAACGCTACCTCTCCGACGAGGAGATCTCGGAGGAGATGCTGCGGGCCTCCATCCGCGAGGCGACCATCAACAATCACGTCGTCCCGGTGCTCTGTGGCTCGGCGTTCAAGAACAAGGGCGTCCAGCCGCTGCTCGATGCGGTGGTGGACTACCTCCCGAGCCCGTTGGACATCCCGGCCGCGACCGGGACGTCGCCGAACGGCATGGACATCATCACACGCGAGCCGTCCGACGATGCGCCGTTTGCGGCCCTCGCGTTCAAGATCATGACCGACCCTTACGTCGGCAAGCTGACGTACTTCCGGATCTACTCGGGCGTCTTGGAGAAGGGATCGACGGTCCTCAACTCCACCAAGGACAAGCGCGAGCGGATCGGTCGACTGCTGCTCATGCACGCCAACCATCGCGAGGACATCGAGGTCGCCCACGCTGGTGACATCGTCGCGGCCGTCGGCCTCAAGTCGACGAGCACCGGCGACACGCTGTGCGATCCCCAGGCGCCCGTCGTCCTCGAGAGCCTCGAGTTCCCCGATCCGGTCATTCACGTGGCGGTGGAGCCCAAGACCAAGTCGGATCAGGAGAAGATGAGTCGGGCGCTCTACGCGCTCGCCGAGGAAGATCCGACGTTCCGCGTTCGCTCCGACCAGGAGACCGGTCAGACGGTCATCTCGGGGATGGGCGAGCTGCATCTCGAGGTCATCGTCGATCGGCTGCTGCGCGAGTTCAAGGTCGAGGCGAACGTCGGCAAGCCGCAGGTCGCCTATCGGGAGGCGATCCGCAAGCCGGTGTCGAAGGTCGAGGAGCGCTACGTGCGCCAGACCGGCGGCCGTGGCCAGTACGGTCACGTCGTCATCGACGTCGAGCCGCTCGGGCGCGGCGAGGGGTACGAGTTCGTCGACAAGATCACCGGTGGCGTCATCCCCAAGGAGTACATCCCAGCGGTGGACGCCGGGATCCAAGACGCGCTCTCGTCGGGGATCCTCGCGGGCTTCCCGGTCGTGGATCTGCGCGTCACGCTGGTCTTCGGGTCGTACCACGAGGTCGACTCCTCGGAGATGGCGTTCCGTATCGCCGGCTCACTCGCCATCAAGAAGGCGGTGCGCATGGCGAGTCCGTGCCTCCTCGAACCGATCATGGCGGTGGAGGTCGTCACGCCCGAGGAGTACCTCGGTGACGTGATCGGCGATCTCTCGGCCAGGCGAGGCAAGGTCGAGGGCATGGAGCAGGTCGGCGTGAACCAGGTGGTGCGTGCGCTCGTGCCACTCGCGGAGATGTTCGGCTACGCTACTGACCTGCGTTCGCGTACGCAGGGGCGTGCGAGCTACTCGATGGTGTTCCGGGCCTACCAAGAGGTTCCGGATTCCATCGCGCAGGAGATCGTCAAGCGGATCAAGGGCGAGTAGACTTCAGCACTCGGTTATCCGTCGGCGGGTTGCGTCATCCGGGCGCAGAGGGACAACAACGGAGCAGGACAGGCCATGGGCAAGCAAAAGTTCGAGCGGACGAAGCCCCACATCAACATTGGGACGATGGGGCACATCGACCACGGGAAGACCACGCTCACCGCAGCGATCACGAAGGTCCTCTCGGAGAAGAACCCCAACGTCAAGTTCAAGCCCTTCGATCAGATCGACAATGCGCCGGAGGAGAAGGCTCGCGGCATCACCATCTCGATCTCGCACGTCGAGTACGAGACGGAGAAGCGGCACTATGCGCACGTCGACATGCCGGGGCACGCTGACTACATCAAGAACATGATCACGGGCGCTGCCCAGGTCGATGGTGCGATCCTGGTGGTCGCCGCGACCGACGGTCCGATGCCCCAGACGCGCGAGCACGTGCTGCTCGCCCGGCAGGTGGGGGTGCCCTACATCGTGGTGGCGCTCAACAAGGCGGACATGGTCGACGACGAGGAGCTCCTCGATCTCGTCGAGCTCGAGGTCCGAGAGCTGCTGAACCAGTACGAGTTCCCGGGTGACGACACCCCGATCGTGCGGGTCTCGGCGCTCAAGGCGCTCGAGGGCGATCCGGTCTGGGAGGAGAAGATCGTCGAGCTGATGAACGCGGTCGACGAGTACATCCCAGAGCCACAGCGTCCGGTGGATCGTCCGTTCCTCATGCCGATCGAGGACGTGTTCACGATCTCCGGCCGGGGTACGGTCGTCACGGGCAAGGTCGAGACGGGCAAGGTCCACGTCGGCGACGAGGTCGAGATCGTCGGCCTGCGGCCCACGCAGAAGACGGTCGCCACGGGCGTCGAGATGTTCAACAAGCTGCTCGACGAGGGCCAGGCAGGCGACAACATCGGTGTCCTGCTGCGCGGCACGAAGAAGACCGACGTCGAGCGCGGCCAGGTGCTCTGCAAGCCGGGCTCGATCACCCCGCACACGACCTTCGAGGCCAATGTGTACGTCCTGACGAAGGACGAAGGCGGCCGGCACAAGCCGTTCTTCAACAACTATCGGCCGCAGTTCTACTTCCGTACGACCGACGTCACGGGGACCATCACCCTGCCGGAAGGTACGGAGATGGTGATGCCCGGCGACAACATCGTCATGACCGTCGAGCTGCTCAAGCCGGTGGCCATGGACGAGGGTCTTCGCTTCGCCATTCGCGAGGGCGGCCGTACGGTCGGCGCGGGTCGCGTCGTCAAGATCATCAAGTAGCACGTCAGTGCGTCGACGAGGGCCCCGGCACGTCCGGGGCCCTTCGGCGTCGACGGACGACCGGAGCACCAAGGAGAGCCATGAGCGACAGCAGTAAGCAGCGCATCAGGGTGCGTTTGAAGGGTTTCGACCACGAGATCCTCGAGGCGTCGACCCGGCGCATCGTCGATACGGTGACGAGGACCCAAGGCAAGGTGGTCGGGCCGGTGCCCTTGCCGACCGACATCCACCGCTACACCGTCATTCGCTCGCCCCATAAGTACAAGGATTCGCGCGAGCACTTCGAGATGCGCGTCCACAAGCGGCTGCTCGACATCGTCGATCACTCGGCCAAGACCGTCGACGCGTTGAAGCGGTTGGAGCTGCCGGCCGGCGTCGATATCGAAATCAAGATCCAGAACGCATAGCGAGAGATCGCAGCATGATCGGCCCGCGCCCGAGTGCGCGGGCAGTATGCTGCAAGAGTTGTCTTGCGTCCGGTCGTGCCTCCTCTGGAGGGACCTTCCGGCGGTTTGAGCGGCGCTACCCGCTCGTACGAGGTCAGCTGCGGCGTCGGGTGGACGCTGCGTGAGGCGAAGGAACCATGGCGAGGAAGACGTTTGTCGGTGAGAAGGTCGGTATGACCCAGGTCTGGACCGAGGGTGACCGTGCCGTCCCGGTGACGGTGATCAAGGTCGTCCCGACGTGGGTCGTGCGGACGAAGACGCCGGAGCGAGATGGGTACGAAGCGGTGCAGGTCGCGGTGGGTCGCGTCAAGCCGCAGCGGCTGAGTCGTCCGGTTGCGGGTCAGTTCGAGGCCCGAGGTGTCGAGGCCGGCGCCCGCATCATGGAGCTGCGGCTCGATGGGGCGTCGTCGTTCGAGCCCGGCGATCAGATCGGGATCGAGGGGATCGAGCCGGGGATGCGTCTCGACGTCGTCGGCGTGTCGAAGGGCCACGGGTTCTCCGGCGGTATGAAGCGCCACAACTTCCGTGGGCAGGGAGCGGCCCACGGTAACCACAAGAAGCATCGTGCTCCGGGCTCGATCGGGGCGTGCGCCACGCCCGCACGCGTGTTCAAGGGGACGCGTATGGCGGGTCAGTACGGTACCGAGCGGGTCACCATCCATAACCTCGAGGTCGTGCGGGCTGAGCCCGAGCGCCAGCTCGTGCTGGTGAAGGGCTCGATCCCTGGTCCGCGGGGCGCCATCGTCGTGGTTCGTGATTCGGTGAAGGGGCGGAAGTAGATGGCGAGCGCCAAGGTCATCGACGCCACGGGTCGTACGCTGCGCGAAGAGGAACTGCCGGGCGAGGTCTTCGCGCACGCTCCCAACATCGCGCTGTTGCATCAGGTTGTCGTTGCGGAGCAGGCCGGTGCGCGCCGGGGAACGCATTCGACGAAGACGCGGGCAGAGGTCGCCGGAGGCGGCGCGAAGCCCTATCGCCAGAAGGGGACCGGCAACGCTCGCCAGGGTTCGATCCGGGCCCCTCAGTACAAGGGTGGCGGTATCGTTCACGGCCCCAAGCCGCGCGACTACTCCCAGCGCACCCCCCGCAAGATGCTGCGCGCGGCGCTGGCACAGGCGTTGTCCGATCGGGCCAGCGCCGGCGTGATCTACGTGCTCGAGGACGACGTCATCACGGCGCCGTCGACCAAGGCGGCGCTTGCCTGTCTGCGCGGGGCTGGTCTCGAGGATCGCAAGGTGCTCGCGCTGGTGGCCGGTGCAACCGACGAGGCCGTCTTCAAGAGCGTGCGCAACCTCCCCACGGTTCGTGTCCATCGGGCGGGCTTGGTGCTGGTAAGTGCGGTTCTCGCTTCCGACGCCGTGCTGTTCACGCGCGCAGCGCTGGCAGAGCTCCTCGGGCGCGTGGGAGTGGAGGTTGCCAAGTGAGCGGTCGGGATCCCTACGCAACCGTCGTGGCCCCCATCATTTCGGAGAAGAGCTACGGGCTCCGCGAGGAGGGCGTCTACGTCTTCGAGGTGGCGCCTCGAGCGACCAAGGTGGACGTGCGCGCCGCGGTCGAGCGGCTCTTCGGGGTGCACGTGGTCAAGGTCAACACGCTCAACCGCAAGGGCAAGGCCCGTCGGAGCCGCCGAACCGGTCGAGTCAGCGTGGAGCCCACCCGCAAGCTGGCCTACGTCACCTTGCGCGAGGGCGAGCGCATCGAGCTGTTGGAGAGCTGAGCCATGGGGATTCGTAAGCGCAAGCCCACGAGTGCGGGTCGACGGTTCCAGTCGAGTTCGGACTTCGCGGAGATCACGAAGCAGCGTCCCGAGCGATCGCTGGTTCGACCGCTGTCGGGCTCGGGAGGACGCAACGCCGACGGTCACAAGACCGCGCGCCATCGGGGTGGCGGACACAAGCGGCAGTATCGGGTCGTCGACTTCCGTCGCAAGAAGGACGGTGTGCCGGCGACGGTCGCAGCGATCGAGTACGACCCCAACCGCAATGCGCGCATCGCGCTCTTGCACTATCACGACGGCGAGAAGCGCTACATCCTCGCGCCCAAGGGGCTCACGGTGGGGATGAAGGTGAGTTCCGGGCCGGACGCCGACATCACGGTGGGGTCGGCCCTCCCGCTGCGCAACATCCCCGTCGGCACCACCGTCCACAACGTGGAGCTCCGTCCCGGGCAAGGCGGCAAGCTCGCCAGGAGCGCCGGTATGGGCATCCAGCTCGTCGGCAAGGACGAGGTCTACGCGACGCTCCGGCTGCCCTCGACCGAGATGCGCCGCGTCCCGATCGATTGTCGTGCGACCGTCGGCGAGGTCGGGAACGCCGAGGCCGAGCTGATCTCGATCGGCAAGGCGGGTCGGAACCGCTGGCGTGGCGTTCGGCCGCAGACGCGAGGCGTCGCGATGAACCCGGTCGACCACCCGCTCGGTGGTGGCGAAGGCAAGACGTCGGGTGGTCGCCATCCGGTGTCTCCGTGGGGCAAGCCGGAGGGCCGCACCAGGCGGCGTCACCTCCCGAGCGACAAGCTCATCATCCGCCGTCGTCGAGCCCGTGGGGCGAGGAGGTAGTACGTGCCACGCAGCGTCAGCAAGGGTCCGTTCGTCGATGCGCATCTGTTGAAGAAGGTCGACGAGCTCAACGCGTCGGGTGACAAGCGCGTGATCAAGACCTGGTCGCGTCGTTCCACCATCATTCCTGACATGGTGGGCCACACCATCGCCGTGCACGACGGGCGCAAGCACGTGCCGATCTACGTCACGGAGTCCATGGTCGGCCACAAGCTCGGGGAGTTCGCGCCGACGCGGACGTTCCGGTTCCATGCCGGGCAAGAGAAGACGGCGAGGAGGCGGTAGTGGCAGTCACAGTGACCGAGCGCCCGCGCTCGCGAGCGGTGCTCCGGAACTACGGCGCGTCTGCGTCGAAGGTGCGAGAGGTTCTTGGCATCATTCGAGGCAAGCCGGTCGAGCAGGCCATTCGCGAACTGTCGCTCGTGAGCCGTGGTCCGGCTGAGGCGGTCGGCAAGCTCCTCGCGAGTGCCGTGGCCAACGCGACGGTCCAGCACGGGCTGGGCGTGTCCGACATGGTGGTGCGGCTGGCCTATGCGGACGAAGGGACGACGCTGAAGCGGTTTCGGCCGCGTGCGCGCGGTCGTGCGACGCGCATCCGCAAGCGGACGTGTCACATCACGGTTGTGGTCGAGGAGATGACGCTCGAGGAGCGCCAGCGCGCCGTGGCGCAGACCGGCCGTCGTGCCGTGAGCCGCCAGCGGCGCGTGCAGTCCTCTCGTCGCGGACGCCAGCAGGCGCAGGCGACCTCGGCAGAGGCGACCTCGGCAGAGGTGGCCACTTCGCAGCCCGAGATCACGAGCGAGGCGGCAGCGTCGGAGCAGACGGTCGAGGTCACGGCTGCCGAGGAGCAGGTTGCAGCTCTCGTTGCCACCGGCGAGGAGACCGGGGCCGAGACGCCGAGCGCCGCCTCGGAAGAGGCCGCCGAGGGCGGGGAGGAGTAGGTCGTGGGCCAGAAGGTGCATCCGTACGGCTTCCGTCTCGGAGTCACGACGGACTGGAAGTCCAGGTGGTACGCCGATAAGGACTACCAGCGTTGGCTGATCGAGGACGAGCAGATTCGCCAGTGGCTCCAGCGCGAGCTGCGCACGGCGTCGGTGTCTCGGGTCGACATCGAGCGCACCCGTGACCGGGTGCGCGTGGACATCCACACGGCACGTCCGGGCATCGTGATCGGCAAGAAGGGTGTCGAGGTCGAGCGGTTGCGGCGGGAGCTGGAGCGGCGCTGCGCGCCGGCTCGTGTGCAGCTGAACGTCGAGGAGATCCGCCAACCGGATCTCGACGCGACCATCGTCGCCCAGAGCATCGCCGACCAGATCAGCCGGCGCGTGAGCTTTCGCCGAGCGATGAAGCGTGCGATCCAGGTGGCGATGAAGGAAGGCGCGCGTGGCATCACTGCCCAGTGCTCTGGTCGGCTCGGTGGCGCGGAGATGGCTCGCCGAGAGACCCATCGCGAGGGTCGGGTGCCGCGTCACACGTTGCGTGCCGACATCGATTTTGGCCTGCGTGAGGCGCGAACGACCTACGGGCAGATCGGCGTGAAGGTCTGGATCTACAAGGGTGACGTCGTCCCCTACCAGACGCTGACCTCCCAGCCGCAGCGGCCGCCGGTCGCGGGTGGTCGTCCGACCGGACCGATCCGCGCCCAGACTGGATCGCGGCGTCGGCCCGTGGCCGAGGCACCGAAGCCGGCCGCGGTGGGTGCGGAGAGTCAGGACGAGTTCGAGCGCTTGCTCGCCGAAGAGGAGGAGATCGAGCGACGTACCCGTGAGGAGGGTCGCGAGGCTCCACACTTCAAGAAGGAGGTGGACTAGCGATGCTCATGCCACGCAAGGTGAAGCACCGCAAAGTCCAGCGGGGACGGCTCGGCGGAGAGGCCAAGGGTGGTACCGAGATCACCTTCGGTCGCTACGGTATCCAGGCCCTCGAGCCAGCGTGGGTGACGGCTCGCCAGATCGAGGCCGCGCGTATCGCGATGACGCGGCACGTGCGTCGCGGTGGCAAGGTCTGGATTCGCATCTTCCCGGACAAGCCCATCACCAAGAAGCCGGCTGAGACTCGGATGGGTTCGGGCAAGGGCAACCCGGAGTTCTGGGTCGCGGTGGTCAAGCCTGGGCGCATTCTCTTCGAGCTCGACGGCGTGGGCGAGGAGCTCGCCCGTGCCGCCATGGAGCGCGCGATCCAGAAGCTGCCGATGAAGGCACGCTTCGTGGTGCGCGAGGACGTGGAAGCGTTGGCGGGAGGCGCCAGATGACGAGGGCACGAGAGCTGCGCGACCTGAGCCCGGAGGCGCTCGAGGAGCGACTCGGTTCGCTCAAGCGAGAGCTGCTCGAGTTGCGGTTCGCGATCGCGACCGGCCAGGGAACCCAGACGGCGCGGTTGGGGCAGCTCCGCAGAGAGATTGCCCGTGTGGAGACGGTGCGACGCGAGGCGGCGTCGGCGACCGAGACGACCCGAGTGACGCGGGCGAGGAGCAGGAGACGGTGAGCGAGGAGCAGCAGCAAGAGCGACCCCGGCGCAAGGTCCGCGAAGGGATCGTGGCAAGCGCCAAGATGGACAAGACCATCGTGGTGGAGATCCATCAGCGGGTTCGTCACCCGCGCTACCAGCGCACGATCGCGCGTCGGCGTCGGCTGTACGCGCACGACCCGGCGAACGAGGCTCGCGAGGGCGACCGTGTCGAGATCGCCGAGACGCGGCCGCTGTCGCGGCTGAAGCGCTGGCGTCTCGTTCGAATCGTGGAGCGTGCACGGTGATCCAGCAGGAGACTCGACTGAAGGTGGCGGACAACTCGGGCGCGCGCGAAGTGCTCTGCATCCGCGTGCTCGGTGGTTCGCGTCGTCGCTACGCGAGCATTGGTGACGTGTTCGTCGCGACGGTCAAGGACGCACTCCCCGGCGCGGCCGTCAAGAAGGGCGACGTGGTCAAGTGCGTCGTCGTGCGTACTCGCAAGGAGGTACGTCGGCCGGATGGGTCCTACATCCGCTTCGACGACAACGCTGCAGTGCTGATCAACGACCAGCTGCAGCCCCGTGGGACGCGCATCTTCGGGCCGGTCGGGCGCGAGCTGCGTGACAAGCGGTTCATGCGCATCGTGTCGTTGGCACCGGAGGTGATCTGAGTGCGCATTCGTAAGGGAGATCGGGTCCGCGTGATCGCGGGGAAGTGGCGCGGGGCCGAGGGCGAGGTGCTTCGGGCGCTTCCGGCGCGCCATCGCGTGGTCGTCGACGGGGTGGCGGTCGCCAAGCGCCACACCAAGGCGCGCGATGCGTCGAGCCCGAGCGGGATCCTCGAGAAGACCCTGCCGATCGACGTCTCGAACGTGATGATCATCTGCCGCGCATGTGGGCCGACGCGCATCGCGATGAAGGTCGACGACGCCGGCCGTCGCCAGCGGGTCTGTCGACGCTGTGGAGGAGCGCTGTGATGGTTCAGACCGATACGGCCCCCAGGCCGCGGCTACGGGTGCGCTTCGACGAGGAAGTGCGCCCCGCATTGTTCCGAGATCTCGGTCTCGAGAACGTCAACCAGGTGCCCAGGCTCGCCAAGATCGTGGTCAACATGGGCGTAGGGCGGGCCAGCGCACAGCCGAGTCTGCTCGAGGGAGCGGTCCGCGACCTGGAGACGATCACGGGCCAGCGCCCGTCGATCCGCAGGGCTCGCAAGTCCATCGCGGGCTTCAAGCTGCGCGAGGGCATGGCGATCGGGGCGACGGTGACCCTGCGCGGCGACCGCATGTGGGAGTTCTACGATCGGCTGGTCGCGGTCGCGATTCCCCGCATCCGTGACTTCCGCGGGCTCAATCCCCGGTCGTTCGACGGGCACGGCAACTACACCTTTGGCGTCACGGAGCAGCTGATCTTTCCGGAGATCGACTACGACTCGGTCGACACCACGCGTGGTATGGACATCACCATCGTCACGACCGCAACGACGGACGCGCATGGGCGTGCTCTGCTCGAAGCGCTCGGTTTTCCGTTTCGGAGGGAAGGGTAATGGCGACGAAGGCGCTGATCGCGAAGGCGAACCGCGTGCCAAAGTTCCGTGTGCGGGCCTACACCCGCTGCAAGCGGTGCGGGCGGCCGCACGCGGTCTACCGCAAGTTCGGGCTGTGCCGTATCTGCCTGCGCGAGATGGCGCACCTCGGCGAGGTGCCCGGCGTGACCAAGGCCAGCTGGTAAGGGGGTAGGCGAATGGCAATGACCGACCCTATCGCCGACATGCTCACGCGGATCCGCAATGCGTCCCGCGCGCGCCACGCCTCGGTGACGATGCCGAGCTCCAAGCTCAAGGTGGAGATCGCGCGCATCCTCAAGCGCGAGGGTTTCATCCAGGACTATGCGGAGCGCGAGAGCGCCGTGGGGCCGCGCAAGGATCTCGTGATCGAGCTGCGCTACGTCGGTGATCGACGTGCGTCGTCGGCGATCCACGGCATCGAGCGCATCTCGAAGCCCGGGCTGCGCGTCTATCGACAGGCCGGGTCGCTCGAGCGGGTGCTCGGAGGCATGGGGATCGCGGTGGTGTCCACCTCGCACGGGCTCATGACGGACCGTGAGGCCCGAGCCCGACGCGTTGGTGGCGAAGTGATCTGTCACGTCTGGTAGGAGGAACGATGTCGCGGATTGGGAGGCAACCCATCGCGGTGCCTGGCGGCGTCGAGGTGGCGGTGGATGGCCAGCACGTGTCGGTGCGCGGGCCGAGGGGTTCGCTCGCTCGCGACCTGCCGCCGGAGGTCACGGTGAGCGTGGTCGACAGCGTGGTGCACGTCGAACGGAGCGATGACTCGAGGCGCGCTCGGGCCATGCACGGGCTCTCACGGACGCTGGTCGCGAACATGGTGCGCGGTGTGGCCGAGGGCTACGAGAAGACACTGGAGATCATCGGAACGGGCTATCGCGCCCAGGCGCGTGGCACCGGCGAACTCGAGCTCGCGCTCGGCTTCTCGCACCCAGTCGTGGTCGAGGCGCCCGATGGCATCGCGTTTGCGACGCCGACGCCCCAGCGCGTCGTGGTCTCGGGCATCGACAAGGAACTCGTTGGACAGGTGGCGGCCAATATCCGCCGCATCCGCAAGCCAGAGCCCTACAAGGGCAAGGGTGTGCGCTACCTCGGCGAGCGGGTTGTCCGTAAGGCCGGCAAGGCCGGGAAGTAGGTAGGAGACGATGGCAACGCTGTCACGGGAGGATCGTCGGCGCCGTCGGCACGCGCGTGTGCGCCGCAGGGTCGTCGGTACGAGCGAACGGCCCCGGCTGGCGGTCTTCCGATCGAATCGGCATATCTTCGCTCAGATCATCGACGACACGGCTGGGCGTACGGTGGCCGCTGCCTCGACGGTCGAGCCAGAGCTGCGCGATGGGCGCACCGGCTCGACGGAGGGTGCGGCGTCGGTCGGGCGGCTCGTCGCGAGTCGTGCGTTGGCGCTCGGGGTTCGCCGCGTCGTGTTCGATCGAGGTGGGTTCCAGTACCACGGTCGGATCGCGGCGTTGGCCGACGCGGCTCGCGAAGCGGGATTGGAGTTCTAGGTGGCGACAAACGAGTTCGAAGACCGCACCATCAAGGTCAATCGGGTATCGAAGGTCGTCAAGGGCGGTCGTCGATTCTCCTTCACGGCGCTCATGGTCGTCGGTGATCACGCGGGCCAGGTGGGGCTCGGCTACGGCAAGGCCAAGGAGGCGAGCCTCGCCGTGCAGAAGGGGGTCGACGAGGCCAAGCGCAAGCTGGTGCGCGTGCCGCTCGTCCACGGGACCATCCCGCACGCGGTGGTCGGCGTCGCGGGAGCGGGGAGGGTCTTGCTCAAGCCTGCCGCACCCGGTACGGGTGTGATCGCCGGCGGTGCTGCGCGCGCGATCTTGGAGCTTGCCGGCGTCACCGACGTGCTGGCGAAGTCCCTCGGTTCCTCGAACGGCATTAACGTGGCCTATGCCACACTCGCAGGACTCGAGGCGTTGCTCTCGCCGCAGCGCATCGCCGAGGCTCGTGGTCGTTACGTGGATCAAGTCGCTCCTCGATGGCTCATCGAGGAGAGTCCGGCGCGTGTCGATGGAGAAGTCGTGGAGGTTGGGGCCGATGGCTAGGCAGCTGCGCATCGTGCAGGTCCGCTCGGCGATCGGTGCCAAGCCCGAGCACCGGGGCACGCTGCGCGCGCTCGGGCTCGGACGCATCGGGCGGGAGCGTGCGCTCCCGGATCGTCCCGAGATCCGCGGGATGCTGGCTCGCGTCGCCCATCTCGTCGTCGTCCGTGAGGAGGAACAGGCATGATTTACCTCCATGATCTCAAGCCCGCCGAGGGTTCGCACCATCGCAAGCGGCGCGTCGGTCGTGGCATCGCGGGCAAGGGCGGCAAGACCGCCGGCCGCGGCACGAAGGGTCAAGGCGCTCGCGATACGGTTCCCGTCGGCTTCGAGGGCGGCCAGCTGCCCTTGACGCAGCGCACGCCGAAGCTGCGGGGCTTTCGCAACCCGTTCCGGGTTGCCTATACGGTCGTCAACCTCGACCAGCTTGCTCGGCTTGGCGAGGAGGGCATGGCCGAGGTCGATCCGACGTCGCTGGTCGCGCGCGGGGTGGTTCGTCGCGGCGCGCTCGTGAAGGTCTGTGCTCGCGGAGAGCTGCATGCACCCCTCGTCGTGCGCGCCCATGGGTTCTCGCAGGCGGCGAAGGCGGCGATCGAGGCTGCTGGCGGCCGTGTCGAGACGGTCGCGGTCCCCTTCAAGGGTCCTCGGCCTCGCGCTGCCGGCAGCGCGTTGTCCAACCGCTGAGCACGATCGGCGGGGAGGCACCGTGATCGAGAATTTCCTGAACATCGTCCGGGTGAGGGACCTGCGCAACAAGGTCCTGTTCACGTTGGCGATGATCGGCCTGTACCAGTTGGGTTCGAACATCCCGGTGCCCGGGATCAGCTACCACGCGATCCAACAGGTCTTCTCGGAGGCCTCGGGCCAGGGTGTCCTCGGCTTCCTCGACCTCTTCTCTGGCGGTGCGCTGTCGCGCGCGGCACTGTTCGGGTTGGGTGTGATGCCCTACATCACCTCGTCGATCATCATCCAGCTGCTCACCGGCGTCATTCCGAAGCTCTATCAGTGGCGGGACGAGGGATCGTCTGGCGAGCGCAAGATCACCCAGACGACGCGCTATCTCACCATCGGGCTCGCGCTCGTACAGGCCACTGGCCTCGTGTTCGTGTTCCACTCGGGGCTCGGCCTGTTCCTTGCGAACGGTCAGAGCGTGGACCTGATCCCGCAGTTCACGGTGTTGCGGGTGCTGTTCATCATTCTGACCCTGACCGCCGGTACGGCGCTCGTGATGTGGATGGGCGAGCTGATCACCGAGCGCGGGGTCGGCCAAGGGATGAGCATCCTCATCTTCGCCAACGTCGTGAGCGTGATCCCGACCGCGGGGCGCCTGATCTATGACCAGGCGGGCGCGCTCAAGCTCATCGTGATCGTGGTCGTGGTGGTCGCGCTCCTCGTTGCGATCGTCTTCGTGGAGCTCGGGCAGCGGCGTATCCCCGTCGTGTTCGCGAGGCGCGTCGTCGGGCGTCGCATGTACGAGGGCGGGCGGACGTACATCCCGCTCAAGGTGAACCAAGCTGGGGTGGTGCCGATCATCTTCGCCGCCTCCATCTTGTACTTCCCGGTGCTGCTCTCGAACATCGTGCGCTGGAAGCCGCTCGTCACCTTCGTCAACGATCACCTGCTCAACGCCACGAGTGGCTTCTACATCGTGACCTACGGGCTCTTGATCTTGGTCTTCACGTTCTTCTACGTGACGGTGTCGTTCGACCCGTACCAGCAAGCCGACATCATCCGACAGCAAAACGGCTACATCCCGGGCGTGCGGCCGGGCGAGGAGACCAGGCGGTACCTGTCTCGGATCTTGAACCGCATCACCCTCCCGGGCGCCGTGTTCCTCGCTGCCGTCGCCGTGATCCCATCGATTCTGCTCGCTGCGTGGCACGTGACGTCGTTCCCGTACGCGGGTACGACCATCCTGATCGCCGTCGGTGTCGGTCTCGAGACCGTGAAGCAGGTGAACTCACAACTCACCATGCGCAACTACGAGGGATTCTTGCGCTAGATGGGGGACGCGGCACTTCGGCTTGCGCTGCTCGGTCGACAGGGCGCGGGCAAAGGCACGCAGGCGGTGCGGATCTCGCACCACTTTGCGATCGCGCACATCGCCACTGGGGACATCTTGCGAGCTGCGGTGCGCGCCGGTACGCCGTTCGGGGAGAAGGCCAAGGCCTACCTCGATCGGGGCGAACTGGTTCCCGACGCGGTGATCATCGGTGTCGTCGCCGAGCGCCTCTCCGAGGCCGATGCGACGCGACGGGGCTTCGTCCTCGACGGCTTTCCACGGACCGTCGAGCAGGCGGAGGCGCTCGAGGGTCTGCTCGCTCCGCATGGACTCGACGTCGTGATCGATCTCGAGGTGCCTGAGTGGCTCGTGCTGGAGCGGCTGGCGTCTCGCCGGGTGTGTTCGGTGTGCGGTGCCAACTACTCCACGTCCATGCCGCCTCGGGTGGACTGGACGTGTGACCTGTGCGGTGGTGAGGTGGTCCAGCGTGCGGACGATACCGAGGAGGCCATCCGACGCCGCCTGGACGCCTACGAGCGCCAGACGACCCCACTCATCGAGTACTACCGGGAGCGGGAGCTCCTCGAGGTCGTCGACGGTGTCGGGGGCCCAGAGGAGGTCATGGAGCGCATCCTCGAGGCACTTGCCCGACACGGTGTGGTGGAGGAGGGTCGATGAGGCGTTCGGCGACAGAGCTTGCGTCGATGCGCAAGGCGGGGCGCGTCACCGCAGCGATGCTGGAGGCGACCCGTGAGGCGGTCAAGCCCGGCATCTCGACCGCAGCCCTGGATGCGATCGCGCGCTCGGTGCTCGAGCGCGAGGGTGCGCGGTCGAACTTCCTCGGTTACGGCGGGTTCCCGGCCGTGATCTGCACCTCGCGCAACGAGGTCATCGTGCACGGTATCCCTCGAGAGGACGAGATCCTCGAGGAGGGGGACGTGCTGTCGATCGACGCCGGCGCGATCGTCGACGGCTACCACGGAGACGCCGCCATCACGGTGCCCGTTGGCGAGGTCTCGAAGGCTGCGGCCCGCCTCATCGAGGTGACCCGTGAGGCACTGTGGGCGGGCATCGAGACCATGCGGCCGGGGTCACATCTCCACGAGATCGGCCGAGCCGTGGAACGCGTGGCGAAGCGGCACCACTACGGCGTGATCCGCGACTACGTGGGGCACGGGATCGGCACCGAGATGCACGAAGCCCCGAACGTGCCCAACTACTGGCCCGGTACGCCCGGCCCCACGCTCCTCGCCGGGGAGGTGTTCGCCGTGGAGCCCATGTTCACGCTCGGCACGGAACGCACGAGGGTTCTGCGCGATGGCTGGAGCGTGGTCACCGCCGACGGGACGTGGGCGGCTCACTTCGAGCACACCATCGCGGTGACGGAGGACGGACCCGAGGTCTTCACCCTGGGCCCGGATGGCCGTTGAGGCGAGCGCACTATACTGCGTAGGCACCGGTTTTGCGCCCGTCGCCACGTCGTGGCGTGTCCGGGCACGAACGATCGAGAGTAGGAGGACCCACTGGCAAAGGGCAAGGAGGACACGATCGTCCTCGAGGGCACGGTGGTCGAGCCGCTGCCGAACGCGATGTTCCGTGTCGAGCTCGAGAACGGGCACAAGGTACTCGCGCACTCCTCGGGCAAGATGCGCATGCATCGTATCCGCATTCTTCCCGGAGATCGTGTCCAGGTGGAGTTCACCCCCTACGACCTCACGAGGGGGCGGATCACCTACCGCTACAAGTAGGTCCGGAGCCAGCGGGTGCAAGGTCGACGGATCGGTTCCGGCCAGATCCGTGTACTGACAGAGAGGAAGCCGACGTGAAGGTTCGTCCGAGCGTCAAGCCGATGTGTGAGAAGTGCAAGGTGATTCGGCGCGAGGGTCGCGTGCTCGTGATTTGCGAGAACCCGCGCCACAAGCAGAGGCAGGGGTAGACGATGGCCCGTATCGCAGGTGTCGACATCCCGCGTGAGAAGCGGGTCGAGGTCGCGCTGACCTACATCTACGGAATCGGCCCGACGCTCGCGCGTCAGGTGCTCGAGGCCACCGGGGTCAATCCCGATACGCGCGTGCGCAACCTCACCGACGAGGAGGTCCTCGCGCTCCGCAGCTGGATCGATCAGAACCTGAAGGTCGAGGGCGATCTGCGGCGCGAGGTCGACCAGAACATCAAGCGCAAGATCCAGATCGGGTGCTACCAGGGTATCCGCCATCGTCGCGGGCTGCCGGTCCGCGGACAGCGAACCCACACCAACGCTCGTACCCGCAAGGGGCCGCGCAAGACGGTGGCGGGCAAGAAGAAGGCACGCCGCTAGGCGCTCATGCGGGCACGCGAGCGTGCTCGCGGTGGGCGAACGAGTGGAGCCAGAGTCTCTGGCTCCGAGGGATGAACGAGGGAGGTTCCCCGTCGGCGTGGCCGGCACGGGGGAACCGAAGAGGACGCGAGCTGAGCCTCGCCGAGCAAGGAGCACACAGAGCGCATGGCACGACCGAAGGTAGGAGGGCGGCGGCCCCGGCGGCGCGAACGCAAGAGCATCGCGCGTGGGGTCGCTCACATCCACTCGTCGTTCAACAACACGATCGTCACCATCACCGACCCGGCTGGGAACGTGATCGCGTGGGCGAGTTCTGGCAACGTCGGCTTCAAGGGATCGCGCAAGTCGACCCCGTTCGCCGCTCAGGTCGCGGGTGAGACCTGCGCCAAGCGAGCGATGGAGCACGGTGTGCGCGAGGTGGATGTCTACCTGAAGGGGCCGGGATCGGGCCGCGAGACGGCCCACAAGGCGCTCGCTGGTGCGGGGATCGAGATTCGTTCGATCCGAGACGTGACACCCGTGCCGCACAACGGCTGCCGTCCGAAGAAGAGGAGAAGGGTCTAGATGGCGCGCTACACCGGACCGGTGTGCCGGCTGTGCCGGCGTGAGCGGACGAAGTTGTTCCTCAAGGGGCCGAAGTGCATGAGCGCGAAGTGCCCCATTACCCAAGGCCGGGTTCCTCCAGGCCAGCATGGTCGGGATCGGCAGCGTCAACCGTCCGAGTACGCGATCCAGCTGCGCGAGAAGCAGCGCGCGCGCCGAACCTATGGCGTCATGGGCAAGCAGTTCCAGCGCTTCTATCGTGACGCGGCGCGGCGGTCGGGGATCACAGGCGAGAACTTGCTCGCCTTGCTCGAGCTTCGGCTCGACAATGTGGTCTTCCGTGCCCTGTGGGGCTCCTCACGGGCGCAGGCGCGTCAGCTCGTCCGCCATGGCCACGTCCTCGTCGACGGTCAGCGGGTGGATATCCCGAGCTATCGCCTCCGGCCGGGGCAGGTCGTGACGCTGAATCCCAAGGCGCGTGACCTCGACATCATTGCGTTCAACCGAGAGCACCTGACCCGTGAGGTCCCGGCGTGGCTCGAGGTCACCGACGGGGGGTCTGGAGTACGCGTGCTCAGCGTGCCGCTGCGCGACCAGATCGACACCGAGGTCCGCGAGCAGCTCATCGTCGAGCTCTTCTCCAAGTAGCACGCTTCTCGAAGTAGCGAGGCAGCAACCATCAGTCAGAAGGAACCAACCATGCTTGTCATGCAACGCCCCACGGTCGAGTCGCTCGGTGACGAGGTCGACAATCGTCAACGGTTCGCCATCGGACCACTCGAGCCAGGGTTCGGCCACTCGATCGGGAACGCGCTGCGGCGTGTGCTCATCTCGTCGGTCCCGGGCGCGGCCATCACGCAGGTCCGTTTCGATGATGCGCTGCACGAGTTCACGACGATCCCCGGGGTGAAGGAAGATGTGATCGACATCATCTTGAACCTCAAGGACATCGTGTGGCGTTCGTGGAGTGAAGAGCCGGTCACGGTGAGGCTCGACGTTCGTGGCCCCAAGGAGGTCACGGCGGGAGACTTCATGCTCCCCTCCGACGTGGAGGTCATCAACCGCGATCTCCATATCGCTTCGGTGTCGGAGCACGGTCGGTTGGGTCTCGATGCGGTGGTCGAGCAGGGGCGCGGCTACGTGTCGGCGGAGGGCAACAAGCGCACCACCACCATCGGCATCATCGCGATCGACGCGATCTTCTCCCCTGTGCGTCACGTCAACTACCGCGTCGAGCCGGTTCGTGTCGGTCAGTCGACGGACTTCGACCAGGTGGTGCTGGAGGTCGAGACCGATGGCTCCGTGACGCCACGGGAGGCCGTCGCCTCTGCGGCCCGGACGCTCACCAGCTTGTTCGGCCTCGTCGCCGAGCTCGCGACCGACGTCAATGCGCTCGAGGTCGCCGCGACCGCCGACGACAGCGTGCGACCGGCCGAGTACGACCTCCCCATCGAGGAACTCGAGCTCACGGAGCGGCCGCGGAACTGCTTGAAGCGGGCGAGCATCAACACCATCGGTGATCTGGTCGAGCGCACCCCTGAGGATCTGTTGTCGATCACGAACTTCGGCCAGAAGTCGCTCGACGAGGTCGTCGAGCGCTTGACCCAGCGCGGACTTGAGTTGAGGAAGAGGGACTGACGTGGTTCCAGGTCGACCGAAGAAGGGTAACCGACTGGGCAAGGACGCTGCCCACCAGCGAGCCATGCTGGCGAACCTTGCGGCGTCGCTCATCGAGGCCGAGTCCATCCAGACCACCGAGGCCAAGGCGCGAGCCCTGCGCCCGGTCGTGGAGAAGCTCGTCACCAAGGCGAAGGCGGGCGATCTGCACCGTCGGCGGCAGGTGTTGGCGTTCCTGCGCGACGAGGATGCGACCACCAAGCTGTTCTCGACCGTGGGGCCGCGCTATCAGAATCGACAGGGTGGCTACGTGCGCGTCTTGAAGCTCGGCCCGCGTCGTGGCGATGGCGCCCCCATGGTGGTCGTCGAGTTCGTCTGACCGGCGCTCCTCGCGCGAGGCGGCCCCTGCGTGGTGGTCGGTCTCCGGGAGGTGTCGACGGGTAGGAGCCCAGGTGGGAGCAGTGGAGACCCTCCTGCTCGTCGTTGGCTACGACGGGCGGGAGTTCGCGGGCGCTGCCCCGCAGCCGGGAGTGCGGACCGTCGTCGGTGCGCTGCGCTCCGCGCTCGAGCTCGTGTTGCAACGACCAACGTCGCTTGCGATCGCAGGTCGGACGGACGCCGGTGTCCACGCGCGTGCGCAGCTCGTGAGCGTACCCCTCCAGCCCGGGGAGCGGGCGCGGCTCGGGGATGTGGAGCGTCTGTGTGGGCGACTCGGTCGACTCGCCGGTCGGGGGCTCTGGGTCAGGAGCGCAGGCGTGCTCCCTGGGTCCGTCGACGCACGCAGGGTCGCCCGCTGGCGACACTACCTCTACCGGCTCGATCTCGGCCATGGGGACCGTCGGGGTCGGGTGATACTCGAGCCGACGGCCTGGGCGTGTGGGCCGCTCGAGCTCGACGTGCTCGCTGGCGCGCTCGCGACGTTGCGAGGCGACCTCGATGCGACCGGACTGTGTCGTGCCGGCGCCGCGGGAGGCTATCGTCGCAGGGTGCTCTCGACGCGGGTCTGGGCGCGCGCACGAGATCGTGTCGACGTCTCCGTCATCGGGGTGTCGTTCTGCCACGAGTTCGTTCGTCGAGCAGTCGGGAACGCGGTCGCGGTGGCGCAGGGCCGGCTCGACGGGGAGCGCTGGCGCGAGGGTGTCGACCGAGGCGAGCGGGCGCTGCTCGCGACGGTGGCGCCACCGTGGGGCTTGTCGCTGTGGCGCGTCGGGCTCGAGGACGGCTGGGAGTGGTCGGAGGAGCGACTCGCGCGCCTGGGGTCGGATGCCGACTGGCGTACGCTCGATCCGCGCGAAGAGCCCGCGGTGTGGGGCGCAGCACGAGGCGCAGACCGGTAGACTGTCGCGGTGCGCTCACGCGGGCGTCTCGCTGTGGGCCGCGCGTGAGTGCGGCGCTCGAGGCTGAACGCAGTGACGAGCGTCGATGGCGCGGGCACCGACGGCATGGTCGGTCGAGGCAGTGGTCGGTCGAGCCCAGCGGCGTCTCGTGGTTGGCGGGCCCGGAGCGGGTTGGCGTGGAAAGGACTTCGGCGGTGAGGACGTACAGTCCCAAGGCGGCTGAGATCAGCCGCACCTGGTGGGTGGTGGACGCGGAAGACGTCGTCCTCGGACGGCTCGCAACCGAGGTGGCTCGGGTGTTGCGCGGGAAGCACAAGCCGACGTTCACGCCGCATCTCGACATGGGCGATCACGTCATCGTCGTGAACGCGGACAAGATCCGGGTCACCTCCGACAAGGGTGCCACGAAGCGCTACTGGCGTCACTCGGGTTATCCCGGCGGCATTCGCTCCGAGACGCTGGCGGAACGGCTCGCACGCCACCCCGAGCGGGTCGTGGAGGCCGCGGTGCGGGGCATGCTCCCGAAGAATCGCCTCGGCAGGGCGATGTATCGCAAGTTGAAGGTCTACGCCGGCCCCGAGCATCCGCACCAGGCGCAGCAGCCTCGAGTCCTGTCGCTCGGTCAGCCGAGCCTCGTCACCCAAGGGGAGCACGCATGAGCCAGACGCTCGTTCAGGCCACGGGCCGCCGGAAGACGGCGGTTGCTCGAGTCCGTCTCGTGCCAGGGTCGGGTTCTGTCATGGTCAACGGCAAGGAGCTCGCATCGCTCCCGGTGACGCTGGCCCAGCGTGCGTTCATCACCGAACCGCTGCGACTCGCCGAACTCACCGAGACCTACGACGTCGTGGCGCGCGTGGACGGTGGTGGCGTCGCCGGTCAGGTCGCGGCGCTGCGCCACGGCCTTGCGCGAGCGATCGCGGAACTCCACCCCGAGCTGCGCGTGCGCTTGAAGCGCGAGGGCATGCTCACGCGCGATGCTCGTGAGAAGGAGTCGAAGAAGTACGGGCTCAAGAAGGCTCGCAAGGCTCCGCAGTACTCCAAGCGCTAATGCTGACCTTCGGCACGGATGGTATCCGCGGCCGAGCCAACCAGGAGCTCACCATGGAGGTGGGCCTCTGGATCGGGGTCGCGATCGCCGAGGTGCTCGGTGGCACCACGGTCGCGATCGGTCGGGACACCCGTGCGTCCGGTCGCTGGCTGTCCGAGGCCGTGGGTCTGGGGCTCGCCGCTTCGGGCGTGGATGTGGTCGATGTTGGGGTGGCCCCGACCGGGGCGCTCTCGTTCGTTGCGCGCACCGAGCAGCTCCCGACCGTCGTCGTCTCGGCGTCGCACAATCCGTTCTACGACAACGGGATCAAGGTGTTCGCTCCCACGGGAGCCAAGATCGAGCCCGCCGTCGAACGTGCCATCGAGGAGCGTCTCGCGACGCATCTTGGTGGCGATCGGCCGACGTTCGGACCTCTCGGCCGCTACCGGTCGTCGTCGTTCCTGGACGCCTACGTCGCTTGGCTCGCCGGTGCCGTGTCGATCGAGGGTGCGCCACGCGTGTGCATCGATGCGGCCAACGGTGCCGCGGCGGTCGTCGCCTCGCGTGTGCTCGAGGCCGCTGGTGCCAGGGTCATCGGTGCCATCGGGGTCGAGCCGGACGGTGAGAACATCAACGCGGGCCTCGGAGCCCTGCACCCCGAGAGGCTTGGCCATCTGGTGCTCGCGACGGGCGCCGATCTTGGGCTCGCCTTCGACGGTGATGCTGATCGGCTGATCGCCGTCGCGCCGAGCGGAGCGGTGGTCGACGGTGACGACGTCTTGGTGATCGTCGCCGAGGCGCTGGCGGCCGATGGTCGGCTCGCGGGCCCTGGCGTGGTCGCGACCGTCATGAGCCATCTGGGGCTCGAGCGCACCCTCGGACCGCAGGGCATCGCGGTGGAACGGACCGGTGTGGGCGATCGCGAGGTCGCTGGAGGGCTCGTCGAGACCGGCTACGGGCTCGGGGGTGAGCAGAGCGGGCACATCATCTTCCCCGCGCTCGCCCCGACCGGTGATGGGCTCCTCACGGCGCTCATGCTGCTCCAGGCGCTCGGTAGGCTCGGCGTCCATGCCGACGAGGCCTTGGCGGCCCGCGTGCGCTACCCACAGATCCACCGCAAGGTCCAGGCACGGCACGGCCGAGCCGTGCTCGACTCGGAGCTGGTGGTCGAGGCGCTGCGCAAGGCCGAGGAGCGGCTCGGCGAGGAAGGCCGCTTCGTCGTGCGACCCAGCGGTACCGAGCCGATCGTTCGCATCATGGTCGAGGCGACGACGGAGCCGGTCGCGATCGAGGTCGCCGAGTCGATCGAGGCAGCGGTGCGCCTCGCGACCTCGACCCTTGGCGACTGAGCGCGGCTACGCTCGGTCAACGACCAGGTCCGCGCGTGGCGCGGGCAGAAGGAGGCCGGTGTGTGCGGGATCGTGGGAGCAGTCGGCACCGGGGATATCGCGGGTGCGGTCTTCGAAGGCCTGCGACGACTCGAGTATCGGGGCTATGACTCTGCGGGCCTCGCCATCGTCGACGACGCTGGGATCATCGAGGTCGCCAAGGCCGCGCACGCGCGCACCTCGCTCGCCGAGCTGAAGGACAGCGTGGATGCGTTCGATGGTCGGGGGGCGCGTGTCGGTGTCGGTCATACGCGCTGGGCGACCCATGGTGCCCCGGTGCTCGTGAACGCCCATCCCCACCTCGATTGCACCCATCGCGTCGCGGTGGTCCACAACGGGATCGTCGAGAACTTCCGGAGCTTGCGTGAGGAGCTCCTGGAGCGGGGCCATCGTCTCGTCTCCGACACCGACACGGAGGTGATCGCGCACCTGCTCGAAGAGCAGCTCGTCGATGAGGCGCCCGACGTGGCGCTCGCGTCGGTGTTCGCGAGGCTCGTCGGCCACATGGCGATCGCGGTTGCGCTCGCCGACCATCCGGGGCTGGTACTGGCGATCCGGCGAACCAGTCCGCTCATGGGTGCGCGCAGCGTCGATGCCGAGTTCGTTGCGTCCGACGTCCCCGGGGTCTTGCACCGTGCCACGGAGTTCTTCGAGGTGCCCGAGGACGAGGTGGTCGCCATCGGTCCGGAGGCGGCGGGCCTGTCACGGGCTCGGCGCCTCGAGGAACTGGTCCGACCCCAGATCAGCTGGACGAGCCAAGACGTGGAACTCGGCGGGTACGCGAGCTTCTACGAGATGGAGCTCGCCGCAGGCGCCGAAGCGCTGTCACAGACGGTCGCGTCGTTGGTCGACGTGGACGGGTCGGCGATCATGGACGCCCTCGACGTCGATCCCTTCGAGCTCAAGCGCATCCGCAAGGTCGTCGTCGTCGGGGCCGGCACGAGCTACCACGCGGGCCTCGTCGGCCGTTTCGCCATCGAGCACTACGCGCGCGTGCCGGTCGAGGTGGACGTCGCGAGCGAGTACCGCTATCGCGATCCGATCGTCGACGACGGGACCTTGGTCATCGCCGTGTCGCAGTCGGGGGAGTCGCTCGACACCATCGTCGCGGTCCGTGAGGCGATGGCTGCGGGTGCGCGCGCGATCGCCATCACGAACGTGGTCGGCTCGCAGCTCGCTCGGGTCGCTGACGGCGTCCTCTACACGAGGGCAGGGCCCGAGGTCTCGGTCGCGGCAACGAAGACCCACCTCGCCCAGCTCGCCGCCCTCGAGCTGCTCGCGCTCTGGCTCGGGGAGCTCCGCGGCGTCTTGTTCCCCGAGGAGGCCATCGAGCGGCGGCGGGCACTCGGCGAGGTGGCACAGGCGGTCGGATCCGTCCTCGAGCAGACCGAAGCGCTCGGAGCGACGTTCCGCGAGCTCGCATCCAGCCAACGGTTCTTCTTCATCGGCCGCAACGTCGCCCTCCCGGTCGCGATGGAAGGGGCGCTCAAGCTGAAGGAGTTGAGCTACCTTCCTGCCGAGGCGTACGCGGCCGGCGAACTCAAGCATGGACCGATCGCGATGCTCGATCGGGAGGCGGTGGTGGTCGCCCTCGTTCCCGCCGACCGACTGCGGCCGAAGGCCCTCGCCAACCTCGAGGAGGTCAAGGCGCGCGGTGCCACCCTCGTCGCGGTGGTCGCGGGTGAGGACGCGCGCGTCACGGAGTTGTCCGACGTCGTGGTCGAGGTGCCGGCGACGCCGCCACTGCTGTTCCCGTTCGTCGGCGTCGTGCCGCTCCAGGTCTTCGCCGGCACGATCGCGCGCGAACGCGGACTCGATCTCGACCGCCCTCGGAACCTCGCCAAGACGGTGACCGTCGAGTAGGGCACCTCCCCGGGTCCGCGACCGCCGTGGACCACCAGCGGGTGGCGCCTCGCGAATCGGCTCGACTCGAACGTCGGGGTTGCATGCTCCACACGACGCAGCACCGCTCTTCGGAGCGGTGCTGCGTCGTGTGGGAGGCTGCGTGCGTGCGCGCTGCGCTCAGTCGGCGAGGGCGAGGCCGGTCACTGATCGGCGGCGATCGGCGATCGCAGCGTGCAGGGTGCGGAGCGCCACCATCGTCCACAGGGCGACCAGTGCGACGGCGAGCCCGACCGCGAGGTCGTGGATCGGGGAGACGTGGGTCGCGATCGCGATCTCGCCAACCCCAGTCGTGAGGACGCCGAGCGGGAAGGTGAAGCCCCACCAGCCGATCGTGAAGGGATAGGTGCCGCGCCGTAGGTACTCGAGGGAGAGGGCGCCGGCGACGAGGAGCCACCAGAGGCCGTAGCCAGCGAGGATGAGCGCGCCGACGACACCGGCACCAGCGAGCGTGGTCGAGAGCGCGGACGGCGTGAGCACGGTGAGATCGTGACCGAGGGCGGCGATGGCGGCGGCCCCGGTACCGAGCGGGCCGAGGATGAGCCAGGTCGATGTGGCGAGGTGCGGTGCGGGGAGGTGATGGGTGACGAGGCGAAGCGTGATGAGGGCGATCAGCGACAACGCAAGAGGCACCGAGAAGGCCCAGAGGAGATAGCCGCCCCAGACGGCGTCGACCGCGAGTGCGTGGTCGAACCGGGGCGCGACGAGCGCGAGCTGAAAGGCCGTGACCTCGGCGGGGACGATCGGGAGGAGCCAGGTTGCGTTGACGTCTTCGAGCGTGGCGAGATGGTGCGCGAAGAGGCGGTAGGGCACGTAGAGGACGGAGACGAGGGTCATGACGAGCGTGAGGACGAGCCACACGCCCAGCCCTTCGGTCGTCGCGGCGTGGGAGCCCAGCACGTTGGGTTCGAGCTTGTCGATGCCGTTCGAGACCGACGACATCGCCATCGGCACACATCCAAGGAACAGCACCCGTGCAGGGTTGTCGAGGAGCTGGCGGAGGCGGAGGCGGTGCCGGGCAAAGGTGATCACGGTGATGAGCGCGAGTATGAGGAGGCCGATCGCGTTGGCGACGACGATGATCCGGCCGATGGTCGTCAGGGCGGGCGAGATCGTCGGGAGCAGGACACCGACGATGCCGGTGCCCATGATGAGCGAGTAGTACTCGAAGCCGAGTGAGGGCAACCGTCGAGCGGTGGGCCGAGATGCGGTGTGGTTCATCGATGCTCCTACCGTGGGTTGGAAGTGGTTTCGTGCTGTGAACTATCATGGCGGTAGCGAAACGAAGGTATGCTAAAAGTAATGAAACTTACTGATTCCATCACTGAGCGAATGATTACGGTCGACGAGCGCCGGATCGATCCGACGTACCTCGTGACGCTCGCCGTGGTGGCCGAGACGCACAACCTCTCGGACGCAGCGAAGATCCTCGGCATCTCGCAGCCCGGCGTTTCGCAGCAGCTCAAGCACCTCTCCGAAGCCGTGGGCCAGCGCCTCCACGTCCGCTCGGGTCACGGGGTCGAGCTGACGGTCGCGGGTCTCGATCTTGCGCGGCGGGCTCGTGACGTGCTGCGCTCCTGGCGAGGCGTGCTCGACTACGTCGAGAGCGTCCGCCAGGGCAACGACGGCATGCTGCTCTTGGCCGCGTCCAACACCGTGTCTGCCTACGTCGTGCCCCGCTGGCTGGTTCGGTTCCGCCAGCGCTATCCCGGCGTCGACCTGCGGAGCCGTTCGCTGAACTCGGCCGAAGTCGTCGAGCGCGTCATCGACGGCGAGGCCGAGGTGGGCGTGATCGAGTCACCGGTCGAGTCGTTGCCCCCTGAGCTGGTCGAGATCGTGGTGGGCGGCGATCGCCTCGTCTACGTGGTCAGTCCGGCAGTGGTCAGCTTCGCGAACAACCAGGTCGTCGGTTGGGGCGAAGTGGCGAGGATCCCGCTCGTGCTGCGGGAAGTGGGTTCGGGTGTTCGACGCGCCAGTGAGCAGGCACTGCGCGCTCGTGGACTGGCCCCCCGGCTCGAGCTCGAGCTCGCTGGCGGTGAGGCGGTCAAGGAGGCGATCCTCCAGGGGGTCGGCGGTGGCTTCTTGTCGTCGCTCGCGGTCGCGCGCGAGCTCGCGACCGGTGAGCTGGTCACGCTCGTCATTCGCGAGCTCGATACCATCGCTCGACTGTTTCGCATCATCTGTCGGCCCAAGGACGACCTCTCCCTGCCGGCGCAGCGCTTTCTCGAGATCGCCGAGGCGGTCGGCGTTGCGGAGCCGGTCTAGATGCAGGTCGTGACCGGGATCGACGTGGTCGAGGTCGAACGCTTCCGGACGGTGCTGCTGCGAACACCGACCCTCGCCGAGCGCGTCTTCACCGAGGCCGAGCGCGACAGCGCGAAGGGTCGACCGGCCCAGCTCGCGGGGCGCTTCGCCGTGAAGGAGGCTGCGTTGAAGGCGCTCGGCGTCGGGATCGGTGCGGTCCCCTTGCGCGAACTCGAGGTGGTGTCCGATCCGTCGGGGGCGCCGCGACTCGAGCTCGGCCCCGGGGCGCGAGCCTTGGCCGATCGACGAGGCTGGTCGTCGGTGAGCTGTTCGATCTCGCACGAGCGTTCGGTCGCGGTGGCGGTGGTGGTCGCCTTGGTGGTCTGATCGGACCGATGCCCTAGGCTTGGCGCTCGGCCCGGAGGAGGCCGCCACTGGGCGATCACTGGGCCGCCACTGGGGAGGTGTGCGTGCAACCGATCGTCCGACGTGCTGGCGTCCGAGCCCTCGACGAGCGACTGGCCCGCGAGGGCCTCGTGGACGCGACGATCGAACGGGTCGGCCGCGCCGTCGCGCGTGAGCTGCGTCGATCCAGGGGAGGGCTCTACGGTACCCGCGTCGTCGTGATCGCCGGTCCCGGTAACAACGGTCGCGACGGCGTCGCCACCGCGCGAGCGCTCGCGGGCTGGGGAGCGAGTGTGCGGGTGGAGTCCCTTCGCGACGTGGTGGCGGGCGCGGCGACCAGCGCCATTGGCACCTGCGACCTCGTCGTCGACGCCGCACTCGGGACCGGTCCGGCGCGGCCGCTCTCGCCGCTCGGCCTCGAGGGCGTCCCCGAGGTGGTCGCCATCGACATTCCGTCGGGTATCGATGCCGACACGGGCGAGGTGACGGGGGCGGACCTCGGAGGCGTGGCCGTCGTCGCCCACCGCACGATCACCGTCGGGGCGCTGAAGCCCGGCCTCCTCGTGGGGGAGGGGCCGGAGCACGCCGGTGCCATCGTCCGCGTCCTCGACGACCTCGTGCCCGAGGACGTGGATGCCTGGCTCGTCGAGCGCGACGACGTCGGCCAGGTGCTGCCGAGGCCCGGACGCGATGCGCACAAGTGGCGCAGTGGCCTCTTCGTGCTCGGTGGCTCACCGGGCATGCGCGGCGCCCCGGCCTTCGTCGCGCGCGGGGCGCGAGCCGTCGGTGCCGGCATCGTGCACGTGCTCACCAGGAGTGAGCCCATGGAGTCCGTGGCGCTCGAGATCGCGCCCGAGGTCGTCGCGAGACGTCTGGTGACCGGCCACGTGGATCTCGCGGTCGCCGAGGCTGAGCGCTTCGGCGCGGCGGTGATCGGACCTGGGCTCGGTGACACCTTGGCGAGCGCGAACCTCGTGCGTCGCGTCGTTTCCGGTCTCGGGGTGCCCTTCGTGCTCGACGCCGATGGCCTCACGTCGCTCGCGGGCGAGGGTCGTCTGGCATCGGTGCTGGCCCAGCGCCGCGCACCCGGCGTCATCACGCCGCACGACGGGGAGCTCGCCCGGGTGGCCCCGCACCTTGGTGGTACCCGTATCGAGCGCGCGAAGGGCGCGGCGGCCGAGTTCGGCGTCGTCGTCGTCGCCAAGGGCAACCCGACCGTCGTCGCCGCTCCCAGCGGCGAGACCATGGTGGTCGCTGCCGGGACGGCACGGCTCGCGAGCGCGGGCACCGGCGACGTCCTCGCAGGCGTGATCGGCGGTCTCCTTGCTCAGGGGCTCGATCCCCTGCGTGCGGCGTGGGCGGGTGCGTGGCTCCATGGCACCGCGGGCGCGCAGCTTGCCATGCGCCTGGCCGCACCGACGGCGCTCGCGGATGCGATCGGCAGGCTCGTCGCCCAGATGGTGCCGATCCCCGCCCATCCGGGGGCCTCCGTGGAGGCGCGCCCGTGATCGGCCATCGACCGACGGAGGCGCGGATCGATCTCGAGCGGCTGCGTGCGAATGCGCGTCTGCTCGCCGAGCGTGCAGCTCCGGCTGCGCTCAGCGCCGTCGTCAAGGCCGATGCGTACGGGCACGGCGCGAGCACGGTCGCTCGCGCCCTCGGCGATCTCGTCGACGCCTTCTGCGTCGCCACCGTCGAGGAGGGCCTCGCGCTGCGTGCCGCGGGGGTCACGGGGCGCGTGCTCGTCTTGTCCGAGCCTCCCGAGTCGGCCGTGTCGGCGTGTGCTGCGAGTTCGCTCGAGCCCTTCGTCGAGCACGAGCGCTTCGTGGAGGCGTTGGCGGGGGCGGCCTCGGCGCTCGGCCGCGAAGCCTCGGTCCACATCGACGTCGACACGGGCATGCATCGAAGCGGTGTGCACCCGGCCCAGGCGGCCACGCTCGCCGCCAGTGCTCGTCGCCACGGCGTGCGCGTCGTCGGGGTCGCCTCGCACCTGGTTCGTGCGGACGAAGCGCCCACGCATCCGACGACGCTCGAACAGCTCTCGAGGTTCCGCGAGGTCGCGGCTCGTATCGGGGCGCCTGAGCGACACCTGCTCGCGACCGGGGGACTGCTCGCACTGCCCGAGGGGCGCTTCGAGCGGGTGCGCGTCGGGATCGGCCTGTACGGCTATGGACCTCGACGCGACGATGTGGCGGGACTGCGTCCGGTGCTGCGGCTCGTGAGCCACGTCGTTCGCTTGGAGGCCCTTGGCGCCGGTGAGGCGGTGTCCTACGGGCATCGAAGGCCACTCGACGTGCCCGCCGAGGTGGCGACGCTGCCCATTGGGTACGCCGATGGCGTGCCTCGCGCCGCCTTCGACGCGGGCCTCGCCTTCTGGGCCAAGGGTGTCCGACTGCCGATCGCAGGCACGGTGACCATGGACCAGACCATGGTGGCAGCGCCACGGGGGCTGCTCGCCCTCGGCGATGAGGTCTCGCTCATCGGGGACGAGGTGGATGCCTGGGAGTGGGCGGACGTGCTCGGCACGATCCCCTATGAGGTGCTCGCGCGGCTCGGGCCGCGGATTCCGAGGGTGGTGGAGCATGGGACTGCCTGAGCTCGAGGCGCTCGAGGCCGAGGTTCGCGCGTGCCACGCCTGTCGCTTGTCCGCGGGTCGTCATCAGGCGGTGCCCGGCGAGGGCGCCGCGCCCGCACCACTGCTCGTCGTCGGCGAGGGTCCGGGGGCGCGCGAGGACGAACTCGGGCGCCCCTTCGTCGGGCGCTCGGGGCAGCTGCTCGATGCCCTGTTGGCTGATGAGACCGGCCTCGATCGGAGCGGCCTCTACATCGCCAACACCGTCAAGTGTCGCCCCCCGGGCAATCGCACGCCGAGGCCGGACGAGGTCGAGGCGTGCAGGGGCTTCCTTGCGCGCCAGATCCACCTGGTCGATCCGGTCGTGATCGTCGCGCTGGGCCAGAGCGCAGCGGCGTGGTTCCTCGGACCCGGCGCCCGCGTCGGCGCGCTCCGTGGCCAGGTGCTCGAGTGGGAAGGACGAGCGCTCGTCGTCACCTATCACCCATCGGCGGCGCTGCGCGGCGGTGCGGCCATCGTCGCCGCACTGCGCAGCGATCTCGCCCGCGCCAGCGTGGCACTCGCGGAGCGACGTCGATGAGCGTGCCAGGGCCAGCCCCTCGTCGCGAGGAGATGCTCGTCGACGCCGAGGCGACCGAGCGGTTGGGGGAGCGCCTCGGTGTCGAGATGCCGCCCGGTGCGATCCTCGGTCTCTCGGGCCCGCTCGGAGCCGGCAAGACCACCCTTGCCCGTGGTGCGCTGCGAGCGCTCGGCGTGCGAGAGGCGGTGGTCTCGCCGACGTTCCTCGGCTTGCGGCGCTACAGCACGGCCGATTCGGGCATCGTGTACCACATCGACCTCTACCGCAGCGAGGATGCGACCTGGCTCTGGGGCGAGGGCGTCGACGACGACCTCGACGACGGCGCGCGTGCGGTCGTCGAGTGGATCGATCGTGACCGGCGGCTCGCGGCCGACGCATGGGCCATCGTCGAGCTGGACGTCGTCGAGCTCGACGATGGCCAGACGGGCCGGCGCGCGCGGATTCGGAGGCACCGGTGAGCGCCGACGAGGTGACGCTGCTCGCGCTCGATCTCGCGACGAGGCCGAGCATCATCGCAGCTCGGGTCGCTGGAGTGACGCAGGCGGTGCGTGGTGTCTCCACGCACCCGCTCGCCGACCTCGGCGCCCGCGTGCGCGACGTGCTCGGCCAGGCGACCCCGGAGGTGGTGGGCGTGGTGACCGGGCCTGGTTCGGTGCTCGGGCTGCGCGCAGGCGCCGCGTTCGTGCGGACCTACGCGAGCGCGACCGGTGCCACACTCGTCCCGTTGCACACCGGTGAGGCCGTCGCGGCCAGTGTGCCCGACGAGCCGGTGCTCTGGGTGGTCGCGCCCGTGGGTCGTGGGCGCGTGAGCCTGGTGGCGACCGAGCGTGGTCAAGTCGTATCGGAAGCGATCGTCGGTGTCGAGGAGCTGCGGATCCCGCGTGGCGAGCCGGTCGCGGGGCCGGGTCTTGCTCGCGGACTGATCGGGGAGGGGCGATCGACCGGCGTCGTCGAGCCGACCGGCAATGGTCTCCTCGCCGCCCTGGTGCGGCGGTGGCGAGCGGGCGAGTCGGCAGATCCCCATTCGCTCGCGGTGCGCTACTCGGTGGACGCGGGGGTTCGCTTGCCGCGACGCTTCGCAGAGGGCGGGGGTCGGCCATGATGACGGTGCGGCCGATGCGGCCCGAGGACCTCGACGCGGTGCTCGCGATCGAGGAGTCCGTGTCGCGCGTGCCCTGGAGCCGACGGTCCTTCGTGGACGAGCTCGGTGCCGAGGGACGCCTCTGGCGCGTCGCCGACGAGGGCGGCGTCGTGCGTGGGTACGTCGGCGCGCTCATCGTCGTCGACGAGGCACACGTCCTCAACGTCGCGGTGGCGCGAGAGGCGTGGGGTCGGCTCATCGCGACGCGGTTGCTGCTCGACGCGCTCGATGGCCTCGATGCGCTCGGGGTGCGTGACTGCACGCTCGAGGTGCGCGTCTCGAACGCGCGTGCCCAGGCGCTCTATCGGCGTCTCGGTTTCGCTCCGGTGGGGCTCAGACGGGCCTACTACCCCGACAATGACGAAGACGCCATCGTGATGTGGCTGCGCGATCTCGCCGCACCGGCATCCAAGGAGCGGTTGGCCGCGGTCCGCCTCGACCTCGAGGGGGGTGCTCGATGACGAGTGCACGCAGCCTGGACCGGCTCGAGCTCGTCGACGCGGGCGTCGTGCTCGCGATCGAGACCAGCTGTGACGACACCGCGGTGGCGGTCGTGGCCGGTGGTCGGGTCGCGGCCAACGTGGTGCGCTCCCAGGCCGCGCTGCACGCTCCGTTCGGCGGGGTGGTGCCCGAGGTCGCGGCCCGGGCTCACGACGCCGCCATGGTCGAGGTCGTCGAGGAGGCGCTCGCCGAGTCCGGCATCGACGCGCACGAGGTGGAGGCCATCGCGGTGACCAAGGGTCCGGGGTTGCCGGGATCCCTGGTCGTCGGCGTGGGCGCCGCGCTCGGCCTTGCGGTGGGGCTCGATCGACCGCTCATCGGTGTCGATCACATGGAGGGCCATCTCTACGCAGCCACCATCGAAGGGCCCGTCGCCCTGCCGGCGCTGAGTCTGCTCGTCTCGGGCGGACACTCCGAGCTCGTCGTCATCGAGGCGCCGTTTCGCTATCGCCTCCTCGGCCGCACTCGCGACGACGCCGCGGGCGAGGCCTTCGACAAGGTCGCGCGCATCCTGGGGCTCGGCTTTCCGGGAGGCCCTGCCATCGAGGCCGCGGCGCGCGATGGGCGTCCCGACGCGATTCGCTTTGCCCGGGCGCTTCGCAACCAGGGGTTCGATCTGTCGTTCTCGGGGATCAAGACGGAGGTCGCTCGCTATCTCGAAGGGGCTCGGGCGGCCGAGGTCGCCGACGTGGCGGCCTCGTTCCAGGAGGCCGTCGTGGACGTGCTCGTGGCCAAGCTCGAGCGTGCGCTCGAGAGCGAGCGGGTCGAGACCGTCGTGATCGGCGGCGGGGTCGCGGCGAACGGGCCGCTGCGCGAGCGGGTAGCCGAGCTCGCGCGAGCAAGGGGTGTCGGCGCGCACATCCCGGCCAGGAGCCTCTGTGCCGACAACGCGGCCATGATCGCCGCTGCGGGTGCGGCACGCCTCGTCGCCGGCGAGCACGCGGTCGATGGTCTCGACATCGAGCCGACACGAAGCCTCGTCGGAGGTGACGACCATTAGCACTCGGCATGCTAGAGTGCTAATGGTCGCTGACCCACATGCCAGTCCACTCACCGATCAAGGAGGCATGAGCATGAACCTGCAGCCAATGGAGGACCGGATCGTCGTTCGTCCGGCCGAGTCTGAGGAGCGGACCGCGTCCGGCCTCGTGATCCCCGACACCGCCAAGGAGAAGCCGCAGCAGGGCACCGTGCTCGCGGTCGGCCCCGGCAAGCGGGCCGAGCAGAGCGGCGAGCTGATCCCGCTCGACATCGCCGTGGGTGACACGGTGGTCTACTCCAAGTACGGCGGCACCGAGATCACGGTCGACGGTGAGGATCTCCTCATCCTCTCGAGCCGTGACGTCCTCGCCAAGGTGGTGAAGTAGCGATGCCGAAGATCTTGGAGTTCGACGAGTCCGCTCGTCGTGCGCTCGAGGCGGGCGTCAACAAGCTCGCCGACACCGTCAAGGTGACGCTCGGCCCGAAGGGCCGCAACGTCGTGCTCGCCAAGAGCTTCGGCGCGCCCACGATCACCAACGACGGCGTCTCCATCGCTCGCGAGATCGAGCTCGAGGACCCCTTCGAGAACATGGGTGCCCAGCTCGTCAAGGAGGTCGCCACCAAGACCAACGACGTGGCTGGTGACGGCACCACGACCGCGACCGTCCTCGCGCAGGCGATGATCCGCGAGGGGCTTCGCAACGTCGCGGCTGGTGCGAACCCGATGGCCCTCAAGCGCGGCATCGAGCAGGCGGTCGCGGCCGCCGTCGAGTCCATCGCCGAGCAGGCCAAGCCGGTCGAGGGCCGCAGTGACTTCGCCCAGGTCGCTGCCATCTCGGCAGCCGATCAGGCGGTCGGCGAGGTCCTCGCCGAGGCCATCGACAAGGTCGGCAAGGACGGCACGGTCACCGTCGAGGAGTCGAACACCTTCGGGCTCGAGCTCGAGTTCACCGAGGGCATGCAGTTCGACAAGGGCTACCTGTCGCCGTACTTCGTGACCAACCAGGATCGCCAAGAGGCGGTGCTCGAGAACCCGTACATCCTCTTCTACGCGACGAAGATCTCCTCGATCCACGAGCTGCTGCCCGTGCTCGAGAAGGTCATGCAGGCCGGTCGGTCGTTGCTCATCGTCGCAGAGGACGTCGAGGGTGAGGCGCTCGCGACGTTGGTCGTGAACAAGATCCGCGGCACCTTCACCTCGGTGGCGGTCAAGGCCCCCGGCTTCGGCGAGCGCCGCAAGGCGATGCTGCAGGACATGGCGATCCTCACGGGTGGCCAGGTCATCTCGGAAGAGGTCGGCCTCAAGCTCGAGAACGTCACGCTGGATCTGCTGGGCCAGGCTCGGCGCATCGAGGTGACGAAGGACGAGACGAAGATCATCGGCGGCGCCGGTCAGAAGGCGGACGTCGATGGTCGGATCGCCCAGATCCGTCGTGAGATCGAGGAGACCGACTCCGACTGGGACCGTGAGAAGCTCCAGGAGCGCCTCGCCAAGCTCGCCGGTGGTGTCGCGGTCGTCAAGGTCGGCGCCGCGACCGAGGTCGAGCTCAAGGAGAAGAAGCACCGCATCGAGGATGCGCTCTCCGCGACTCGTGCAGCCATCGAGGAGGGGATCGTTGCCGGCGGTGGCACGGCGCTCATTCGCGCTCGGGCGCGCGTGAACGACGTGGTCGCCAAGCTCGAGGGTGACGAGGCGACGGGCGCGACCATCGTGGCTCGTTCGCTCGAGGAGCCGCTCAAGTGGATCGCCTACAACGCGGGCATGGAAGGCCCGGTGGTGGTCCAGACGGTCGAGCACGAGTCGGGCAACGTTGGCCTGAACGCTCGTACCGGTGTGTACGAGGACCTCGTGAAGGCCGGCGTGATCGACCCGGCGAAGGTGACGCGCTCTGCGCTGCAGAACGCAGCGTCCATCGCGGCCCTGCTGCTCACGACCGAGGCACTCGTGGCCGACAAGCCCGAGGAGCCGGGTCAGGCGGCGGCCGGCGCTGGCGCAGCCGGCGGCATGGGCGGCATGATGTAAGGCGAGCCACGCTCGTCGCACGAGGGGAGGGTCCGCAAGGATCCTCCCCTCGCTGCGTTCGTGGCAGCGTGCGATGGTCTCGAGGGCGGAGACCAAGCCGTTGGGGCGCGCACGGGCGCCGCCACGATGGGAACCAGTCGATCTCGGTCAGCCGATCGTGGCCGAACGATCCCGGGAGTACCAGCACGACGACGCTCCCGAGGTGGTTGTGCCCTCTGGAGCATGTGCCGACCATGACCCCAGGTCGCCGGGCGAGGTGACGAAGACGGCAGCTGCAAGGTGCCGGTCGGGCATGCCGGTCAGGAGCGCTTGCCGGTGAGGGCTTCTTGGAGCTCGGCCTCTGCCTTCGAGTCCAGGCTCGAGCGCAAGACGGTGCCGCCGTAGCGGCTGAGTGCGGCGATCACCTTGTCGCTCGGTACGTGCTCGACCATCAGGAAGAGCGCGGAGGTGCCCGGTTGGACGAGGTCGCGTACCCGTTCGGCGAACTCTCGATTGACGAGTGAGCGGTCGATCAGACCGGTGAGCCCGCCGAGAGCCGCGCCGAACGCGACGCCGAGCACCGGGACGAAGAACAGGAAGCCGAACAGGAGCCCCCACAGCATGCCCCAGGTGGTCGCGGCGCCGACGACGTGGTGATTCGTCTGGACGCGGAACCGACCGTCGCTCTCGCGCACGATCACCGCCACGGCGTCCGGTTGGATGAGGAGCTCATCGGTGAGCTCCTCGATCGTCTGAGCGGCTTGGGTGGCCGTGTCCTCGTCGGGGTAGCCAATGACCAACAGATCGGACATCGCGTCCTCCTCGTGAGGGTCGTTCCTGTGAGGACCTTAGCCCTTTGGAAGCCTTCTGGACCATTCCCGCCGAGGGCAGGGGTGTGCCCGCGGTGCGGTGCGATGACCCGTGCAAGCTCGCACGGGTGCTTGCGCGAGCGCCTCTGCCTCGAGGGCAGTGACAGCAGAAGATCATCAAAGCGTGATGCGGTCGGGAGGCTCGCCGTCTCCAAGGGTTGACCGAGGGGACTCAATCCTCGCCCGACTCGAGCCGATATGGCTACCACGATCCAGATCGCACGGATTGTAACGTTGCAAACACACTGCGCGAGCAAATGGTCGCTGGTTACTGCGGTATGGTCAGGTGGCGTTCGGGTAGGTCGCAGCTTCCGGGCATTCGTGGCTGGGCCCGTCGATCGGGCTGGTGGCGGGTGCGGAGATGCTGCTCAGGGGGTAGCTGTGAGGTTGCGCGGGCGGTTCGAGGATGCAGACGCATGGAGCTGGTCTCCGTTGGCTGTCGTCGAGAGCCGACGAGAAGGAGTGAGGTCTGTGAGGAGCGTCGACATGTCGTCCGCCGGCGGTGGCGACGACGAGGCGAGAAGGAGTGAGGTCTGTGAGGAGCGTTGACATGGGCAGGAGCGTGCAGCTGGGATCGGCTCGGGCGGGCGCGGTGCGAGTCGGACTCATCGTCCTTGTGTCGGGTGCGATGGCGGCCCTCGGCGGCGGCGTTGCGCTGGCGAGCGGCAGCTCGACGCCGTCTGAGCCGCCCCAGATTCCGTTGACACGTCGTAAGTCACACGTACCATGGCAGAGGGAAGGGGAGGTCGATGGGGACGTCGAGAAGGAAGTTCACCCTGGAGTACCGGACCGAGGCGGCCCACCGGGTCATCGACAGCGGCCGGAGCGTCCCAGAGGTGGCCCGTGAGCTCGCGATCGGGGAGCACAACCTCTATCGATGGGTGCGGGAGGAGCGCAGGCGGATCGAAGCAGCAAACGCCACTGGCAGCCCGCCCCTCACGGCGCAGGAGCGCACCGAGCTCATCAGGCTGCGCAGGGAGCTCGAGGAGCTGCGCAAGGACAACGAGTTCCTGGGAAAAGCAGCCGCGTACTTCGCCGCGAAGCCACCAAGCAAGAGAGATTCGCGCTGATGGAGGCGGAGTACGCTCGCTTCGAGATCAAACGGATGGCACGCTTACTCGAGGTCTCCCGGGCTGGCTACTACCGATGGCGACGCACCCAGGTAGCACCGTCGCGTCGGGCATGTGCAAGACGCGACCTCGAGAACCGAGTGGTCGCGGTCCACCAGGCATCCTCTGGCACCTACGGCGCACGACGGATCACGGCGGCACTCCTCGCCGCTGGCGTGGTGACGAGCCACAACACGGTGGCAGCAGCGATGGCCAGGCGCGGCATCGCCGGTATCAGCCCCAGGAGGTTCCGCCCAGCGACCACCCACGCCGATCCGAAGGCGATCTACCCACCAGACCTCGTTGCCAGGAAGTTCGACCCGGGGCGCCTGCACGCCCTCTGGACCTCGGACATCACCTACCTCGCTCTCGCCGGCGCGATGGCATACCTGTGTGTGGTGCGCGACGAGCACTCGCGGCGGGTGCTCGGATGGAGCGTCGCGGAGCGCATGGAGACCACGCTCGTGCTCGAGGCCCTCGGCCAGGCCGTCGCGGTGCGTGGGTCCCACGCGCAGGGGGTCATCTGGCACACCGACCGAGGGAGTCAGTTCAGCGACCATCGAGTTGTGGCCTTCTGTGCCCGACACGGGATCACGCGCTCCATGGGGCGAACCGGCACCTGCTACGACCACGCGAGCGCGGAGTCCTTCTGGTCGATCTTCAAACACGAGTTCTTCTACCGCCACGCCTTTGGCGACCTCGCCGAGCTGCGCCGCGGCATACAGAGCTACATCCAGTTCTACAACCACCAGCGCAGCTGCTCGAAGATCGGCTACCTTGCCCCAGTCGTCTTCGAGCACCTCGTCGCGGAGGAGGCTCGCGTGAAGTAACCTGGGTGTCTACGAAATCTGGGGCACCTCAGTCGTCCCCGAGTGCACCGACGCCAGCGGCGGGTTTCCAAACGACTGTGCTGTCGCAGGTCGTCGCGCCGTCGTCGTCCACGCAGACGGTGACGGCGACGGCTGATGGCGCCAATGTGTCAGTGGTCGTTCCCGCAGGTGCCTTCGGCAACACGACGGTCAATCTCGTCGTGACCGAGCCCACACTGTCGGATCTCACCTCGACGCTGTCTGCGCTCGGCCTCGGCGGATCCACCTTGGCGACCGGTGTCGGGGTCGAGGTGGTCGACGCTGCGACTGGCCAGCCGCTGACCGGTACCTTTGCGCAGCCGCTGACCGTGACGATTACCTCGAGCGGCATCACGAGTGCTTCCAAGGTCATCGAGTTCCCGACGAGTGGTTCGCCCTTCGTCGATAGTTCTGCTGAAGTGGTCTCGGGCAAGGCGGTGGTCCAGGTGTCGAGTGACCCTGGCTTCGCAGTCGCGACGCCCACCTCTGCTTCGGTGCCGGCGGCCACGTCTCCGGTGACCGGTAAGGACTTCTTGCCGGTCGGCATCGCTGGTGGCGTCCTCGTCGTCGGCGGTGCGGCCCTGATCGTCGCTTCGGAGCGACGTCGGCACGCATGAGTGGTGTGAGAACCCCTCGGGGGTTCCTGCGCCCCGCGGCAGGTCTGGTTGTCCTCGCGGGCGTCCTCGCGGCCTGTGGGTCCACCGCGTCGTCGTCCTCTGCCCCAGCGAGTGGTTCGTCGACGGCACATCGCGGGTCGATCCCGGTCGCGATCGTGCCGGTGAGCGCGGGAGCGCTCTCGCTGGGGCCACTGCAGGCGAATGGCGAGTTCTCCGTCCTGGCAGGGACGCCGTCATCGAAGGGCGTCTTCACCTACCAGCTCAGCACTCGGCGCGAGGTGGCCAGTTTCTCGGTGTCGAATCAGGCAACCGCGATCACCCAGTTGCCAAACGGCGTCATCGCGGTCGGGCTTGGTACGGGGTCTGTGGGCGCCGTCGATCTCGAGAGCAGCAGTGGCCAACAACTCGCCTCGATCCCCGTCGCTGCTCCGGTGCGGGGCCTCGCCCTCGGAACGGACGGGTCCACGATCTACGTGTTGGAGGGCACCGGATCGACACGGGCGGTTGCCGTCCTCGACACCGCGACGAGGAGCGCAGCGACGACCCTGCCCGTCAATGCTGACACCGTGGCGATCGCATCGTCGCCGACCCAGCAGGAGCTCTACGGTTTGGAGAGTACTGGTGCACTGGACGTGTACTCGACGGCGACAGGCCAACGGATCGGTACCTTCCCCGTAGGTCACTCGGGCGTCGCCGTCACGCCGTCTCCCGACGGGACTGCCCTGTTCGTGTTGAAGGGCGTCGGCGGGGTGCGCAACGTCGCGGTGGTGAATCTCTCGACGGAGGGGGACGTGCGAGCCATCGGCGCGCCGGCTGGCGGCATCGCGATCGCCCCCACCCTGACCGGTGCCGATGTCCTGGTGCTCGCGGTGGGGCCGGCGTCCGCGAACGTTCAGGAGTTGCCCACGTCGTGAGGACCTCTCCGCTCCAGGCGACGGCCGACGATCCGACGTCGCCACGACACGGTGTCCGAGTGGAGGCTGCGACGGGCACCTCGACGATGGCCTGGTTGTTGGCGGGAGCGGTGCTGATCCTGTGGGGCCTTCGTTTCGGGGTTGGGGTCGCCGAGTCGGCTGGGTTCTCGCTCGCCGATGTGGTCATGATCGGGGCGGGGGTCGCCATCATTGCCGGCTCGCCAGCCATCGCGACGCGCCCTCGCCTGCACTGGGCTGTGCTCGCGCTCGTGGTTGCGGCGTTTCTGGCATGGGCGACACAGCAAGTCCTGATCGCGCCCGCCTACGCGACGGACGAGCTCGCGTTCGACCAGTACGCCGCCCACCTCGTACTCCAGGGGGTCGATCCCTACCGAGTCTCGATGGCGGCGGCATTTGCGCGCTACCAGGTCTCGCCGAATGCGTTTACCCTGCGCTTCAGCGGACAGCCGGTGACGGCCCTCTCGTACCCCGCACTTGCATTCCTCGCTTACGTGCCGCTCCTGGTCGCCGGCATCCACGCCCAAGCCGGCACGATCGTCGACGCCCTTGCGTGGGCGGTGACGATCGTCGTCACGTTCGCTGCGGTGCCTCGGAGCTGGCGACCGTTGGTGCTCGCATTGCTCAGCCTTTCTGCGGGCGTCGCGTATGCCGTCGGCGGAGTCACGGACGCTCTCTTCCTGCCGTTCCTTGTCGCGAGTGCAGCGTTGCTGGGACGCTTCGTCCGCGGCGATTCGTGGGGCTGGCTCGCACCCGTCGCGCTCGGTCTGGCGATGGCGGTCAAGCAGACGCCGTGGCTCGTGGCGCCGGCACTCGCGGTGGTGGTCGTGCGGTGGGCGCGCAGCAGTCGGTCGACGTCGTGGGCGCTGGGTCGCCTCGCGTGGTTCGTCGGCTTGGCGACTCTCGCCTTTCTCGTGCCGAACGTGCCGTTCATCCTCCAGGATCCTGGTGCCTGGCTCCGTGGGGTGCTCACCCCGCTCGATGCGTCGGTCGTACCTGCGGGCCAAGGGCTCGTCGCGCTCTCGACAGCCTTTGGTATCGGGGCCGGGGGCTTCGTCTGGCTCTCGCTTGCATCCGTGGTGCTTCTCGCGGGCGGCACGGCACTCGTGTGGCTGGGATGGCCGCGTTGTGCGTGGTGTGCCTGGCTCGTGCCGGTGGTCGCGCTCTTCTTCGCGACGCGGTCGTTCGGCTCCTACTACGTCAACCTCGTGCCGCCCGCGCTCGTGGCGCTTGCACGTTGGCCGCGCGGAGCCGCGCCCCTGCCACGTGTGTGGTATCGCTGGGCACTCGTGACGGGTGGGGTCACGGTCGTGTGCGCTTTGGCCTGGGTGCGAAGCGCATCGCCGCTCTCCATCGAGATCACCGGTGTCCACACCTCTGGCCAGCTCGCGACCGTCGCGCGCGTCACGCTGCGCGTCACGAACCGCTCGGATGCGACGCTCGCGCCCGCCTACGTCTCCTACCTTGCGGGCTCGTACTCGCTCCCATGGCAGCTCGAGGCAGGCCCTCGGGTGGTGGCGCCGCACGCGAGTGTCGACGTGACGGTGGGTGCGCCGAACTTCCCGGCCCAACCCTCGGTGGCCGGTGGGTTCCAGATGGTGGCACTCGCGGGCCATGCCATCGCCCCGAGCGCACTGTACGAGCCCGGGCTCCTTCACGTGGCGCTGGTACCGGACGCGGTGAACATCCCCGTCGCGCTGGGTCAGCAGGTGGTGCTCCACGCGGAGCTGCTCGATCGCTTCGATCAGCCAGTGCGCGAGGCGGGTGTGCCGATCTTCCTCGGTCAGATCATCTATGCGCAGCGTGGCCTGCTCTACTCGAGCGCTTCGATCAACGGTGCCGCTCCGGGCGCAACTCCGGTCGAAGAGCTCACTGGTCCGAATGGGGTCGCGACGTTCGTCATCGTCGACCGAGCTGCAGAGCCCGATCCGGTGAGCTTTGAGGCAAACCTGGTCTCGACGAGCGGGTACTACCCCTATGGCTACTCGCAGATCGTCCCGATCCGGTTCGAGAGGAGCTGAGATGGCGACCGGGGTCGGGGCGCCAGATGACGCTCGTGTGCAGGGGCGCGGGCGATCCATCGCGCGGGTGATGGGATGCGCGACTCGGCTGCTCGGCTGGTGGCGTGACGGGGGTCCGGCGCTTTGGGTGGCCTGGGGATTCGGACTCGCCCAATTGGTCGTGGTGATCGTCCTCGCGGATCGCCTCGTCCGCGCCGGGGCGCTCTCGATCGACTACGCGATCGAAGGCGGCGGGTTCTCTCAGATCGCCGCTGGCCACCTCGACCCGACCGTGTGGCTTTTCCAGTACGTCAAGCCCTTCATCGACAACCACGAGGTCTTCCTCGACTGGCCCCTCGCGCTCGTGATCGGGCTCGTGCACCTGCCGGTGGTTTGGACGCTGCTCATTGGACTCCAGGCACTCCCGATCGCTGCAATCGGCCCGCTCGTCGCGTCGTATGCCAACCTGCGTGGACGTGAGCTCGGATTCTCGGCTCGGACGCGCGCGCTCGTCACGCTGGTGCCAGCTGCACTCGCGGCACTCGATGTCTGGCAGTACTGGTCGACGACGTTCGACTACCACGGCAAGGCGCTCCAAGGTCTCGTTCTCGTTGCGGCGCTGATCGTGCTGGAGCGCCGACGGCGGGCGTGGTCCATTGTGCTCGTCGCGACGCTCGCACTCATGGGCGATACTGCGTCGTACGTGCTCGCCGTCGTCGCAGTGGTGCTTCTCCTCGAGCGTCGGTGGCGCGGCGGCTTGGCCGTGCTGGCGACGGCGGTTGCCGTGCTCACCGTGCCCTCTCTGCTCGGGTTCCACATTTTGTCGCTAACCGGGGGTCTCTATAGCCCGCTGACACCCCTCCAGGCGCCGACCTATGACGTCGTCGTTGGCGTCCTCAAGCATCCGGGCTTCGCGCTCGGCCGCCTCGGGCGCCGCCTCCCAGACATGTGGGCCCTCCTCGGTGGGGCGGGGATCCTCGGCGTGGCCTCCGCCATGGGGATCGCGGCAATGGCCGTCATCGGGCCGGTCGTCTGGCTCGGCATTGCGCCCCTCGGGTACGCGGGCGTCTTCCAACTCGTGCCGCTCACCGACGTCCTGCTCCTCGGCGCAGCGGTGACGCTCCTTCGTGTCGCTCGTCGTCGGCCGCGCCGTGCCCTCGCCATCGGCGGGTTCGCCGTGGCGTGGGCGTTTGGCTGGTTCGTGGTGTTCGTCCCCCATCTCGTGGCATCCATCCGCGCGATCGCGCCTGCCGACGTACGCACCGGGAGCACGCTCGAGGCGCTCGCGACCTCGATCCCGCCGGGCCATGAAGTGGTTGCTCCGATCTCGATGGTGGGGCTCGTTGCCCAGGACCATCCGCTCGTGTGGAGCTATCGGTGTCGGACGGGGCCGATCTCGATCCCGACCTTCGGAGTCCCGCTCGACATCGTCGTGGCTCCGGGGGTTGGCGTCGACACCTGCAGCCCCGGAACGCTGATGGCTGAGCTGGCTCGGGTCGCGGCGTTGCCCAGTGCGTCCCTCCGCGTGCTGCCTGGTGATGTCTACGTCGTGGAGTATGATCCAGGCCCGGGTCGAGGGAGCCTCGTCCTGTCCGATGCGGCGCCGATGACAGGCCGAGAGCTCGCTCCCACCTTTACCAAGGGCTCGACCCAGCTGCTCCCGGGCGGAGCGGTCGCGCTCTCGCCTGGTCCGCTCGCGCTCCACGGTGTGACCGCAGAGCTCGCCCCGGGTGCTGCTGGAGAGGCTCTCGTGCGCCTCGAGGCCGAGGGATCCGTGAGCGTGCAGGTGTGGGATGACGCGTCGGGTCAGTTGCTCGCCCGTGAGGAGCTGGGCACCACGACCGGGGCCGAGACGCTCGCGATCCCCTTCGTCGTGCCCCACCGGTTCATCCCCCCGGCTGCGTTCAGCGACGGCGTGTGGCCGTTCGTCACACGCTTCCTCCCCCCGACGCGCTCGGACGCCGTCGAGCTCCGTGTGAGCGTCGGGCCGGGTTCGCAGGTGGCGGTCGCCGATGCCTGGATCGGCCCCGCCTCTCAGGCATCGACCGTGTTGTCCTTCCCAGGTCTCGTTGGTCAGCCGGCACTGCCGTAGGGTGGACACATGAGGGGGAAGGGCCGGGGAGCGCACAGCCGACAGCGAGGTCGGGGAATCGCGATCGTAGGGGTCGTGGCGATGCTCGCTGGTCTCGGCCTCATCGGCTCGATCGTCGCCTTCTACGTGCGCTCCTCCCTTGTGGGTGGCGGACTCATCCAGCAAGCGCAGAAGGCCCGGACGGTCGCGGCGTGGCCGCGATCGCTGCTCGCGATCGTGCGTATCCCCTCGATCGGGCTCGTCGCGCCGGTGGAGCAGGGCACCGGCCAGTCGGTGCTCGCTGTGGCGGTGGGTCATCTCACGACGAGCGCGCTCCCTGGGAAACCAGGCACGTCGGTGCTCGCGGCGCACAACGTCAGCTGGTTCTCGGGCCTCGGTGGTCTCGGCTCGGGATCTCTCATTGAGGTCGATACACCGTACGGGCAGCAGGTCTATCGTGTGGCCTGGCATCGCGTCGTGCACGTCGGTGCGCCCGTGGCCAACACCGCCGCACCGACTCTGGTGCTCGAAGCGTGCTGGCCGCTCAATGCGCTCTACTTGACGCCCGAGCGCTACCTCGTTGGTGCCACCTTGGTGGCGACGACGAAGATCGCGGTCACGCCGGTCACGCCGTCGTCGGACAGCTACCAGCCGCTCGGGCTTGCGCCGACGCTCGCGCACGAGAACCTCTCGCTCGCGGCCAACGACCTACCGATGGGGGTGCTCGCCACCGTTGGCTCGCCTGCTGCAGCATGGACGAGTTCACAGCGACCCTACAACTTCGCTGGAGCGGAAGTGACGTGGACCATTGCGTTGTTGCATGCGCTCGAAGCTCACGACCTCGTGCTCGTCGAATCGGTGACCCACGAGCCAGCAAGCGTGGTCGCACCATTGCTCAGCTGGGACGGAGGCTTCGCGAGCCTCGACGACCTCACCGAGGTCGTCGATGGTGTCACGGCGTCGGCTGGCTCCTCGCGAGTGTCGCTCCAGACCGATCACGGGCCGCTCGTCGTTACCTTGCGTTTTCGGGTCATCGGGCATGGGGTCGAGGTAGCTGGCGCTGCGGTCGGGACGTCGCAGGGCTCGTAGCCCGCCGCAGTGACCGCGGCGGGTTCGTGCCCCCGGGCTGGTGGCTCGGTTGGCGAGATCCTCGGGCGCGCGAACGGCGGTGTCGTCGCGCTCTGATGGTGGCGCTCGTTGTTCCAGATTGCTCGACGGGCACCGAGCGCCCGGCGACGACCTCGATGGTCGGTGGGTCGTCGATCGCTTCGGACCCGGTCGAGGCAGCTCGTGGCCGGACGGATCGCCGTGATCAGCTCGGGCGTTCGTCGTCGAGGTTCCGTGCGCACACCGGCCGACGAAGGTCGGGTCGGCTCACGTAGCCTGGGGGTCATGGGTGAGGTGGCGTCGGGCGGGCTGTGGGATCTGCACCGGTTTCGCCAGCGCATCGATGAGCCGGAGCGCCGACTTCGCCTTGTGTGGCCGTCTCGTGCGGTGGACTTCGGAAGCCTCGACGAGGCGAGCGTACGACGAGCCCTTGCGCCGGCCCCGGCGAGCCGCGGCGGCGTCAGTGCAGCGGTCTTGATTCCGATCGCCTTCGACGGCCCCTCCGGCCCGGAGGTTCTCGTGACGCGGCGTGCGCGTTCGTTGCGTCACCACGCTGGTGAGATCGCGTTCCCGGGAGGACGGGCACGCGCGGGAGAGACGCTCGTCGAGACTGCACGCAGAGAGGCCGAGGAGGAGGTGGGCCTCGAGGCGAGTGCTGCTCGCGTGCTGGGGTCGGTCGGGGTTGGCTACACCCGCTCGAGTGCTTACGCGTTCGAGGCTCTGGTCGCGGCGGTGCCGCGTGAGACGATGCTCACGCTCCAACCCGATGAAGTGGAGATGGCGGCGTGGGTCCCACTGGCGACACTGTTCGGGCCGGAGCGAGCTGCGAGCGAACTGTGGTACGACGACCGAGCGGGTTGGCTCCGAGTCTGGCTCTTCGACCTCGGTGATGACCTCCTGTGGGGAGCGAGCGCTCGCGTCGTCGCGGCGCTGGCTCAGTGTCTCGGCGCGACGTAGAGCGCCTGGAGCACCGCGCCGATCACACCGTCGTCATCGAGCAACGTCGCGCGCGTGAGGCCAACACCATCGGCGTCGATGAAGCTCCGTGCCGAAACGGCGACGCGCGTCGTCGCGGGCTCGCGAACGAAGTCGATGTGGAGGCTCGGCGGGATGAAGAGCCACTCGTCGAAGGCGAGGTGGGTCGAGATCCCGTTCGCAACGTCAGCAATGAGCGCGGCGGCCTCGAGCGGTGTCATCGGCTCGCCTGCGACGAGGTGGATGCGCGGCGTGGCCCAGACGGTCGCGGGACCTGGTTGGGCGAAGGAGCCGTCGACGAAGCGCCAGTCGATCGCGGCACCGTACGGGAAACTGTCCATGATCGGATCGCGATGGCCGGCCTCGGGAGCCGGCAGCTTGGGTGTTGGTACGTGCGTTGGCGCTCGGCCCCGCTCGGTGGCGAAGAACCAGCCTCGTGCTTCGAACGCCACGCGGTCGCCGACGCGCGCACGCATGCGTGCGAGGCGGACGCGTCGTCCGTCGCGAGTGAGTTCGCGTTCGATGCGCAGTGGGGCGATCGGTACGGGGCCGATCAGATCCACGTCGAGTGAGGAGAGCCGCCAGCTGGCCTCTGGAACGATGCGCCGCAGTTCGTGGACCGCGAGGGCAGCCGGGGGTCCGCCGTGGGTGGCGTTCGGGTCCCACGGTCCGACGGCGTGGTTGGTCGGTTCGATGAGGTCGTCGTCGATCCTGCGAAAGAAGCTCTCGTCGCTCACGAGCCTCGAGCCTACGTCGCATCCCACGCCGCTCTTGCGGGGGCTAGTGAGGGTGCTCAGCCACCCAGAGGCCGATCCAGGCGAGTAGGGAGCCCGCGACCACCGTGCCGAGCATGTTGGCGAGTGAACGCGTGAGCTGGCGGCGTCTGGCCAGGGCCAGCGACTCGACCGCGAGCGTCGAGAAGGTCGTGTAGGCGCCGATGAATCCCCCGTCGATCACCGTCGCGAGGTTGGCTGGGAGGAGGCCGCCGAGCGCGAGACCGGTGACGAGACCGAGTGCGAGTGAGCCCGACAGGTTGATCGTGAGCGTTCCCCATGGGAAGGTCGCTTGGGGCAGCACCCGACCCATCAGTACTCGGTCGACGGCCCAGCGGACGATCGCGCCCGCGGCGCCGGCGATGGCGACGAGAACCCAGGTCACGAGCGATGGGCGATCCCAAGGCGCCGCAACGTGCTCGGGAACTCGATCGCGAGCGCCCGCACGCCGTCGCCGTCGAGCCGCTCAAGCAGTGCCTCGATGCGATCGGCCTGGTCGGCGATGACGATCGCGATGCCTTCGTCGTCGTCGAGGGACAGCAGCGTGGAGCGTCGGAGCCGCAGGTGCTCGCCGAAGCTCTCGACGGCCCGAAAGGCGGTTGCACCCGCGAGGCCGAGATCGAGGGCTCGGCGCATGACGTGGTCGACGACGGCCTCGTGGCCGATCCGATCGCCCTCGTTCACGAACACGATGACACAGCGCGCCTCGTCGGACGTCATAGACAACCTCCCTCTATCCCAGGGGCTCGACGGCGCTGTGAGCGGGCGTCGAGCAGCGCGGTCGTCGCTGCGCGGCCTGCGACGACCGCGAGGAGGCCAGCTGCGATCGTGAGTGCACCATAGAGCACGGCGGACCCCCACGCACCGCGATCGGCGGTCTGGGCGATGGCGAGCGCGAGCGACGACAGCGTGGTCAAACCGCCGCACAGGCCCGTCGCCACGAGCAGCCGAAGACGCCGTCCAGAGGTCGGCGCGAGGCGCTCCGCGAGCGCGAGGACCCCGCCGATCACGAAGGCGCCGAGGACGTTTGCGGCGAGGATCCCGAGTGGAAACGACGGGGTGGTGTCGAGGACCTGCTCGAGCCAGACCCGCGTGAGCGCACCCACGGCGCCTCCGATCCCCACGAGCGCCGCGCGCCGCGCTCGTCGCGCATGGTCGCCGGTCATGGGATCGATGCCTCGAGGCTCGCGATGCGCGCGTCGAGGCGGGTCAGCTCCTGGGCGCGCTGGGCAGGCGGTTCGGGGCCGTCGAGCACCAGGGCGCGCGCGAGCGCCGTCGCTGCGAGCTCGAGCCTGGGCGCCGACGGGGCCGGCGCGATGAAGGCGGTGGCGGCCGAGCTCAAGGGGTAGGCGGACTCGGTCGGCGTGCGCGCCGTCTGGGTCGCATCCAGAATGCTCGCGGCCTCCGGCGAGGTCGAGTTCTCGAGGAACGCGAGGCATCCGACCGTACCGGCGCAGGTGGTCGAGACCCGCGCTCGGATCTGGCTCGCGGTGACGCCCAGCGTTTGCTGGAGCCAGATCGCGACCGTGCTCCCTGCCTCGATCGGGGCGATGGTCACCGGTACCGGCGGGAGCGAGAGGGACGGGTTGAGGTGCGCGATCGTGGCGTCGTCCCAGACGCTGATGCGTCCGGTCACGAGGTCGGCGAGCGCGGCCTCGCTCAGCACGAGTCCGGTCGTCGCCCCGAGGTTGACCGAAACGGTGAGCTCTTCGGGAGCGTACGGCCAGGGCGCGAGCCCACTCTGGGCCACGATGCTCGCCGCCGGGGCGAGGCTCGCGACGACCATCTCGTCGTGCGTGGTGACGAGGGAGCTAGCGATCTGGGCGAGCGGCACCGTCTGGATGCTCACCGACAGGGCCGGGTCGTCGCGGCGCACGGCGCGCACGGCACTCTCGAGGGCCGGGAGCGCACCCGGATCGGCGAGCACCGTGAGGTGGGTCGCGCCGAGGACGCTCGCGAGCCGCTGCGTCGCCGTCGTCGAACTCGACGACGGGCTCGTGGTGCCGCACGCGGCGAGCACGACCGCTCCGACGCAAGGCGCCAGGCGCGCCGCCACCGTTGGTCGCATCACCCTGTCGACGCCTCCCACCGCGTAGACTGCGAGTCGCAGTCTACGAGCGCCCCTGGGGGAAAGCGTGAGAGACGCAATCGCACGACGTCCCAGCGAGGAGGGTGGTTACCGTGGCGGAGATCGAGATCGGACTCGGGAAGTCGGGCCGACGGGCCTATGGGTTCGACGACATCGCGATCGTGCCTTCGAGGCGAACCCGCGACCCTGAGGACGTCGACATCTCCTGGGAGATCGACGCGTTCCGCTTCGAGCTCCCCATGATGGCCTCGGCGATGGATGGCGTCGTCTCGCCCGCCACCGCGATCGAGATCGGCCGCCTCGGCGGTCTCGCGGTGCTCAACCTCGAGGGGCTCTGGACGCGCTACGAGGATCCGGATGCGGTCTATGCCGAGATCGCTCAGCTCCCCTCCGACAAGGCGACCGCGCGGATGCAGGAGATCTACGCCGAGCCGATCAAGCCGTCGCTCATCACCGAGCGCATCCGCGAGATCAAGGCTGCGGGGGTCGTCGCGGCGGCGTCGGTGACGCCGCAACGCACCGAGGAGTTCATCGGTGCGATCTTGAAGGGCGAACTCGACATCCTCGTCATCCAGGGGACGGTGGTCTCGGCCGAGCACGTGTCGAAGACCCAGGAGCCGCTGAACCTCAAGCGTTTCATCCGAGAGCTCGAGATCCCGGTCATCGTGGGAGGCACCGCGTCCTACCAGGCGACCTTGCACCTCATGCGGACGGGTGCGGTCGGGGTGTTGGTCGGGGTGGGTCCCGGGCATGCGTGCACCACGCGTGCGGTCCTTGGGCTCGGGGTGCCGCAGGCGACGGCGATCGCCGATGCCGCGGCGGCGAGGATGCGCCACCTGGACGAGACGGGCGTCTACGTGCACGTGATCGCGGACGGTGGGATGTCCAAGGGCGGTGACATCGCCAAGGCCATCGCGGTCGGCGCGGATGCGGTGATGATCGGCTCTCCGCTCGCAGCGGCCTACGAGGCACCGGGTCGCGGGTTCCACTGGGGCATGGCGACCTTCCACCCGACGCTCCCTCGAGGCACCCGGGTGCGTACCGAGCAGCGCGGTTCGCTCCAGGAGATCCTGGTCGGACCGGCCCGGGAGAACGATGGTCGCCTGAATCTCTTCGGGGCCCTGCGTACCTCCATGGCCACCTGCGGCTACGAGTCCATCAAGGAGTTCCAGAAGGCCGAGGTGATGGTCGCGCCAGCGCTCCAGACCGAGGGTAAGTCCCTCCAGCGCGAGCAGCACGTCGGCCAGGGGCGCTAGTGCGCCACGCCGACGAGCAGGTCGTCCTTGTCGTCGACTTCGGCGCGCAGTACGCGCAGCTGATCGCACGGCGGGTGCGCGAACTCCACGTGTACTCGGAGGTCGTCCCGGCTCGGGACGCACTGGCGTTCGTCCGCTCGCGGCGGCCGGCGGCGGTGATCCTCTCGGGTGGTCCGGCGTCCGTATACGCCCCCGGTGCGCCGGGGCTCGCGCCCGAGGTGCTCGAGGCGAACGTGCCCATCCTCGGGATCTGCTACGGCGCTCAGCTGATGGCCCAGCAGCTTGGCGGCGTCGTCGAGCACGGAGGTTCGGGTGAGTACGGCAGAACGGTGATCGAGCGCACCGACGAGCGTGCGCACCTGCTCCCGCCGCTCCGTGGCGAGGCGCCTGAGACGGTGTGGATGAGTCACGCCGACGCGATCGTTGCCCCGCCCGAGGGCGCGCGGGTGGTCGCGAGCTCGGCCGGGGCACCGGTCGCGGCCTTCGAGGATCCCGCGAGGCGGCGCTTCGGTGTGCAGTGGCATCCCGAGGTCTCGCACACCCCAGGTGGCATGGAGCTCCTCGGACGGTTCCTGTTCGACGTGGTGGGGCTCGAGCCGCGCTGGACGAGTTTTTCGATCATCGAGCAGGCGATCGCAGAGGTCCGGAGCACGGTCGGCGATGGTCGGGCGATCTGTGCGCTCTCGGGTGGGGTGGATTCGACCGTGGCCGCGGCGCTCACCGCCGAGGCGATCGGCGACCGGCTCACCTGCGTCTTCGTCGACACGGGCCTCCTGCGCTCGGGCGAGGCGGAGCAGGTCGAACATCTGTTCCGTTCCCAGTTCGACATCGAGCTGATCGTGGTGGACGCGGCCGATCGCTTCTTCGACGCCTTGGCGGGCGTGACCGACCCCGAGGCCAAGCGCAAGATCATCGGCGAACTCTTCATCCGCATCTTCGAAGAAACGGCGGCCTCGAAGACCAACGCGACCCACCTCGTCCAGGGCACGCTCTATCCGGACATCGTCGAGTCCGGTAGCGATGGCTCGGCGACCATCAAGTCGCACCACAACGTCGGCGGCCTCCCGGACGACGTCGCGTTCACGATCGTCGAGCCACTGCGACGCCTGTTCAAGGACGAGGTCCGTCGCATCGGCGTCGAGCTCGGTATCCCCGAGTCGTTCGTGTGGCGCCAACCATTCCCCGGTCCGGGGATCGCGGTTCGAGTGCTCGGCGAGGTGACCGCAGAGCGGGTCGAGACGGTTCGCCGTGCGGATCGCATCGTCCAAGACGAGCTCGACGAGGCTGGGCTCTCGCGCTCGCTATGGCAGGCCTTCGCGGTCCTGGCCCCTGGGCTCCGGTCGGTCGGCGTCTCGGGGGACGCGCGTACCTACGACGCCCCGGTCATCGTGAGGGCGGTCGAGTCCGAGGACGCCATGACCGCAGATTGGGCACGGCTGCCATGGGAGGTGCTCGATCGCATCTCGCGGCGGATCGTCAACGAGGTCCCGGGCGTCAATCGCGTCGTCTATGACGTGACCTCCAAGCCGCCAGGCACCATCGAGTGGGAGTGACGAGGTGCTCGAGGAGCTCCTCGAGGATCTGAACCCCTCGCAGCGAGAGGCGGTCAGCGCTCCGATCGGACCGGTGCTCGTGCTCGCAGGGGCCGGCTCGGGCAAGACGAGGGTGCTGACGCGCCGCGTCGCCTGGCTGCTCGCCGCTGGCGAGCGGCCGTCGTCGATCCTCGCGATCACCTTCACCAACAAGGCAGCCGGGGAGATGGCCGAGCGCGTCCGCAGTCTTGTTGGACCCAACGCGGATGGCTTGTGGGTCTCGACGTTCCACGCCGCGTGCGCGCGGATGCTCCGGCTGCACCCCGAACTCGGGGGTTTGCGCTCTGGCTGGAGCATCTATGACCAAGACGATGCGAGGCGGTTGCTCGAGCGGACCATTCGACGCTTGGACCTCGACACCAAGCGGTTCCCACCGCGGGCGATCGCCCAGCAGGTGTCGCTCGCCAAGGCTCGGCTCGTCGACCCGGAGCGTTTCACCGACGAGGCGGAGGGGCTCTACGAGCGCCAGGTCGCCATGGTCTATCGGTCCTACCAGGCCGCGCTTGCCGAGGCGAACGCGGCCGACTTCGACGATCTGATCGGACTCGTCGTCGAGGGTCTCGCGACGCGACCGGAGCTCGCCGAGCATTGGCGACGTCGGTTCCGCCACGTCCTCATCGACGAGTACCAGGATGCGAACCCGGCCCAGCACGCCTTCGTCGCCGAGCTCGTCGGTCGTAGCGGGAGCGTGTTCGCCGTCGGCGACGTCGATCAGTCGATCTACGCCTTCCGCGGTGCGGATCCCTCTGGTGTCCTCACGTTCGAGGAGCGCTTCGACGGCGCGAAGGTCGTCACGCTCGAGCAGAACTATCGCTCGACCAACGCCATCTTGGGGCTCGCCAACGCGGTGATCGCCAAGAACCGTCGTCGCTACGCCAAGCACCTGTTCTCCGAGCTCGGCGAGGGCACGCCGGCGCGACGCTATCAGGCCACCGACGAGCGGGACGAGGCCCGTTGGGTGGCCGCGACCGTACGAGAGTTCCTCCAACGTGGCGGCGTCGATCCCAGCGAGATTGCGGTCATCTTTCGCACCAATGCGCAGAGTCGTCCGCTCGAAGAAGCCTTCTCGGAGGCGGGCATCCCGTTCCGCGTGGTCGGAGGCGTCCGTTTCTACGAGCGCCGCGAGGTGCGTGATCTGCTCGCCTACCTGAGAGTCCTCGCCAACCCGGACGACGACGTCGCGCTGGCGCGGATTCTGAACGTGCCACGGCGCGGGATCGGCCGGGGCACCGAGGAGGCGCTCCAGGCGGCTGCGGCACTGCGCGGTCGGAGCATGCTGTCGCTGCTGCGTGCAGAGGGCGTCGAGGTGCTCGGTCTGACGAGCCGCCAGGAGCGGGCCCTGCGAGGGTTCGTCGAGCTCATCGATCGCCTGGGAGCGCTTGCGTCGCTCCATCGACCGAGCGAGCTGATCGACGCGGTCGTCGCCGAGACGAGCTACCTCGAGCACCTCAACGAGGAGGATCCGATCACCCTCGAGGGTCGCCTCGAGAACATCGCCGAACTGCGTGCCTCGGCGGCGGAGGCTGACGATCTCGAGAGCTTCCTGGAGCGCGCCGCGCTCGTGTCGGCGGTCGACGAGGTGATGGGTGCCTCGGGCGTCACCCTCTTGACGGCGCACGCCGCCAAGGGTCTGGAGTTCGACGTCGTGGTGGTCGTGGGACTCGAGGAGGGGGTCTTTCCCCACGTGCGTGCCATCGTCGATGCCGAGGCGGTCGAGGAGGAGCGTCGACTGTTCTACGTCGCCATGACCCGAGCACGCACGACGCTCGTTCTCACGAGCGCGAGGCGCCGGGCGAGCTGGGGCGAGCCGCTCTACAACCCACCCAGTCGCTTTCTCGACGAGCTGCCGGCTGATCTCGTGGCGACGACCGCGGCGCCCGTCGCTGTCGGGACGGCGTGTGCGGAGTCGATCCAACGTGCGAGTGCGGTCGTCGAAGCCCGTGCAGCCCGGAGCGAGTGGGTGGTAGGCGATCGAGTCTTCCACGCTCGCTACGGCGAGGGAACCATCAGACGGGTCGTGCCGCGGGGCGTCGACGACGAGCTCGTGATCGCGTTCCACGGCGCTGGCGAGCGTCGCTTCTTCGCCTCGATGGTCAAGCTACGACGCGCGTGAGCTGAGCCCGGCTGGGGCCGCGAGAGCCCCTGCCGCGTCCCTGGCGGCGCATGTGCGCCCTCGTCGGTCGTGTCGGGGCGCGCGTGTCTCGGCTGGCTGGCCGGATGGGATGACGCTGTCGAGAAGCCGGACGACCACAGAGCGTGGGAATGCGGAGAGTGGTCACGCAACTTCCTGTGGGGAGAAAGTGGCAACACAGTGCGAACATGTCGATCAGGTGTAGTGAACAGTGCGTTACGGGGACAAATACCTGGAGAACTCGTGCTGGTTGGCCCCTCATGGTGCGGCTACAGTTACCACAGCGAGAGCTGAAGGTGTCGAATTCGAGTAAATGTGTTGGCACGGATCGTCGTGCGTCGACACTGATCCGCTCGACAAGGAAGGAGAACCACCACCATGCGCATCATCGTCTACGGCGCGGACGGCTACATCGGGTGGCCGATGGCGCTGCACCTCGCGGCCCAAGGTCACGACGTGCTCGCCATCGACAACGGTGCCCGTCGCCGTTGGGACGCAGAAGGCGGTACCCGTCCCCTGAACGAGATCGCCTCGTTCACCGAGCGCGTCGAGACCTGGAACGCCCTCGGCAAGGGTGCCCCCATCCGCATCGCCGAAGGCGACATCTGCGACTACGACTTCGTCCTCGAGACCATGCGCGCCCACGACCCAGAGGCCCTCGTGCACTTCGGCGAGCAGCGCAGCGCCCCCTACTCGATGATCTCGCGCGACCACGCGGTGCGCACTCAGGTCAACAACATCGTGGGCAACCTCAACATCCTCTTTGCCATGCGCGAGGTCAACCCCGAGATCCACCTCGTCAAGCTCGGCTCCATGGGCGAGTACGGAACCCCGAACATCGACATCGAAGAGGGTTACCTCACCATCACCCACAACGGCCGTAGCGACACCTTGCCCTACCCGAAGCTGCCCCACAGCTTCTACCACCTCTCCAAGGTGGCCGACTCCTACAACATCCACTTCACGACGAGGGTGTGGAACTTCCGCGCCACCGACTTGAACCAGGGCGTCGTCTACGGCGTCGCCACCGACGAGACGGTGCTCGATCCGCGCCTTGCGACCCGCTTCGACTACGACTCGGTCTGGGGCACCGCCCTCAACCGCTTCGTGATCCAAGGGTCCCTCGGCTACCCCATCACCGTCTACGGCCGTGGCGGCCAGACCCGTGGCTACCTCGACATCCGCGACACCATGGCCTGCATCACCCTGGCGCTCGAGAACCCGGCCGCCCCCGGTGAGTTCCGTGTCTTCAACCAGTTCACCGAGCAGTTCACCCTGAACGAGCTCGCCGAGACCGTGGCAGGTGTCCTGGGACGCCGAGGCCTCACCCCCACCATCGCCCACCTCGACAACCCACGCGTCGAGAAGGAAGAGCACTACTACAACGCCCGTCACTCGGCCCTGCTCGACCTCGGTCTGCAACCCCACTACCTCGCCGACACCCTCATCGACTCGTTGGTGGACTTCGTCCAGGCGAACGCCGCCAACGTCGACCCCGAGCTCCTCGAGACCCCGACGGTGACCTGGCGCGAGGGTGCGAACGAGGTCTGGTATCGCCACGCGGACCTCACCGTGGCGGCCGAGAACCGAGCACGCGAGGCCACGGACACCATTCGGGAGGCGCTGGCGTAGGTGCCGGCGCGAGCAGAGGCGTGAGGGAGGGTTGCGATGGTCAAGAGCCAGGAGTCGTCGGACCGACCGTGGTCAGGCGATGACGAGGAGCAGCGTGGGGCTGAAACCATCTGGCCGCTCGTCGATCCCGAATCGCTCGAGGGCATCGATGTGACCTCGTCGGAGGCGGTCATCGACCTGCGTGAGGCGCCGAGTGCCCCTCCGGTGAGCACGCCGGCGGCGAGTCCTCCAGCGATGGAGCTCCCGGTGGTCGCAGCCCCGGTGCGGCCGTCGCGCCGCGGTTGGCTCGTTGCCATCATCGTGGCGGTCGTCATCGTCGTGGTCGGCTACGTGGTCGTGAGCGGCCTGGCTGGCTCACCACTCTCGTCGCTGTCGTCGGAGGTGGTCGACCCGGGTGAAGTGAGTCTCTCGTTCCCGGCTGCGGGAACGATTTCGCAGCTGGCCGTTCACCCAGGCGAGCGGGTCGCGAGCGGCCAGGTACTCGCGACCGAGGTGGTCCCGGGCCTCAGCGAGACCCGTCATGCCGATCAGGCCGCGATCGCAGCGGACACGAGCGAAGTCAGTGCGCTGCAAGCGCTCATCGCGCAGATGTCGAGCGTGACCTCGGCGAACGCTGGGGTCGTCGCCCAGGCGGCCCAGGCTGAGGTCGCGGCGGCGCGCCAAGCACTCACGAGCGACGAGAGCCAGCTGGCATCGGTCCAAGCTCAAGGGGCGGCCACGGTCGCCGCCGCACAGTCCCTGCTGGGCGCCGATCAGGCTGCCGCTGTGGCGGCATGCTCCGGCGTCGGCCCGACGGCTTCGCCGCCAACCGCGGCACAGGTGGCGTGTGCTGATGCCCAGCATCGTGTCGCTGCCGATGAGCTCGCCCTCGCCCAGGCCAAGGCGAGCTCACAGAGCGCCGTCGACGGTGTCCAGAGCCTGATTGCTGCGGATCAACGTGCGTTGAGCGACGCGGAAGCACAGGCGAGCGAGAGTGATGGCGTGTCGTCGACGCAGCTCGCAGCGCTCAAGGTCTCGCTGGTAGCAGCCCAGGCTCAGCTTGCGCGGGATCAAGGCGAACTCAATGCTGCCGCCCAGACCGCTGCGACACAGACCCTGCGAGCGCCGATCGCTGGGACGGTCGTGAGCGTCGACGGCGCGGTGGGTGAGACGGTGAGCGCGAGTGGGGTCGGCGATGCGGTACCGAGCGGCTCGAGCGTGGCCGTGACCCCTGGGTTCACACTGTTCCCGTCGACCCAGACGGAGTCGAGCCAGCCGGTGGCCTCGACCCCGGTCGTGGTCATCAAGGGTCACGCCCCCACGTACCTCGAGACGCTCGTCCCCGAGAGCGTCATCGGCAAGGTGCACCTCGGTGATCAGGTGACGTTCACACCGAGCAGCCAAGGCATCGGTGTCGTCCACGGGGTCGTCGAACAGATCTTTCCCCGCCCGGTCGTTGCGGCCGGCGTCGTGAGCTATGAGGTCCAGTCGGAACTGAGCGGCCGTCTTCCAGCCGGTTTGCTGACCGGGCTCACGGGGAATGCCAGCATCTCAAGCTCTGGTCGACGATGACCCCACACGGCGTCGTCGTCGTCCTCGGAGCCGTGGCCCTGTTGGCGGCGGGCAGTTGGGCCGTGCTCCACGGCGGGCGTGGTGACCATGGCGACGGGTTGCGTCACGTGCGCCTGCCGTCACCGCAGCGCTCGATCCCACGTCTCGTAGTGTTCATCGTCGCCATCGTGGCGTGGTCGATCCTCGTAGCTCGCGACTGGGCCGAGGCCGCAGGCGCGTTGAAGGCCGTTCTTGCGCTGATCCTCGAGCGAGCCGGACTCGGTGCCTCGACGGCCAGCTCGTATCTCGTCCACACCAACCCGCTCTTGCTGCTGCTCGAGGACGGGAGCCTCAGTTCTTTCGTGATCGCACGTCGTCACAGCGTGCGCTCGCTCGTCGTCAGCGTTGGCGTCCTCGCTGTCGTCCTCATCGGGGGACCGCTCGTCGTCGGGGCCGCCGAGGTGATGGCATCGTGGTTCGGGGCCCCGTCGGTGGTGGTCTTCTACCTCGCAGAGCTCGCGAGTTTGGCGGCCGGCTTCGTCGGCCTGTTGGCATTGATCTTCCTCTCGAGTGCCTTGCCGCGGCGCTACGCGGCAAGGGTTGGGCTGCGCCCGCTCGCCAGCGCGCTGCTGCTCATCGGCGTCTTCGTCCTCATTCTCATCGGCGCCGGCGCGCTCGCCCGCGGCATCGGTGGGAGCTTGAGCGCTGTGTCGCCGCCGGACGGACTGCTCGTGTTCTTGGCCCTGCCCGCGCTGATCATGGCCGTCTCGGTCGTGCTGCTGCTCGTGCGCCCGAAGGATCGACCTGGGGTCGGGGATCCCACGGAGCCGATCGACGTGATCATGCCGGCCTTCAACGAAGAAGCTGGCATCGGTGCCGCACTCGCCGCGCTCGATGCGGCGGCGGCTGCCTATCCCGGCCGAGTCCGAGTCCTCGTCGCGGACGACGGTTCTCACGACCGCACCCTCGAGGTCATCGAGATGGCGGCCCAGACTGCTCGGGCGGCCGAGATCGTCGCTGTGGGCGGGCCGCACGGTGGCAAGGCGGTCGCGCTCAACCGGGCGCTCGAAGCCGCCTCCACGCGCATCGTCGTGCGTGTCGACGCCGATATCCTCGTGGATGCGAACTGCTTGCGGCCGCTCCCAGACTGGTTCGCCAACCCGGCGATCGGCTGCATCGGTGCCTTCGACCTTCCGAACATGGCGCTCCCTGCGTGGTACACGCGTGGCCGACTCTTCGAGTGTCTCATGACCTTCGGGTTCTCTCGGCTGGCGTTCGAGCGCGTGGACGCGAACAACGTTCCCGGGACCTACATGGCCTTCCGCAGAGCGGAGGCTCTCGCGCTCGGTGGCTTTGTCGAGGGGATGAACGGTGAGGACTCCGACCTCACCTTCAACCTCGGCAAGCTCGGTCTGCGTTCGGTGATCGACCCGCGCATCGTGATCTACGAGGACGTCCCCCAGACCCTTGGGGCTTTCTTGGAGCAGCGCACTCGGTGGTCGCGCGCGTCGTTCCACATCGGCGCGCGTCATCTTCCCTGGCGCGCGCGAGAGCTCCATCCGCGGCTCATCATCCAACTCCGCTTCCTCTTCAACAAGCTCACCTCGATGATCCGGCCGATCACCTACATCTCGAGTGCCGTCTTCTTCTTGCTCATCCCGCGGGTCGCTGGCTCGCCGCTGCGTACCCTCGTGTTGCTTGCTTTCACCCTTGCGCCGCAACTTCTCTTGCTGATCGGCGTCGCGCTCTACTGGGGATTCTGGCGGGAACTACGCCATCTCTGGGTGTGGGTGCCCTTTACCATGGTCCGCAAACTCGGTTTGCTCTCGGGTATCCTGTCGCTGCCGCCGTTGGGCGCAGCCGTCGATCCAGAACGTCGGGTCGAGGCCATGGCAGATGCGAACGCTCGCTAGGCGGCTCATCCTCGGCGCGCTCGCGCTGGCGCTCGCTGGCTGTGGCGAGGTGCAAGCACCGCACCATCGCCCGACGAGTGAGCGCGCGGCGCACGAGATCGCCCCGTCGCTCGTCGGGGTGCATTGGTGGCTCGCGGCCTCGGCGCTGCGTCGCCTCGATGCAGCGGCAGGTTCGAGCTGGACGAATGCGGTGTTCCGTCCGGCGAATACCACCCTGATCGTCGGGCCGTCGCAAGCGGCCAGCTATGCGGGGTGGGCGGGGCACCGCGCCCTCGATGCGACGAGCCTCGCCGGCGTTCGCGAGGCGCTGCGCGTGGCGACGTCCGGGGATGTCGTATTGCTCGATCTCGAGCACTGGCCGCGCTCGCCACTGGCCGAGCAGCTTCAGGCGGGTGCGACGTTCACACAGGCTGGCACGTTGGCCAGGGCGGCAGGCGTCGATCTCGTCGCGGCTCCCGCCACCGACCTCGCTCTCGTCCTCACCCCGGGCCAGCGTGTTCGGACCGGTTTTCTCGCCAGCGGCGTGGTGCAAGCAGCGTCGCGCGCCGCGCAGATCCTCGAGATCCAGGCACAAGGTCTCGAGGCGACGCCGTCGCGGTATGCGAGCTTCGTCGATCAGGTCGAGGTGCTTGCTCGGAGTGCGAACCCGACGATTCGCTTCGTGCTCGGACTGTCGACGAACCCGAGTGGGCAACGGGTCAGCGCGACAACCTTGGCCCAGGACATCGCGCTGACCAAGGCTACGGCGAGCGGCTACTGGCTGAACATCCCCCAGGCCGGGGTCTCGTGTCCGCGGTGTGGCATCGCGCAGCCGCAGGTCGCGGTGGCGTTGCTGCGGGGTGAGTCCTGAGGCGCAAGCTGCTCCTGGCGGGTTCGCTCGCGTTGGTGGTGGCCGCGGTCGTCGCGGTCGCGGCGCCACGAGGGGCGAAGCACCATCATCACACGCAGCACCTCTTCATGCCGAGCCCGACGGGAGGCCAACCGATCGAGGCACCAACGAGCAGGCACACGATCTGGCTGCTGGCCGAGGCGCACTTCGATCAAGTCGTCTCCGTCGCCCCCGTCCGTGCTCTCTTTGCCCGTGGCGTCGTGTACGAACCGATCACGCCGCGGCAGCATCCGAGCACCCTGGTCCCGGTCATTCCGACGGCTGACTTTCACGCCGAGTCACAGCTCGCCCAGGCGATCGCCGACCATGAGCTTGCGACGGGAGTGCGCGCTGTGATCTACGACAACGAGCGCTTTGCGAACACCCCCACCGTCGAGCAAGACAACATCCGGCTCTCCACCGAGCGCGCAGCCGCTGTTGCTCGCGCCGCGGGTCTCCAGAGCATCTGTGACTTTATCGAGTCGGACCGACTTCCATCAGGGGAGCGTACGGCCCAGAACGAGGTGCCACCGTGCAGCATCGTCGGGCTCAACACGGTGCAACAGTCGGAACGATCGACCGCCCGGTACCGGGCTGTGGTGGCACGTGACGTTGCGGTGATCCGCTCGGTCGATCCGTCAGTGCCGATCATCGCAGGCTTGTCGTCGAATCCGCGCGGAACGCCGGTCACTGCAGCGGAGCTCACGGCCGACATGGAAGCGACGGCAGGGTTGGTGAACGGGTACTGGCTGAACGTGCCGGCGCCAGGCGTCGGTTGCCCGGCGTGCCACGCGCCCGACCCCGGACTCATGGCGGAAGCGCTCGCGGCGTTGCCAGCTGGGTTCGCGACGACCGGGTGAGTCGGCACACACGACGAGGACAGTGACAACCAGGGGGAACCACGACACGAGGCGTGCGACGGCAGTGGCGGTGGCTGGGTGGCAGTGGCTGGGCGTTGCGCTGGCGCCAACGATCTGCTCGCTCGGCATCGTCGCCGCGTCGTCGGACACAGCTCCAGCGGCGAGCGAGGTGCCGGGCTGGTCCTTTGCCACGGATCTCGTCGGCGCGACGACCCAAGGCTCGCTCGTGGTGAGTTTCCCGACAGGCGCGAGCGCCGGAACGCAGCTGGTCGTCAACCTGCCGTGGGCCCACTTCTCGAGTGCCGTCACGGTGGCGCTCGATGGTCAGTCCTGCCAGGGGGTCTCGGCTCGCGACGCTGGCGCGATCGGCGCGAGCCTCGCGTGCACGGTTCCGGCGGAACTCGCTGCTGGGGAGCACGTCATCGACGTTGGGGGTGTGATGCTCCCGAACCTCGTGCTCGAGGAGTGAGCGCCCCTGTGGTGGTCGGTGCTGACCGGATCTGCGCGACCGAGTCGGTGGCGCCACGTTCGGATGCAGCGGTTGGCGTGCGCATCGTGGTTCGCGACGCGAGCCGAAGCGCCGCTGGCGACAGTGCCCTCGTCATCGCCCAGCTCGTGGATCGGGGCGGTCTTGCGACCACGAACGGAGCCACGAGCGTTGCGCTCGCGTTCGACCCGGGGACCGGCGCCAGCGTCGCGCCGCCGTCGACATCGACGACACCCGACGGTGTCGTCGGCGTGCGGGGATGTGCTGGCCCTGGCACCGCCGGCATGACAGCGACCGCTGCGAGCTCGGGCGAGGTGCTCTGCGTCGTGATGCGCCAGACATCGTCGGCGCCCTTGCGGGTCGTCGACGCGGCGAGCGCCTTCGAGTCGCCTCAGCCGATGGTCGGTATCGCTCCGGGCTCGGTCGTGGGCCTGGGATCGGCAGCCTGCGACGCCTCTGTCGTGACGAACTCGGGTGGGGTGCTCGCCGTCGGCGAGAACCCACTCGGCGAGCTCGGCAACGGCTCGACCACGGTGGCAAGTTCGACGCCGGTCTCGGTGACGTTCCCTGCTGGGACCCAGATCGCGCAGGTGGCCGGCGGTGGCTACTTCACGCTGGCGCGCTCGTCGAACGGCACGGTCTCTGCCAGGGGCAGGACGACCAGGGGCAGGTCGGCAACGGCACCACCGAAACCGACGTCGCCACGCCGGTGCCGGTCGCGCTGCCTGTCGGCGCTGCCGAGGTCGCGGCGGGTTGTCACGCGGCCTCAGTACTGGGTAGCAACGGCACCGTCTACGCGAGAGGGTTCGAACACGACGGGACAGCTGGGTGCCGGGGGTTTCTTCAACGACCTCGTACCGGTCCAGGTGCAGTTGCCTCATGGCGTGAGCGTCAGCGACGTCACCTCGCCAGGCGTGTCGACGGTGGTCCTGACACCACGAGCGGCGCCGCCTCTGTCATGGGCGGCAACCTGTTCGGCCAGCTCGGTGACGGCATCTACGTCACGGCCGCGACGCCAACCCGGGTTGGACAGTCACAGCTCGAAGCGGTCGCGATGGGCGGCTTCACGAACTGGCTGGAGCCGTTCCCGACCATCGTCCGCACCGACGCTCGGACCCTCAAGCTCGAGCGCCCTCCTCGGCGAGGAGTCGTGGCAGCGCACGGGGTGCGACGAGCGCCCGCACGACCTCGGCGGCGCGGCGTCGCTTCGGGACGATGGCTCGCCGTGTGAGAACGTCGTAGTCGTTGCGTTCGACCTCGAGCATGATGGCGCTGTAGAGCTCGCGTGCCACCTCGACGCAGCGGCGGGAGGCGCGCGGCAGGAGGGGATCACCGGCGAGTGAGTCCCGATAGAGGGTCCGTGCTCGTTCGATCTCGAAGCGCACGAGCGCTCGTACCGCCGGCGAGGGCCGACGCGCGAGCAAGTCGTCGAGCGCCCCGTGGTTCGCCACGTCCTCGAGTGGCAGGTAGATCCGTCCCCGATCGAGGTCTTCGCCGACGTCGCGGATGAAGTTGGTGAGCTGGAAGGCGAGCCCGAGCGCGCGAGCGGGCTCGCGAGCAGCGGGTGGGCCACCGAGGATGGGGAGGACCATCTCGCCGATGACGGCGGCGGATCCTTCCATGTAGTCGAGCAGATCGTCCCATCGCTGGTAGCGCCGGACGGTGAGGTCGCGCCGCATCGCGCCAAGGAAGCGAGCGAGCGTCTCCGGCTCGATCTGCCAGCGCTCGTAGGTCGACACCAGCGCATCGAGGGCCGGGTCGTCGCTGCCGCCGCGTACGAGGGCCTGGCAGAGCATCGCTTCGAGCTCGTCGAGACCGCGACGCTTTTCGTCGGTGGTGGCGCTACCGTCGACGATGTCGTCGGCCCGTCGACAGAAGGCGTAGATCGCCCAGATGCCTGGGCGCGCGTCCGGCTCGAGGAGGCGGGATGCGAGGTAGTACGTGCGCCCGTAGCGGCGCGCGACGGATCGAGTCGAGGAGAGACCAGCGGATTGGCGCATCATCGACGTACCATGCTTCCCGGGTGGTCGGCGAGCACGCGAGCCGCGGCGAGCTGACCCGAGGTGAGCGCGAGCGGAACGCCGACGCCCGGGTGCGTCCCCGATCCTGCGAGGACGAGGTTGTCGAACTCGCGAGGGGCCATCGGCGCGCGGAACGGGCCCGATTGCCAGAAGGTGTGCGCGAACGAGAACGGCGTCCCGGCGTCCATGCCCTGGGCAGCCCACGCCTCGGGGTCGAGCACGATCTCGGAGATGGGGTCCGAACGACGAGCCAGTCCGAAGGTGCCGAGACGCTCTTCGAGGCGTTCGCGCGCCGCAGCCGCGTCCTCGGGCCAGCGGAGCTGGCCGTTCAGGTTCGGCACGGGCTCGAGGGCGTAGACGACACGGCCACGGGGCGCGATCGTCGGATCGGTGCGCTGGGGCAGCGAGACGAGCGTCGAGGGGTCTCGCATGAGGCGCCGGGTCTCGATGAGGTCGTCGAAGGCTTCCTCCCACGCTTGCCCGAAGAACACGTTGTGGTGCTCGAGGTCCGCGGGAAGCGGGGCGTCCTCGTAGCGCACCACGACGAGGGCCGAGGGTGCGAGGCGCCACCGTCGCTTGGCGTAGCCGAGGCCGAGACGTCGACCGAGGCCGAGCGGGTCCTCGGTCGTGACGACGACGTCGGCCGGGTAGCGCCCCTGTGGCGTCGTGACCGCGCTGATGCGGCTCCCGGTGCGTTCGTAGTGCGTCACCGGCTCGTCGAGGTGCAGCTCGGCGCCCAGGTCCTCGCACAGGCGCCCGAGCGCCTCACCGAGGGCCGCCATGCCGCCGCGTGGAAAAACGACGCCGAGGACCACGTCCATGTAGGCGATGACGCCGAAGAGCCCGAGTGCTCGCTGCGGGGAGACGCCGGCATAGAGCGCCTGGAAGGTGACCGCCCGGCGAAGCCTCGGGTCGGACAGGACGCGGGCCGCACGAGCATCCAAGCGTCCGAAGGCGCCGAGTCGCCACAGACGCCAGAGCGCGGGTGCGCGCGTGAGCAGTCGGTCGACGCTGGCGACGTCGGCTTCGATGAAGGTCGGCAGCTCCGTCCCGGCGAGCTCCTCGAGCCAGCGGGCCCAGCGCTGCCACTCGTCCAGGGCCCGCGTGCCGGCGAAGGCACGGACTTCCTCGGCCATGCGCTCGCGATCGCTCCAGGTTCGCAGCACCCCCGCGCCATCAGGGCCCGTCGAGTCTGCGAACGCGAGCCGGTAACCGGGCTCGACGGGGATGAGGTCGAGGTAGTCGTCGAGGTTGCGGCCCGCCGCGCGCCAGATCGATCGCAGCGTACCGACCATGGTGAGCACGACGGGGCCGAGGTCGAGCGTCGCCCCGTCGATGCGCACGGCGTCGGCTCGCCCCCCTGGGCGCGAGCGACGCTCGAGAATGGTCACCCGATGACCTGCGGCCGCCAGCCTCGAGGCCGCGGAGAGTCCGGCGAACCCAGCGCCGACGACGATGATACGTGCCATCGATCAGTGCTGACGGGCGACGATGAAGGTCGCGAGGTCCCCGAGCGCGCAGCGCGCCTCAGCGGAGAGCGGGAGGTCGCCGAGGGCATCCATCGCCTGGTCGGCAAGCTCGTCGATGCGTTGCTCGACCCGATCGAGGGCACCGCTACGACGGACGAGGCCGAGCACGTCGTCGAGCGCACGGCCTTCGAGGTTCGCATCCCCGAGCGCCTCGTCGAAGCGGACGAGATCGGCGACGTCGAGCCGCTCTCGGGTCTCGGCAACCAGCAGGGTCCACTTCCCTTCGCGTAGGTCGTCGCCGACCGGCTTGCGGGTGCGAGCACCGTCGCCGAAGACGCCGAGGACGTCGTCACGCAGCTGAAACGCGAGCCCCAAGGGGAGTGCGAAGCGCGAGAGCGCCGCGAGCACCCCGTCGGCCGGATCCGCCAGCAGCGCGCCGAGATGCAGCGGTCGCTCCACGGTGTACTTGGCCGACTTGAACAGGGCGATGTGCTCGGCGTGCTCCGGGGTGTCGAAGAGCTGGGCGCTCGCGACCACGTCGAGGTACTGGCCGAGATTGACCTCGAGCTTGAGCTGTGTGAACGTGGCACGCACCGGGAGCGGGGCCGCCTCGAGGGCGCCGTCGGCAAGCGTGAGGGCCAAGTCCCCGACCAAGATGCCGATCGCATCCCCGTAGGTCTCGGCCTCACCGCGGAGCTTGAGGGAGCGGTGCTCGTCGCGCGCGCGCGCATGAACGGTCACAGCACCGCGGCGAAGTTCGGAGCGATCCATGATGTCGTCGTGCACGAGCGCGAAGGTGTGGAGGAGCTCGATCGCCACCAGCAGGTCACCGAGGAGCTCGTCGTCGCCGTCCACACCGAGCCCACGCGCGGCCCAGAACGCAAGGGCGGGGCGGAGGCGCTTGCCGCCCGCACGCGTGAGGCGTGACAGCTCATCGAACGGTTCGGCGAAGCGTTCGTCGATGGCGCGCCAGCGTGCCGCCTCTGCGTCGAGCAGATGGCCGAGGCGTGCCTCGACCAGGCGTGTGGGGGCTCCGAGGACCTCCGGTTCTGCGACGCACGGCTCCACCACCGCGCTCGATTCGTCGTCCACCTGCGCCTGACTCCTCGACCACTCGTCCTTCACGACACTGTGCAACCGCGAGGTCGCACCGTGGCTTCCCGTACCGAGCCTAGTGACGAGACCTCGGTAGGCTGAAGCCGTAGCGACCTGGAGGGGAGCGTCGTGATCGATCCGGAGCTGGTGGACCTCGTGCTCCAGCGCGCGCTCGCCCGTGGGGGCGACTTCGCCGAGGTGTTCGTCGAAGAAGTGCGCTCGACCTCGGTGAGCGTCGACGACGGGCGGGTCGGCGCCCTGGCCGACGTTGGATGGCGTGGGGTCGGGATCCGCGTCGTCGTCGGCGAGACGACCGGCTTTGCCCACACCACCGACCTGTCGCCTCGCGCGCTCGTCGCGGCGGCCGAGACCGCCTCGTCGATCGCGAAGGGAGGCGCGAGTCGGGTCGCTCCCCTCGAGGTAGCACCCATCGAGCCTGCGGCGCCCGAGCGCGACCCGAGCGCCAAGCGGCGCATGGTGGAGCTGCTGCGCGCTGGTGAGACGGAGGCGCGAGGGCTCGCCGATGCGATCGTCCAGGTGTCCGGCCAGGCCGCGACCGCGCGGCGTCGGATCCTCGTGGCCAACTCCGAGGGCCGATTCGTCACCGATCGGCAGGCACGCACGCGTGTGTCGTTCCAGGTCGTGGCCGCCGGGGACACCGGGGCCCAGAGTGGGCGCGAGACGTCTGCGGCCACCGTCGATCTCGAGGAGTTGCTCGACGCCCTCGACGTCGGCGCCCTCGCGCAGGTCGCTGGACGACGGGCGCTTGCCAAACTGGCGGCGCGTCCCGCTCCAGCAGGCGTTCTGCCGGTGGTGCTGGCGAAGGGGTCGGGCGGCATCTTGTTCCACGAGGCCTGCGGCCACGGCCTCGAGGCCGACCACATCGCCAAGGGCGCCTCCGTGTACGCAGGCCGTCTCGGTGAGCGGGTGGCGAGCCCGCTCGTGACGCTCGTCGACGACGGGACCCGGGCCGGGGAGTGGGGGAGCTACCACATCGACGACGAGGGCAACCCTGCCCAGTCGAACGTGCTGATCCGCGATGGTGAGCTCGTCGACTACCTCTGGGATCGCCGCAGCGCCACGAAGCTCGGCCAGAGCCCGCGTGGCAACGGTCGGCGCCAGGACTATCGATCCCTGCCGATGGTGCGCATGACGAACACCTTCCTCACCCCGGGGGAGAGCGATCCAGCAGACGTGGTTGCGAGCACCGACCACGGCGTCTACGTGGCCGCCCTCTCCGGCGGTCAGGTCAACACGGCCACCGGAGACTTCGTCTTCGGGGTGCAGGAGGCCTACCTCATCGAGCACGGCCGCATCACCGCTCCCATTCGCGACACCCAGCTCATCGGGAATGGCCCCGAGGTGCTCGCTGCCGTGGATGCGGTCGCGAACGACTTCGACATGACCGCGGGGACCTGTGGCAAGAACGGTCAGTCCGTTCCGGTCGGGTGCGGCCAGCCGACGCTGCGACTGGCCGGTGTGACGCTCGGGGGAACGATCGGTGGCTGAGCTGTTGGAGCAGGCTCTCGCGCTCGTGGACGATCGGCGGGCCGGGGAGGAGGTCGAGGTCGTCGTCGGGCGATCGCGCCAGGTGGAGGTCGTCGGCTTCCACGGCGCGGTCGAGTCGCTGACCCAGGCCGAGGAGGTCACCATCGGGGTCCGGGTCCTCGTGGCGGGCCGCATCGGCTTCGCCACGGTCGATGCGCTCGACCCCGCTGCCGCCCGCGACGCGCTCTGGCGCGCGAGAGAGAACGCTGAGCTCGTCGAGGCGGACCCCGACGCGGTCTTCGCGGTGCCCGACGACGTCGCCCCCGTCGTGCTCGAGCTCGTCGACGAGACCCTGTCGGCGGTCTCGCTCGATCGCAAGATCGCCACGTGCCTCGATCTCGAGCGCGCGTGTCGGGCTGCGGACCCGCGGATCTGCGACGTTCAGTCGGCGACCTACGGCGAGCTCGACGGCGAGGTCGCCATCGCCTCTTCCACCGGTGTCGCGACGCAGGTCCGATCGACCCGCGCTTGGCTGTTCCTCCAAGCGCTCGCTGCGGATGGGCGCGGTGTGCTCTCGACGGGTTTTGCCTCGTCTGGGGCGCGAGGCTTCGAGGGCCTCGACGCAGATCGCGTGGCGCACGAGGCGGCGAGCCGTGCGCTCCGGGGGATCGACGCCACCAAGCCCGTGGGCCGCGAGGTCCAGGTCCGTTTCGAGCCTCGCTGCGCACAGACGCTGCTCGGTCTCTGGGCGGGTGCCCTGTCGGGGCTCGCGCTCGCTCGTCGTCGCTCGATGTTCGTCGATCGCCTCGGAGAGCGGGTCGCGCCCTCGTGGTTCTCGTTGGTGGACGACCCGACGGACGGGCGCTCGCTGGGGGCGACCCCGGTCGACGGCGAGGGACTCGCGACCCGACCCCATCGGCTCATCGAGGGTGGCGTTGCCGCCGAGGCGCTCTATGACGCCTATGCCGCTCGACTCGCCGGACGGCAATCCAACGCGGCCGCGCTCCGCGCGGTTGGCGGCCTGCCGGCGCCGGGCGCGCGCGCCGTGCGGGTCGAGGCGCCGAGGCGACCGGTGGCCGAACTCGATGCCGCCGGTGACGTGCTCGTCGTGCGGTCGCTGTCGGGGGTGCACTCGGGCACCAGCCTGATCTCGGGGGACTTCTCCGTGGGGATCGAAGGGGAACTCGTCGGGCCGAACGGTGCTCAGCCGGTGCGTGAGGCGACCATCTCAGGCAACCTCCAGCGCATGCTGCTCGATCTCGCTGGCGTCGGTGACGACGAGGTCGAACTGCCGAGCGGGACGCGCGCGGCGAGCCTGCTGGTCGGATCCATGACGCTCGCGGGCCGCTAGGTGCGCCTCGATCTCCATGTCCACACCTACGCCTCGGGGGACTCGACGACGAGACCGGAGGAGCTCGCGGCCCGCATCGGGCCCGATGACGTCATCGCCGTCACCGACCACCACGCGATCGTCGCGGCGCGCGAGGTCGCGGCGCTTGTCCCGGGCCAAGTCATCGTCGGCGAGGAGATCGACACCGGCGCGGGGGAGCTGATCGGTCTCGGGCTCGACGCTCGGGTGCCGCCGCGTGCGGGCCTCCTCGAGACGGCGCGGCGCATCCGCGACCTGGGGGGTCTCGTGCTCGCCCCCCACCCGACCGATCCCGCGCGTCGTGGTCTCGGTCGAGCGGGACTCGAGCGGCTCGCGGACGACGGTCTGCTCGATCTCGTCGAGGTCGCCAACGCCAAACGCGTCGCCTGGGATCGGGAGGCGGCGCTCGTGGCACGTGAGCGAGGGATCACACAGGTCGCCGCCAGCGACGCTCACGTACCTGAGGCTCTGTTCGCGTCCTACGTCGAGGTCGCCGGGCCGCGGTGCGAGATCAGAGGGTTGACGGAGCTGCTCGCGCTCCTTGCGCGTGGGGCGCTGCGGCACGCGCCGCGCGATCCGGTACGTCCCTGGCCCCGGCCGGTGGTCCCGGGCTCCTGAGGCTCGAGGACGATCGCGCTAGACTTCGCGTCGTGGACGATGTCCTGTGGCTCTCCGCCATCCGTCGGGCGCCGGTGCTTGGGCGGGGTGGTCACGAGTTTGGTCGTGTCGATGACGTGGTGCTTCGCCTCGTCGAAGCCAGCTATCCGGTCGTCGTCGGCGTCCTCGTGCACGTCGACGACCAGCCCATGTTCGTGCCGGCAGATCGCATCGAGGAGTTCGGCACCGAGCGGATCGTCACGACGCTCGAAGAGGGCGAGCTCGGCCGGTTCGAGCGTCGGCCCCAGGAGGTGCTCGCGGTTCGTGACCTGCTCGAGCACCACCTGATCTGGTCGAAGTCGAAGCTGCGTCCGCGACTCGTGAGCGCTCGGGACCTCGGCATGATCCCGTTCGCGGGCGAGTGGCGCGTCATCGCGGTCGACGTCGCCCAAGAGCACCATCGACGCTTCTGGCACGCCAAGCGCGAGGCGAGGGTCGTCGACTGGCGCGATCTCGTCCCCTTGGTGGGCCATGTGCCGAGTGCGAGGATCCGCCTCGAGCTGCGCTCGATCCGGCGCCTGCACCCGGCCGAACTCGCCGACCTCCTCGAGGACGCCTCGGAGTCGGAGGGGCGCGAGATCATGGCGGCGCTGCAGGCGGACCCGGCCTTCGAAGCGGACGTCATGGAAGAGCTCACGCCGCAGGGTCGTCGGGACGCGATCCGCGAGCGCAGCGACGCCGAGGTCGGCGAGCTGCTCGGCACCATGGAGCCCGACGACGCGGTCGACTTGTTGATGAGCCTGGAGCAGGAGCGACGCGAGAGCGTGCTCGCGCTGGTGCCCGAGCCGCAGCAGGCGACCATCAAGCGCCTGCTCGCCTACAACCCTGAGTCGGCCGGTGGGCTCATGACGACCGACGTCGTCGCGCTCGCGGCAGGGACGACCGTCGCGGAGGCCTGCGGCACGCTTCGCGCGCGCGCCGCCGTACCGGAGAACCTGTGGGTGCTGTTCGTCGTCGACGCCGAGGGTCGCTTCCTCGGTCAGCTGCCCCTCGTCGCGCTCCTTCGTGCCGCCGACGACGCCTCGGTGGATCAGCTCGCTGACACCGAGGCGCGCACCGTGCGTCCCGACGCGGACCTGACGGAGGTCGCCGTCCTCATGGCCGACTTCAACCTCGCCGCCGTGGCCGTCGTCGACGCCGAGGGGGTGCTCCTTGGCGCGGTCACCGTCGACGACGTCCTCGTTCGCACCATCCAACCGGGATGGCGCCGACGTGCCGAAGCGCTCGACGGGTAGCCGCGGCGCGCGTGGCGTGTGCGGGTCGATCGTGGTAGGCGCGCCTGCGAGCGCTCGCGCGTGACCCTCGCTGGCGCGCTCGTCAGTGGCCGAGGTGGACGAAGCTGACGACCATCAGCATCACCGCGATCACCAGGTAGGCCCGAAGCCCGATGAGGGCGACCTGACGGCCTCGCGAGAAGCGCGGGCGGTGCAAGAGGGCAGCGGCGGGCATCGTCCAGCGCAGACGGTCTTCCATGGGCATCGTGGGACGATGGTGGCGGCTGCGAAGTTGGGCGATCGCGACGACCGCCGTCGCGACGACGACGAGGGCACCGGTCGCGAGGACGAGCCCGATCACGTTGATCGAGGGCACGATCGTCACCACCGTGAGCACCAGGCTCAGCTGCAGGAGCAAGCCCACGATGAACGTTGCGAGGACGTTGAGCCAAGGCGGGTTGACCCAGGGGCCGAGGATCTCTCGATCGTTGCACAGGAGCAGCAAGAACGCGAGGGCGCTCGGCAGGAGGACGCCCGCGAGGACCTGCACGGCGAGGTTGATGAGGCTGAGGGGGAGACGCGGGATGAGGGTGAGTCCTCCGGCGAGCACCACGAGCGCGACGTAGCTCGCGTAGAAGCCTCGAGCCTCGCGGACGGGGGCGTTCAGCGACTGCTCGACCCCGAACAAGTCGCCGAGGGCATAGGCCGTCGAGAGCGTGACCGTGGCGGCCCCGATGAGCGACGCCTCGGCGAGCACGATGGCAAAGAGCGCACCTGCGACGACGCTGACGTGGTGGCTGAAGCCCGATGCGATCGCGCCTGCGCTGCCAAACGACCCTGCGGCTCCCGCGAGCGCCGCGGCGGCGGCGATGATCACCGCGGCGGCGGCGACGTTGGTGACGACGGCCCCGATGAAGGTGTCGGCACGCTCGAAGCGGATCCAGCGAGGCGTGATGCGCTTGTCGATGACGTTCGACTGCTGGAAGAACAGCTGCCACGGGGCGATGGTGGTGCCGACGATGCCGATGATGAAGATGGTCGCCTGCGAACCGAGGCCGCCCTTGACACCTGGGACGACGAGGCCGTGGAGTGCGGCCCCCCAGTGCACCGGGCTCATGCCCATGAGGGGGAAGACGAGGAGGCTCACGGCCACCAGGATCAGCATGAAGCGCTCCCAGCGCTCGAACCGTCCGGAGACGACGCTGCCGATCAGGGCTACGGCCATGAGGCCCGCCGCGATCGTCGGGCTGATCCCGAAGAACCCGAGCGCGTAGCGGATGCCGATGAACTCGGTGACGAGGGTGAGGAAGTTCAGCAGGAAGAGGTCGACGACGCTGAAGGCGGCCCAGAAGGTGCCGAAGCGCTCTCGGAGCAGCTTGCCGTGGCCGACACCGGTGACGGCACCGAGCCGGACCACCATCTCTTGGGCCACCGCGAGGACGACGATGAGGATCGGCAGCGTCCACAGCAGCGTGTAGCCGTAGGCCTGGCCGGCCTGGGCATAGGTGGTGATACCACCGGCGTCGTTGTCGCCGACCATGACGATGATGCCTGGGCCGAGGATCGCGAGCAGCGCGAGCAGACGCCGGCGCCAGTTGGGTGAGCCAGCCAGTGTGCCAGCGGTGACGGAACCGAGCCCGCCACGGATGACCTCATCCTCGGGCGTGCTCGTGCGGGAGTCGTGCACGGGGGGACCTCCACGTTCGAGACGATGGCCAGAACGAGCGCTTAGGCGCGGCGTGCGCGCCAAGCCCGGACGGAGCGGCGGGGACTTGAGGGCTCGGTGCGCATCCCAGCCTCCCTTCGCTGCGTCGGGGTCCTCAGTGCATGCAGGGGCAGTCTACGCCGGATGGGGCGCGAGCAGGGTCAGGCGGGGACGTGCCCGATCACGATCGCCGCCTCCGAGACGACCGGGATGACCTCGACGCCGCCGAAGCCAGCCTCCCGCAGGATCGTGACCCAGCGCTCGCGGGAGATCGGCCTTTCCTGGACGCGCACCACGTAGCGCACGGCGTTCTTGGCGATGCGCCAGTACCCGGCCGGTCCACGGGCAGCGAAGGCGCGGACCTTCTCGGCGATGATCGCGCGGTCGCTGGCGGACTCGCCGCGCCCGAGCATCATGTCGCCGATCACGAGGCGACCTCCCGGCCGGAGCCAGCCGTAGGCGGCACGGACCACCTCGGCCTTCGCGCGATCGGAGAGATGGTGCAAGACGTAGTTGGAGACCACGACGTCCACGCTGCGAGGCTCGAGCGCGAAGCGCTCGAGCGGCGTCGCCTCGGCGGTGACGTTGGCGAGGTTGGCGGCGCGCGCGCGCTCGAGGAGGCGGGCGACCATCCGCTCAGAGATGTCGACGCCGTGGACGTGGTGGGCGATGGCGGCGGCGGGCAAGCTCACCTGACCCGAGCCGCAGCCGAGGTCGACGACCTCGTCGGTGGGGCCGAGCGCGGCGTGGGCGACGACCGCCTCGACGACCCGTTCGAGCCCTGGCGAGGCCTCGTGCTCCCACGATCCGACGCGCCGTTGCCACACGGTGCGTTGGAGCCAGATTGCAAGGTCTTCGCTGCGTGCCACGCGGCCAGTGTAGGAGAGCGGGGCCGAGGTACGCTTGAGGGCCATGTGCGGCCGTTTCGACCAGCGGTTCGGGCCGGAGCGCCTCGCGCGAGCGATCGCCGAGCTTGCGACGCCGCTCGGCGCTGAATCGGCGACGCCGTCGGGCATCGCGTCCCGCGGCGTCGTCGTGCCGTCGGACGGCGCGATCGTCGTCCGTATGAGCCCCTCGCTCGAGGTCGGTGAGCTCACCTTCGGCGTGAGGACGCGGGCCGGCTCGCTCGTCATCAATGCGCGTCGTGAGACGCTCGGCGAGCGGCCGCTGTTTCGCGGTGCGCTGTCGGGGGGCCGCTGTGTGGTGCCGATCAGGGGGTTCTACGAGTTCACCGGGCCGCGCGGTGCGCGCTCGCCGGTGTTCTTCCACTGGAATGGCGAGCTGCACTGGCTCTGCGGCCTCGCCGTCGGCGAGGGACTCGTCGTCGTGACCGAGCCTGCTGGCGGGCCCGTCGCCGGGTGGCACGATCGCGAGCCTGTCGTGCTCGATCACCTGGGCGGCGCCGCGTGGCTCCGCGACGGCGAACTCGCCACGGGCGGTGCACACGACGCCGAGGTCATCGTGCTCGATCGCTCGTGGACGTCGCCACGTGGCGATCGCGACCCGTTGGCGTTCGGGGGGCCTAGGCCGGATCCGACGTGATCTCGGGGGTCGCCGATTCGTGCGCGCCGAGCCAGGTGCGGATCTTGGCGGCGATCCCGAAGCCGTCGAGGCCGAGATCGGCGAGGAGCGCGTCGGGGGGACCGTGGTGGATGTAGCGCGTCGGGATCCCGAGCGTCGCGACGGGGATGGTCGGGCGCACGGCGCGCAGCGCATCGGCGAGGAACGCGCCGGCGCCGCCGTGGACGTAGCCGTCTTCCACGGTGACGACCGCATCGGCCGAACTGGCGAGGGCGATGAGGTCGGGGTCGATCGGTCGGACGACCCGTGGGTCGATCACCGTCGCCTCGAGGCCATCGTCGTGGAGGAGGTCGGCTGCGGTGAGCGCGGGCGTCACCATCTTGCCGTAGGCGACGATCACGAGGCCAGATCCCGCGTCGCGCACCACCCGAGCGCCAAGGCCCGTGCCGACGCCGCCGCGGATGCGCCGGGGACCCGGTGTCTTCGAGAAGCGGATCAGGCTCGGGCCGTCGAGCTTGAGCGCCTCCTCGAGGGCGATGCGCACCTCGTCGGCGCTCGACGGCGTAAAGATCGTGACGTCGGGGATCGCGAGCATCTCGACGAGGTCGAGGACGCCATGGTGACTCGGTCCGTCGTCGCCGGTGATCCCGGCGCGATCGGCGACGAAGACGACGGGGAGGTGGTGCAGACCGACGTCGAGGTTGGCCTGGTCGAACGCCCGAGAGAGGAAGGTCGAGTAGATCGCGACGACCGGGCGCAGCCCGACCATCGCCATCCCCGCTGCGGCGGTGACGGCGTGCGCCTCGGCGATGCCGACGTCGAAGTAGCGATCACCGAAGCGTTCCTGGAACGGCAGGAGCCCCGTGGGAGCGCCCATCGCAGCCGTGATCGCGACGACACGCCGATCGCGTTCGCCGGCATCCACCAGCGCGCGGCTGAACGCCTCGGTGAACGAGACCGGCTCGGCCCCCTCGATGGTCGTGAGCGCTCGTGGCACCTTGAGGTCGTGCATGCGCTGCACCTCGTCGTCGACCGCTGGCTGGTAGCCCCGGCCCTTCTCGGTGAGCACGTGTACGGCGATCGGCCCGTCCCACTCCTTGGCCCCCTCGAAGGCGTAGACGAGCTCGTCGATGTCGTGACCGTCGACGGGCCCGGCGTAGCGAATCCCGAGGGCCTCGAAGAACACCCGCGGCTCGATCGCTTCGCGCAGCGCGGCGGTCACCGAGGCGATCTGGGATGCGGCACGAGGGCCGACACGAGGAATGTCCGAGATGACCTGTTTGACGCGGTTGCGCGCCGACATGTAGGTGGGGTTGAGTCGCAGTCGGGTGAGCGACGACGAGAGTCGGGAGATCGTGGGGGCATACGAGCGGCCGTTGTCGTTCCAGACGATGATGATCGGGAGCTTGCGGTGACCGATGGTGTTGAGCGCTTCGTAGGCGAGCCCGCCGGTGAGCGAGCCGTCGCCGACCACCGCGACCACCCGGCGGTGTGGTGCGCTGCCGGTGAGGTCGAAGCCAGCGGCGATCCCGTAGGCATACGACAGTGCCGTGGAGGCGTGGGAGTTCTCGATCCAGTCGTGCTCGCTCTCGGCGCGATTCGGGTAGCCGGACAGCCCCCCTTGCTGGCGGAGCGTGTCGAAGATCGCGTGACGCCCGGTGAGCAGCTTGTGGGGATAGGTCTGGTGCCCGGTGTCGAAGAGGATGGCGTCACGGGGCGAGTCGAACGCGAGATGGAGCGCGATGGTGAGCTCCACCGCTCCGAGGTTGGAGCCGAGGTGGCCACCGTTCGCGAGCACGGTCGTCACGATGCGTTCGCGCAGCTCGGCACAGAGCGCCGTCCGTTGGGCGGGGGTGAGCGAGCGGAGGTCCTCTGGCCCCTTGATTCGATCAAGTAGTTCGTAGGACATGTAACCCCTAGCTTACGACGGCGACGACCCTCGTTGCACAACGCGAATCATTGTCCACTTCGTCCCGTAGGCTCTTCGTCGTGGGGCACTGGTTCTACCTCGAGGTCCTTGGCCTGTGCATACTGGTGACGCTGCCGCTCGAGGTCCTCGGGGCGCGGGTGTGGCGCCAGCCGCGTCGGCTCGCTCTCAGCGTCGGCATCGTCGCCGTCTGCTTCAGCCTGATCGACGCCGTCGAGGTGTACCAGCGCCTGTGGCACTACAACCCTCGCTACGTGACCGGTCTGCGCATCGGTGATCTGCCGATCGAGGAGGTCGCGTTCTTCGTCGTGATCCCGATCTGTTCCCTCCTCACCTACGAGACCGTGCGACGACGCCACGAGCTCGTCGCGCGGTGGCGCCGGCGGTGAGCTACACGCTCGAGGCGGTGGCGCTCGCGATCGTGGCCGTCGCCATCGACTGGTGGGTCACGCGCTCGCGTGTGGTGCGAACCGCGTCGTTCTGGATCACCTGGGTCGTGGTCGCTGCGTTCCAGATCCCTGTCGACGGAGCCCTCACCCGACTCCGCGCGCCGGTGGTGGAGTACCGATCCGGGACCTACCTCGGGATACGGCTCGGCCACGCCATCCCGATCGAGGACTTCGTCTACGGCTTTGCCCTCGTGCTCGTGACGATCTCCCTCTGGGTCCGGTTTGGTCGTCGCGCGAGTCGCTAGGGTGGTACTCAGGCGTCGACAGAGCGTCTCTGGCGGCTGTCGACGGCGAAGCAGGAGGTGGCGCATGCTCGTGCTCATCGCGCTGATCGCGTTCGTCGCAATGGAACCCGTGGCCGCGCTCGTCCATCGTGGGATCATGCACGGTGTGGGCTGGGTGATCCACGCCTCGCACCATCGGCCCCGGGAAGGGACGTTCGAGGCGAACGATGCCTTCCCGCTGTTGTTCGCCCTCCCCACGATCGCGTTGTTCTGGTTCGGGCGGCATGACCCTGTCGCTGTTGCGATCGCGGTGGGCATCACGCTCTACGGCGTCGCCTACTCGTTCGTGCACGACGGCTACATCCACGAGCGCCTCGGTCGGATGCCGAAGGTGCGCTACCTCGAGTACCTCAAGCACGCCCATGCGGTGCATCACCTCTACAACGAGGGCCCCTATGGCATGCTCGCCCCGATCGTGCCCGCCAAGCATCGCGCGAAGCTCGAGCTCGAGGCGGTGCGCGCCTGGCGTCCATCGGTCGCACGGTAGGAGCTTCGCTCCTCGCATCGACGAGACCAGACAGCTAGCATCGGGACGGTCGAGCGAAGGAGGCTGATCGTGCCGAAGGTGCTCATCCTGACCGGCGACGCTGCGGAGTCTCTCGAGGTCTTGTATCCCTACCAGCGACTGCTCGAGGAGGGCTACGAGGTCGATATCGCGGCACCGTCGAAGAAGAAGCTCCGCTTCGTGGTGCACGATTTCGAGGAGGGCTTCGATACCTACACGGAGAAGCCGGGCTACTCGTGGCCTGCAGACCTGAGCTTTGCGGAGGTCGACCCCACGGCCTATGTCGCGTTGGTCATCCCGGGCGGTCGGGCCCCGGAGTACATCCGCAACGACCCCGATTTCGTCCGGATCGTCCGCCACTTCTTCGAGGCTGACCAGCCCGTCGCGCAGCTCTGCCACGCGCCGATCGCGCTCGCTGCCGCCGGCGTGCTGCAGGGGCGGCGGTCGGCTGCTTATCCAGCGCTTGCACCGGACGTGCGCGCTGCGGACGCCGAGTTCGTGGATGCGGCGGCGGTGGTGGATGGGCAGATGGTGTCGGCGCGCGCGTGGCCGGATCATCCGAGCTGGATGCGGGCCTTCATCGGGATCCTCCGCGAGAAGGCTCCGGTCGGCTGAGTACCGTGCCGGCCGCGACCAGCTTGTCGTAGGTCGGCATCGCACGACGGGTACTGTCGCGATCGGTGCGACGTCTGGCCACGGTGGTGGCGCGGCGAAGCTCGCATCTCGCGGCGTCGACGGTCGTGTGCGAGCCGAGGTGTCACGGCGCACCCGTCGGTGACTCAGGGGGGTGCTGTCTGCTCGAGCACGTCCCGGAGAGGGCACCGTCTGTTCGGGCATCGTCTGGTCGGGGCGTCGGGTGGCCTCGCCGGTTGGCTGGACCGGTTGTACAGGACCAGCCGCGCTGGATGGTCGGTGCGAGACCCTCGCGGGCGATGAGGTGCGCTCGCGGTCGTGCCGAGTGGGTCAGTCCTGCGCGGCGAAGTTCGGCCGGATCTGGAACAGCAAGTACCACCCGATGGCGATCTCGATGAGCGTCTCGAGCACACCGCCGACCCCGACGAAGATGGCGATGACGATGCCGAAGGCGAGCTGGAGGACCGTCCCCACGAAGATGAGGCGCCAGCCTCGGTAGCGTCCGCGCTTCAGCGGTCCCGTGGCCGCGATGTAGAGTACGGCGAAGACCGCCGTCAGGGCGGCTGCGAGGTAGAGCTCACTCGTAACGTGGGTACTCACGAAGAAGATGCCCGCGAGCGACGAGCCGAGCTCGGTCGCAAGGCGTGCGAGCTGGACGGCGTCGAGTGCGAAGAGGATCCCGACGACGAGGCTGATCAGCCACGCCCAACGGGTGAGCCACGCCACGGCTCCGGCGGGTAGCTTCGGCAAGCCCTCGCTCAGCGAGCCGAGGCGCTGCTCGAGCGCAGTGATCACGACGACCTCCAGTTCTCAGCGATGTCTCAGTGTAGCGACACTCGGTACGACGAAGCGGTCGTTCATGGGGCGGGGCGAGGAGTGGCGATCGGCGCGACGGTCCCGGCACCGAGGTCGGCGAGGCGCGCTGCGTCGATCGCGACGATGGTGTCGGGCGTGCCCGCGGCCACCCATACGACGCCCGCACGAGCGAGCTCGGCGTCGACCACCACGCAGGCAGTCGGCGGCGCGATGAGTGGGGTCGCGCCCCCGGGCACGACGCCGAGCGCCTCGATGAGGTAGGTCCCCGGTGCGGGCTCGATGCGCTGGCGGGCCGCGCGCTCGAGCGAGCGTCGATGCACTCTGCGATCGCCCGCGACGACGGCGAGCACCGGGCCAAGGTCTCCGCGGAACACGACGGTCTTGGCGATCTTGTCCGGGTGCGTGCCGGCGGCTGCGGCTGCATCGGAGGCGAGGTGGGTCCCGGTCGCGAACTGGCGAATGGTCGCGAGGACGCCTCGGCGTGCGAGGCGCTCGGCGGCCAAGCCAGCGGGATCGGCGAGCAGTTGCGGCGTCATGCCTCGAGCGCGTCGACGATCGAGACGCCGGCCGGGCCGTCGAGCTCGCCGATCACGAGCACGCGCACCGGCTCCCCGGCCGCGACACCGTCGCCGTCGGGGACCAGGGCGAGCACGTTGGCGCCCGCGAGCCCTGAGAGCACGTGGGAGCCCTGAAGGCGGTAGGGCTCGACGACGAGCTCGCCGCTGCGAACGTGGGCCCGCGCGCGGACGAGGTGCAGCTTGCCGTCGGGGTGGCGGGTGATGGGTTCGAGTGCCCTCGCGGTGAGGACCGGGCGATGCCAGGTCCGAGCACCGAGCATCTTGCGGATGAGCGGGCGTGCGAACAACTCGAAGCTGACGATCGACGACACCGGGTTGCCGGGCAGGCCGATGACGGGTGTCTGGCCCATGCGCCCGATGGCGAGCGGCTTGGCGGGCTTGATCGCGACCTGCATCCAGCGCATGGTTCCCCGCTCCGCGAGCACCTGCTTGGTGTAGTCGAAGTCACCGACGCTCACCCCGCCGCTCGTCAGGATGAGATCGGCGCTCGCAGCCGCCTCGTCGAAGGCGCGGCCGAGGAGCGCTGGATCATCGGGGATCGCGCCGAGATCGCTGGGAATGCCTCCGGCCTCTGCGACGAGGGCGAGGAGCGCGGGGCGGTTCGAGTCGTGGATCTTGCCGGGGGGAAGCGGGTCGAGGTCGGTGAGCTCGTCCCCGGTCGAGAACACCGCGACCCGCGGCCGACGGTGGACGAAGACCTTGCGGACGCCGAGGGACGCGAGCAGGCCTCTGACCGCTGGCGTGACGGGCGTGCCCTCGGCGAGGACTCGCTCGCCGGCAGCGGCGTCGGAGCCGCGTCGACGGACGTGCGTGCCGGCCGCGATCGGAGCGGTGAGGTGGACCTCAGAGCCGTCGACGATGACGTCCTCGACGATCGCGATCGCATCTGCGCCCTTTGGGATCGGGGCACCGGTCATGATGCGTGCGGCGGTGCCCGCGGTGACGACGACGTCGTTCGGGTCGTGGCCGGCGGCGATGGTAGCCACGATCGACAAGGTCACCGGCGTGGCGCGGCTGGCCGCTTGCGTGTCGACGCTACGGACAGCGAAGCCGTCCATGCCGGTGTTGTCGAACGGAGGGAGCGGATCGGCGACGACGACCGGCGCAGCGAGGACGGCACCGAGTGCCTCGTCGATCCCCACCTCGACCACGGGTCTCGCACCGGCAAGCTCGAGGGCTGCTGCCTGGGCTTCAGCGAGTGGGATCACGGTCCTCCTCTGTCGTCTCGAGGAGCTCGGTGAGCACCCTTCGCAGCGCCGGACCGAGGTCGGGCCGTTGAAGGGCGAGCTCGACGACGCTCCGGAGGTAGTCCAGCTTGTCGCCGATGTCGTAGCGGTGACGGCCGTCGAAGCGCACCGCAACGACCGGCTCGTGCTCGATCAGCCGTGCGATGGCATCCGTGAGCTGGATCTCGCCTCCCTTGCCGGGCGGGGTCTCGGCGAGGGCGTCGAAGATCGCCGGCGTGAAGATGTAGCGGCCGGTGATGGCGAGATTCGACGGCGCCTCGGAGGCATCGGGCTTCTCGACGACGCTGCGGACGTAGTCGACACCGTCCTCGTCGACGACACCGGCGGCGCCGTAGAGCCTGATGCGCTCGGGCGGGACCTCCATGAGCGAGAGCACCGAGGCGCCGGTGCGCTCGTGGAGGGCGAGCATGTCGGCCAGGAGCGGCGAGGCGGGTCCCATGATGTCATCGGCGAGCATGACGACGAAGGGGTCTCGGCCCACGTGCTGGGCGGCGACGCTCACCGCGTGGCCGAGGCCACGCGGTTCGCCCTGGCGGAGGTAGTGGATCTGGCCGAGATGGGAGATGTGCTCGACCAGCGCCAGTTCGGCGAACTTCTCTTGCCTGGCGAGGAGGAGCTCCAGCTCGACGGCGCGGTCGAAGTGGTCCTCGATCGATCGCTTGCCGCGCCCGGTGACGACGAGGATGTTGGTGAGGCCGTGCGTCACGGCCTCCTCGACGACGTACTGGATGGCCGGCTGGTCGACGACCGGCAGCATCTCCTTCGGTTGGGCCTTGGTTGCAGGGAGGAACCGTGTGCCGAGCCCAGCGGCTGGAATGACCACCTTGGTGAGCACGACCGCCTCCATCCATCGTCTGGCGCCTGGCCAACAGAGCGGAGTCTAGGCGACGAGAAGGGCCAGGTTGGGGCCTACGATGGAAGGTACCAACGTGCGCGCCGTGTGCGCGAGTTGCGATCGTGGTGCGATGAGTCGTTCGACCGAGGTCGAGGAGGACACCGATGCCGACCTACGAGTATGCCTGCAAGCAGTGCGGCGAGCACCTGGAGGTCGTCCAGTCGTTCCAGGACGAGCCGCTCAGCGAGTGCCCGCGGTGCGGCGGCGAGCTGCGCAAGGTGTTCGGCTCCATTGGGATCGTTTTCAAGGGTTCTGGCTTCTACAAGACCGATTCGCGTGCGAGCTCGTCCGGGTCGGTCGGTCGCAGCCACGGCTCCGGTGGGAGCGATGCCGCGAGCGCTCCCGCGTCGACCTCGTCCACGTCGACGTCGACCACGGGCGCTGAGTCGTCCTCGTCGAGTTCGTCGACGGCTGGCTCTGCCGCCTAGGGTCGCCTGCCCGGGCCCGGGGGTTACCGGACGGTAGGCTACGTCCGTGCACAACCACCAGGCCTGGTGCGGTCCTTCGGCCGTGCGAGCGAGTCGGGGCGCCAGCTCTCGTGGCTGAGGATCGTCTTCGTATCGCCCTCACGGTGTATCGAGGGAACCCCACCTCCGGAGGCCAAGGCGTCTACACGGCCGAACTCGCGCGCCGTCTCGTCGCGCGGGGCCACAGCGTCACCGTCGTGTCGGGTCCACCGTATCCCGCGCTCGCCGAGTCGATCCGCCTCGAGCCCCTCGGCGGCCTCGATCTGCTGCGCCAGCCGGATCCGTTTCGCCGGCCCCGACTCGACGAACTCACCGACGCCTACGACCTGGCAGAGGTCGCGCTCTTGGCGACCGGCGCCTTCCCCGATCCCCGCGCGTTCGGCCTGCGCTTTCGCGCCTGGTGGCGGCGTGAGGGTCATCGGTTCGACCTCGTGCACGACAACCAGTCGCTGACGCCAGCGCACGCCGAGCTCGTGCGCGACGGCGTCCCGGTGGTGGCCGCGATCCACCATCCCATCACCGTGGATCGCCAGCTCGCCCTCGCGGCCGCTGGATCGGTCAAAGAGCGCATCGGCCTGCGCCGCTTCTTCGGCTTCGTGCCGATGCAGGTGCGCACGGCGCGGGTGATGCCGCGCGTGCTCACCGTCTCGTCCGCCTCGGCTCGTGACATCAGCCGCGAGCTCGGGGTGGCGCGCTCGCGCCTCCGGGTCGTGCCGATCGGCGTGGACGCGGAGGTCTTCCGACCCCTCGAAGGGGTGCAGCGCACCGCCACGTTGCTCGCGACCACGGCGAGCGCGGATGTGCCGCTCAAGGGTCTCGGGGTGCTGCTGCTCGCGCTCGCGCGCCTGCCGAGCGACGTCGAGCTCGTCGTGATGGGCCCGCGCCGGGAGGGCTCCCCCATCGAGGCGCTCATCGGTCAGCTGGGCCTCGGTGAGCGCGTGCACCTCGTCGGTGCGGTGAGCCGCGAGCGGATGGTGGAGGTGTACGCGAGCGCTGCGGTCGCGGTCGTGCCGTCGATGTACGAGGGCTTCTCCTTGCCCGCCGTCGAGGCGATGGCCTGCGGGGTGCCGCTCGTCGCGACGACCGGTGGGGCGCTCGCGGAGGTCGTCGGCGGGCTGGCGCCCCAGGTGCCCCCGGGCGATCCGGTCGCGTTGGCCCAGGCGATCGCCGCACAGCTCGCCGACCCCGCCGGCGCCCGCGAGCGCGCCGCGAGCGCGCGGAGCCGGGTGCTCGCGCGCTACTCGTGGGACGAGGCGGCTCGGCGCACCGAGCAGGTCTACCGCGAGGTGTTGGAGGCGTGATCACCTTTCGGCCGGAGCACCTCGCACCGCTCGAGGGTCGTCGCGTGCTCGACCTCGGTGCGGGTGGCGGTCGCCATGCGGCATGGCTCCGCGACCACGGGGCCCTCGTCGTCGCCGGCGACCTCGTCGTCGAACCGACCGATCGTGAGGGGGTCGACTGGGTCCGCCTCGACGGTGCGGCTCTGCCCTTTGCGGACGGCTCGTTCGACGTGGTGCTCTGTGCCGAGGTCCTCGAGCACGTCGCGCACCCGGCTCAGGTGGTGCGCGAAGCGCGGCGTGTGCTCGCACCCGGGGGCCAGCTGGTCGTGAGCGTGCCCTCGGCGTGGCCGGAGGCCGTCTGTTGGGCGCTGTCGCTCGAGTACCACGCCGTTCCCGGCGGCCACGTGCGCATCTGGACGCTCGCAGGGATCCGGCGCCTCCTCGAGGCCGAGGGTTTCCGCGTGGTCGCGCGCCATCGCCGTCACGCCCTGCACGCGCCGTACTGGTGGGCTCGGTGCCTGCTCGGCGTGGAGCGCTCGGGTCAAGATCCGCGCATCGAGTGGCTGGGGTGGCGTCTCGTCAAGGCGGCCGTCGGCGAGGCTCCGCTGCTCGCGCGCCTCGAGACGCTGCTCGACCCCGTCCTCGGGAAGTCGCTCGTCCTCTATGCCGAGGCCGCACCGTGCTGAGCCGGAGCGAGCTGCGTCGCACCGCGGCGGCCATCGCGAGGGTCCAGTTGCCCTCGGGGATGATCCCCTGGGCCCCGCGTCGCCATGGCGATCCGTGGAACCACGCCGAGGCGGTCGCCGCACTCGCGCTCGGTGGGGAACTCGCCGCCGCCGAGCGGGGTCTGGACTGGCTGGCGGGCGTGGTCGCGCGAGACGGTGCCTTCTGTCAGTACTACCTCGCGAGCGGCGTCGAGGAGCCTCGGATCGACCTGAACGTGTGTGCCTACCCGATCGTCGCGATCGTCGCGTGGGTCGCGGCAGGGGGCTCGGTCGCGACCGCACGGGCGCACCTCGCGTGGTACCGGCGCACCCTCGAGCTCGTCCTCGGCCACCAGCTCGGCGACGGGAGGTTCCCCTGGGCCCTCGACCCCGGGCGTCGTCCCCTCGAGGGCTCCTTGCGTGCCGGTTCGGCCGCGATGGTGATCGCGCTCGATGGCGCCGCCTGGGCCGCGAACGAACTCGGGGTGCTCGAGGCTGGGCCGATCGAGGAAGCGCGCTCGCGTCTCGCGCTCGCGATCGCCAAGGACGAGGGGTTCCTCGACCGCTTCGAGTGGTCGATGGACTGGTACTACCCCGTGCTCGCGGGCGTCCTCGAGCTCGATGCGGCCGAAGATCGGCTCGATGGACTCTTCGAGCGGGCGCGCGAGTCGACCGGCCAGCTGCGCTGCGTGCTGTCGGCTCCGTGGGTGACGACGGCCGAGACCGCCGAGGCGGCGATGGCGGCCTGGCGACTCGGTCGCATCGCAGATGCCCGAGCGCTCCTCGCGTCCGTCGAGTCCCTCCGCGAACCCGACGGCTCCTACCGCACCGGTATCGTCGTGCCGGAGGGACACTCCTTCCCGACCGGGGAGTGCTCGACCTACTCGGCAGCCGCGGTGGTGCTCGCGCACCACGTGCTTCGTGCCCCGCCGCGCGCCGGCCTCATCGAGGCCCTCGTCGCGGCCTCGTAGCGCGCCTCGCGATGGCGAGCGAGCCGGTGCGCTCGACGAGGTCGAAGCCGAGGTGGAGGGCGGCGGTGAGCATGCGCCACGGTGCCTGGCCCCCGTCGGCCGGGTCCTCGAAGACGTCGTGGACGGCGAGCAGCCCGCCCGGTACGAGGAAGCGGCGGGCGAGCTCGAGATCGAGATGGCAGCTCCGCGCGTCGTGACCGCCGTCGACGAGGACGAATCCTGCCACCGGGCGCACGAGGTCGATGAGGCCACGCCCATCGCCCACCCAGAGGGTGACGTGACGCTCGAGGTCAGCGAGCGCCAGGGCGTCGCGCAGCGTCCCGAGCGAGTCGGGGCTACCGAGGTCGCCGTCGAGGAGACGCGGGTCGGCCCAGGGGAACGGTGGGCGCATCTCGATGGAGCCCCGGTGGTGGTCGACGGCGAGGAGGCGGAGGCCTCGTTCGCGTGCGACCGAGCCGAGCCGCACGGTCGAGCGACCGCAGTAGGAACCGAGCTCGACGAGCCATCCGCCCGCTCGCGGGGCGACTCGCGCAGCCTCGATGAGCGCACGGAGCTCGTCGGCGGGGAAGAAGCCCGGGAGTAGGTCGGCGAGAGCAGCCGGCCCGTCTCGCCTAGGCTGGTCGGCGTGCAGCTTCGCTGGATCGTCGTCGCGCTCGTGACGCTGGCGGCCGGCGGCGCCCTCGGGGGCGCCGGCTGGATCGCGGGTGCCATCGCGGCGGCCGTGGTCGTGGCCGCCGGGAGGCGATGCCGAGGGGCCTCGTGCGCGAGCTCGCACGGCGGGCTCAGGCGAGTTGGCTGGTGAGCCGTCCTGCGTAGCGGGCGCGCAGGCGCAGGTTGACCTGGTAGCGCTCCAGGGTCTGGGCGAGCACGCGCTTGCCCGCCGGGATCGGGTGCTCCTCGAGGAAGCGTACGATCTCGCCGGCGCGCTGGTAGGTGGTCGGTCCGATGACGAGCGCGATGCTCTGGAGCATGCGATCGATCGTGTTGAGCGGGAATCGGGCGAGCATCTCATCGAAGCGAGCGAACAAGAAGTCGATCGCCTGGTTCTGGAGCGCTGGGTTCGCGATCACTCGGTTGATGAGGAAGGGTGCGTCCTGGGTTCGCACTTCGCTCATGGCCAGATCCAGCACGCGCCGCCCGAGCGCTGGTTGGCGGAACTCCGCGAGGGCGAACAGGTGACGCTGCTCGTCCTGGGGGTTGCGCGGGTGCCGATAGCGATCGAGCATGAAGGCAAAGTCCGACTCATCACCGAAGCGCGCGACGACGCCGAGGACGGCCGCGACGAGATCGGCGCTCGGCCCGCCGATGCCGCTCATCTCCTCACGGAAGCGTTCTCTGGCGTGCTGGCGCACGTCGGGATCCTCGGCGATGTCGCCGAGCACGTCGTAGGCGATGGCACGCGCGGTGCGATCCTGCGGGGTGTCCGTCGGGCGGGCCTCGGTGCCGAAGTAGTCGAGGACCGGTCCGAACACCGAGGCCGCGAGGGCACGGACGTGGGTGATCTCGCTCGGTTCGGCGATGCGCTCCAGCAGGCCGAGTGCGGCTTGGCCGATCCCGAGGATGTTCGGGTCGCGCTCGTCGCGGAGGCGCTCGGCGAGACCGAGGAAGTCCTCGAGTGGCGCGGCGCCCGACTGGGTGAGCGCCCATGCATCGGCGATGAGGTTGAAGCGCTCGAGCGTCTCGAGCTGGCCGAACGACTCGGCCAGCTGGGCGAGGAGCTGTTGGGCGTAGCGGGCCCGAAAGACGCCCTCGCCGTGGGCGTTGACCACGACCGGCGCGGGACCGACCTCGGCCGACATCTCGGGCTGGTCGAGCAGCACCCGCCGCTCGCCATCGACGAGCGAGCGCAGTGCGATCGGCACGTGCCACAGTGATCCGATGGCGCCGATCGGATCGTCGTCGGCCGCGAGGAGCCGGAACGGCGTCTGGGCGAGCCGGACGCCATCGGGGAGCGGATCGACGCTGACGAGCGGATGGCCGCCCTGGAACACCCAGGTGTCCATCATGGCGCCGACGTCGGTACCGCTCGCCTCGCCAAGGGCAGCCCAGAGATCCTGGGTCTCGGCGTTGCCGTAGGCGTGGGCCCGCAGGTAGCGACGCACGCCGTCGCGGAAGACCTCGGGTCCGAGGTGCTCGGAGGCCATGCGCAAGATGGACGCCCCCTTCTCGTAGGTGAGAAGGTCGAACATGTCCTCGGCGTCCTCGGGTGCGCGCACCGTGTACTCGATGGGGCGGGTCGAGGGAAGGGCGTCGATGCCCATGGCCGCGAGCCGACCGATGGCAAAGGCCTCCCACCGGCGCCACTCGGGGCGGAAGGCGTCGACGGCGGTGACCTCCATGAAGGTGGCGAAGGCCTCGTTCAGCCAGATGCCGTTCCACCAGCGCATCGTGACGAGATCGCCGAACCACATGTGGGCGAGCTCGTGGCAGACGACGTCGGCGACGCGCTCGAGATCCACCTGCGCGGCGTTGTCGCGGTCGACGAGGAGGGCGGTCTCGCGGAAGGTGATCGCGCCCAGGTTCTCCATCGCGCCGGCCGCGAAGTCGGGGATCGCGAGCAGGTCGACCTTGGGGGCGGGGTAGGCGATCGCGAAGTAGTCCTCGAAGAAGGCGAGGGCGTGCTGGGCGACCTCGAGAGCAAAGGCCGTGAGCTGCTCCTTACCGGGCACGTGCACGACCCGGATGGGGACGTCGCGGTGGAAGACCGGCTCGGTCGCGACGAAGCGGCCGATGACCATGGCGAGCAGGTAGGTGGACATCGTCATCGTGGGCGCAAAACGCCACCGGTCGGTGCCGGGTGCGATCGTCGTGCGCTCGGTGACGGGATAGTTCGAGTAGGCCTCGAGGTGGCTCGGGATCTCGAGCGTGACGGCGAAGGTGGCCTTGGCGTCGGGCTCGTCGAAGCAAGGGAAGGCCTTGCGCGCACCGGTGGATTCGAACTGCGTCGTCGCGATGCGATGCGTCGTGCCGTCTGCGTCGCGATAGGTCGACAGGTACAGTCCGTCGAGGTCCCGACGCAGCGCACCCGAGAAGTCGAGATCGAGCGCGAAGGGGCCGGCTGGCATGGGCGCATCCGCGTGGAGCTCGACCACGCCGTGCTCGCTGCGCGGGCGGGGTGTGAGGGTGACGCGCGTCCCGGCGAACGTGGCGATCGCCGACGAGATCGCCAGATCGACCGCGTGCACCTCGAGCACCGCGGTGGGCTCGTGGACGTCACCGTCGATGCGCACGTGACCCGTGTAGGGGTCGACGTCCGGGTCGACCTGGAGCGTGAGGTCGTAGTGTCGAGGGGTCCAGACCCGCGAAAGCCGGTACGGGTTGTGCTCTGTCACGGGTGCCACGCTAGCTCGGCCCAGGTCCCTGTGAGACACGATGCCACCGGTAGGCTCGCCGTGTGGCCAGACGAGACGTGGTAGCGCTGGGGTCGGCGATCGTGGATCTCGGGGTGCGGGTGCGCGCTCGGGAGATCGATCGTCTCGGCCTTGCACGCGGGACGATGACGCTTGCCGAGGCCGAGGACCTCGATCGCCTGATCGAGGCGGTCGGTGGTGAGGTCGAGATCCGAGGTGGGGGATCGGCCGCGAACACGGCCGTCGGGCTCGCTTCGCTCGGGGTCGACACCGCCATGGTGACCCAGGTGGGCGACGACGACCTCGGGGAGCGGTGGGCAAGCGAGGTCGCCGAGGCCGGCGTCGAGGTCGTGCTCGTGCCGGCGCCACCGGGCTCGCGGACCGCACGCTCGTTGATCATGGTCGACGAGGGGGGAGAGCGCACCATGGTGACCTCGCTCGGGGTCGCGAGCTCGCTCGATGTCGACGAGCTCCCTCTGCCCCTGCTCGCCGAGGCCCGCTGGTGCTTCGTCGAGGGCTACCTGCTCGATGCGGCCGGCGACGGACTCTTCGAGCGCCTCGATGTGGTCCGGCGTCTCGGCGGTCGGATCGCCCTCTCGCTCGGTGACCAACTGCTCGTCGACCGTCACCGCGATCGGCTCGTGCGGGCTCTCGGTCGCGTGGTCGACGTCGTGCTCGGCAACGGCGCCGAGGCGGCCCAACTCGTGCGTCGCCAGGCCCTCTCGACCATCGTCGAGGAGCTCCAGGCTCGCGGCGTCGAGGGCGCACTCACGCTCGGCGCCGATGGCGCGGTCGTCTTCAGCGCGGACGAGGCGCTCCATCAGCCTGCGCCCGAGACCATCGCAGACGTCGTCGACACCACCGGTGCGGGCGATCAGTTCGCGGCCGGCTACCTTGCCGCGCTCGTCCGCGGTGGCGACCTCTCGAGCCGAGCGATGCTCGGCACGCACGTCGCGACCGCCGTCGTGACGCACGAGGGCGCGCGTCCACGGCCCGACACCCCACTCGCCGCGGCTCCGGCGCTCACCGAACTCTTGGCCGGGCTCGGACTGAGTCGTGAGGCGGATCCCGCCTTCGACGAGCGGTCGAGCGATGAGCCTGTGGCGGGGGAGCGCCACGGCGAGTGACGAGCCATCGGGCCCGCGCGGGTGGGCCGTGGACCTCGTGTGCGTGCGGTCAGGTCGCCCTGCGTCGTTCGTCGGCGCGCGGGGGGCCCGCCATGGCTCGGGTACCTCGGCGCGCAGGTGCCGGCAGAAGTTGCGCGATGGTCAGGGCGTCGGGCTGGGTGAGGGACCAGGAGCAGCTGGGCTGCGACGATTCGTGAGCCAGACGAGGGTCGCGAGTGCGACGCCGACCCCGGCGAAGAGCCAGGTCAGCTCCCGCGCGCCGAGGCGCGGGAGGAGGAGCGCTGCCGCGAGACCCGCCGCGGTCCACCCGATCGAGTAGCTCGCATAGAGGACGGAGAAGGCGCTCGTGAGTTCGTTGGGCGCGAACATGGTGGGGACGAGTCCGACGCGGAGCGCGTTGATCGGCGCGATGGCGATGCCTGCGGCGACACTGGTCGCGAGCCAGAGCCACGCGGCAGGCGCCGAGAGCCCCCAGGCAGCCAGGGCCGCTCCAAGACCGAGCACGAGCGCTGCGAGGGTGCTCACACGTGCGGGCCGATGGCTCCAGATGCGCGTGTAGACGACCCCGCTCGCGACCGAGCCGACGCTCATCGCTGTGAGTGCGACACCGCCGAGCGGGCTCGATCGGAGCCAGTGCACGGCGAGAGGGACCGCGAGCAGGACCGCACCCCCCTCGAGCACGCCCTCGAGCGCCGAGAGCACCCAGAGCCAGGTGCCACGGCGGAGCCGGTGGGGGAGGGCTCGCTGGTCGATGTGCGGCCTCGTGCGGTAGCGAAGTGCCCCGACGGTGGCGACAAGGCCGGCGAGTGCGACGAGGTCGAGGAGGAGCGGACGGAGGCCGACGACGACGAGGACGCTGGCGACGAGGGGCGCCCCGAGCCACGTGAGCTCCTGGGCCACCGAGTCGATGGCGAAGGCGCGCCCGCGGTCGGAAGGATCGAGGCGATCGGTGAGGTTGCGGCGCAGCTCGCCCGTGACGAGGGTCGCTGCGGCACCGACGCCGAACGCGCCGACGGCACCGAGGGCGAGTGGGGCACCGACGGTGACGGCAGCGAGCAGCGCGGCGGCGCAGGTCATGAGGCCGAGGCGGCTGGGGAGCGACGCGGCAGCGACGAAGGGGACGGCGAGCAGGGCGAGCGCGCCGACCTCGCCGAGGGGGACGAGTGCCGCGAGGCCGCTCGCGGTGGCGTAGCCAAGGCGCGCACCGACGACGTAGGTGATCGCGATGGGGACGAGGAAGTTCGCGACGCGATAGGGGGTGGCGAGCGCGAGCCATCGAGCGAGCGCGCGACCGGGCGGCGCGCTGCGTTCGACCATGGGAGTCACCCTACCGGCGAGCGCACGACGAGGTGGGCAGGGCAGCGCTCGTGTGATTGGATGGTAGGCGTGGCACTTCCACTCGAACAGTACGGCTTCGTCGGCGATCTGCACACCGGCGCGATGATCGGTGCGGAGGGCAGCGTGGCGTGGCTGTGCGTGCCTCGCTTCGACGCCGATGCGTGCTTCGCGTCGCTCCTCGGCGACGAGTCGAACGGCACGTTTCGCATCGCTCCGTCGGGCCCGTTCGAGTCGACGCAGACCTACGTCGAGGACACGCTGGTCCTCGAGACGACCTTTGCGACCCGGACTGGTCGTGCCAAGGTCATCGACTTCATGCCGATCCGAGAGCGCCATGCACGGCTCGTGCGCATCGTCGAGGGGATCTCGGGCGAGGTTTCGATGGAGGTGACCCTGACGCTGCGCTTCGACTACGGGCGCTCCATTCCGTGGGTGCGGCGCGTCGCGCGTGGCCACTCGTTCGTCGTGGGGCCGATCGCGGCCCTGCTCGAGACCCCGGTCGAGCTCGAGGGTCGCAATCAGCGCACGGTCGGTTCGTTCGTGGTGCACGAGGGCGAGCGGGTCCCGTTCGTGCTCAGTTTCCACGACTCCGTCCTCCCCCCGCCCAGGCGGATCGACCCCCAGCTCGAGTTGGCCGGCGTCGTCGAGTGGTGGCGGCGCTGGGTCGCCACTTCCCAGGTGCGCTTCGGTCGCTACGAGCCCCTTGCGCGACGGAGCCTGATCACCTTGAAAGCACTCACCTACGCCCCGACGGGTGGCATGGTGGCCGCGCTCACCACCTCGCTCCCCGAGGACCCCGGTGGTTCGCGCAACTGGGACTATCGCTTCTGCTGGCTGCGTGACGCCGCGTTCGCCGTGGAGGCGTTCCTCGCGCGCGGCATGCTCGACGAGGCCCGCGCGTGGCGGGGTTGGCTGTTGCGCGCCATCGCGGGGGACGCGCGTCAGATCCAGATCCTCTACGGGGTTGGGGGTGAGCGCAGGATCCCCGAGCTCGAACTCGAGTGGCTGCCCGGCTACGAGGGGTCGCGGCCGGTGAGGGTGGGCAACGGCGCCGCGGGTCAGTTCCAGATGGACGTCTACGGCGAGGTTGCCGACGTGTTGTGGCGGATGGTGCGAGCTGGCATCCGTCCCGACGAGAACGCATGGGAGATCCAGCGCTACCTGACGGACTTCGTCGTGTCCTCCTGGCGTGAGCCCGACGACGGGATCTGGGAGATCCGGGGCGAGCGCCAGCACTTCACCCACTCGAAGATCATGGCCTGGGTGGCGATCGATCGGGGCGTCAAGGTCGCCGAGGCGATGGGCGTCGAGGCGCCCTCGGCCTGGCACGCGGCCCGCGCTCAGGTGCACGCCGCCGTGCTCGAGGAAGGGTGGAACGAGTCGGTCGGTGCGTTCACCCAGGCCTTCGGGTCGACGCGGCTGGACGCGGCCGTGCTGCTCGCCCCACTCGTCGGGTTCATCGACCCCGACGATCCGCGGGCTCGGCGCACGGCCAAGACCATCGCCCGATCCCTCACGAAGGGCGGGTTCGTCCAGCGCTACGAGCCGACCGCCGGTGTCGATGGCATCGGCGAGCCCGAGGGTGCCTTTCTGCCCTGCACCTTCTGGCTGGTGCAGAACCTCGCCCTCCAGGGCGAAGTCGACGAGGCCGAGGTCTACTTCGAGCGTGCGAGCCGGGCGGCCAATGCGCTCGGCATCTTCTCGGAGGAGTACGAGCCGACGGAGCGACGCATGCTCGGCAACTTCGCCCAAGCGTTCACGCACGTCGCCATGTTGCACGCCGCCCACGCGCTCGAGCGTGCTCGCGAGGCCCGTCGCGACGGTGAGCGTGAGCGCCAGGGGGCCTAGCCTCAGTTCTGGAGATGGTCGAGCAACGGGAAGGACTGGCCGATGACGCAGAGGATTCCGTTCGTGCTCTTCGGGGCGACCGGCGACTTGGCTCGCCGCATGCTGTTGCCGGCGCTCATGTCGGTGCGAGAGCGCCATGCAGACTACCAGTTGGACATCATCGGCGTCGCGGGTAGTCGTTTCGACGACGAGAGCTTCCGTGCGCACGTGGTGGAGATCCTCACCAAGGACAAGCGCTGCTCCCGCGAGGAGGCCGAGACCTTCGCGAAGACCATCAGCTACCTCTCGGGCGACTACCACGACCCGAACCTCTTCGACGCACTGGCCGCTCGGGTCTCGCCCGACGAGCGTCCTATCGTCTACTTGGCCATCCCTCCCTCGCTCTTCGAGGTCGTGATCGAACAGCTCGCGCGCGCCGGCTTCGACGAGCACGCTCGGATCATGGTCGAGAAGCCGTTCGGCCGTAACCTCGCCGACGCCCAGCGCCTGTCGAAGGTGCTCGCAAGCCACTTCCGACCCGAGCAGATCTTCCGCATCGACCACTTCCTCGGCAAGGAGGCGGTGCAGAACCTCTTGGTGTTCCGCTTCGCGAACTCGATCCTCGAGCCGCTGTGGAATCGGAACTACGTCTCGCGGATCGAGCTCAACATGCTCGAGGCGTTCGGCGTCGAGGGGCGCGGCGCCTTCTACGACGGCGTCGGCGTGGTGCGCGACGTCGTGCAGAACCATCTGCTCCAGCTGCTCACGCTGCTGCTCATGGAGCCCCCGCTCGCGATGAGCGGGCGCGACCTCACCGACCAGCGCACGAAGGTGCTCCAGGCCATCCGTCCGATCCGGCCCGACGACGCGGTGCTTGCCCAGTACCGTGGCTATCGGCTCGAGGCCGGGGTGGCCGACGACTCGTCCACGCCCACGTACGCGGCAATCCGCCTCGAGGTGAACTCCTGGCGCTGGGCAGGGGTGCCGGTGTTCGTGCGTGCGGGCAAGGGGTTGCGCGAGACCCGCACCGAGGCGGTCGTTGAGTTCCGGCGCCCGCCGACGCTGATCTTCGGCACCGGGGAAGGGGAGCAGCACCAGCCCGAGCCGAACGCGTTCATCTTCCACTTCAAGCCCGACGGGCGCATCGAGCTCTTGATGCAGTCGAAGGTGCCCGGTCCTCGGCTGATCTCGAGACCGACGATGCTCACGGTGTCCTCCTCGGACGACTCGGCGCGCTCCGACGACGCCTACGCCCAGCTCATCGACGACGTGGTGCGCGACGATCAGACGCGCTTTGCGACCCAGGAGTCGGTGGAGGCTGGATGGCGGATCGTCGATCCCGTGCTCGAGGCGCCGGCCGAGTCGACCTACGTCGTCGGCAGTGATGGACCGCGCGAGGCCGATCGCCTCGTCGCCGACGTGCATGGGTGGTATCGATGACGGCGCAGGTGGCGAGATGGGGGTCCGACGATGAGTGACGAGATCCTCGCGGTCGATCTCGGCGGGACGAACTTTCGCATGGCCAAGGTGAGCAGCGAGGGCGTGCTGCTCGCTCGGGCCGAGATCCCGACGGCGTCGATCACCGACGTCGTGGACGGCCTCGGTCGGCTCGTCGACCAGGTCGACGGTGGCGGGGTCGCAACGCTCGTGTTCGCGGCCCCTGGCGTCGTCGACCGTGACGCGGGCACGGTCGTCTTCTGCGGGAACCTCGATGACGCCGTGCGGCGCACCATCGTCGCGAGCCGGATCGCCGATGCGCTCGCCAAGCGCGTCGTCCTCGTCAACGACGCCGATGCGGCCGCCATCGGTGAGGCGTGGGCGGGAGCCGGGCGCGGCGCTCGAACGGTCGTGTACGTGACCGTCTCGACCGGGATCGGTGCGGGTCTCGTCCACCGCGGCACGCTCTACGTCGGGCGCTTCACGGGCATGGAGGCCGGTCAGATCCGTCTCGGCCTCGAAGACGTCGATCGCGCCGAGCACGTCGGTTCGGGGACCGCGCTCGCTCGTACCGCCCGCCAGCTCGGGCTCGAGCTCGCCAACCCCGAGGTCGTGCGCCGCGCGCACCAGGAGGGTGTCGCGCGCCTCGCGCTCACCCGCACGATGGAGGCGCTCGGGGTCACGCTCGCCAACCTCGCCTGGCTCCTCGTGCCCGATCGCATCGTCATCGGGGGCGGGCTCGGCCTGTCGGATCCGCTGGTCCTCGAGCTCGCCACGCAGGCGTTCCACCGCGCCGGCCCGGCGTTCCTCGAGGATCTCTCCATCGTCCCGGCCGCGCTCGGCGACGACGCCGGACTCATCGGGGCGGCGTTCGCGGAGCGGGCGCTCCAAGGCGCCCAGTGAGGTTCTCGCTCCAGTCGACGCGCTCGCTCGCAGCGCTCGCTGGGGCGAGCATCCTGGTCGGTGCGTACGATCAGGCAGCGATCGGGGTCGCCCTCGGTCCGCTGCGACGCAGCTGGCACCTCTCGAGCTCCGAGGTGGCGCTCATCGCCTCGGCATCGGCTGCGGGGATGGTGGTGGGTGGCCTCGTGGCCGGGTTCCTCGCCGATCGCTGCGGGCGTCGTCGCCTGCTCGTCGTCGACGTCGCGCTGCTCGCGCTCGCGAGTCTCGCCGCTGCGTTCGCACCTGGGGCGGGTGTCCTCCTCGCTGCGCGCTTCGTCGGTGGGGTCGCCGTCGGGGCGAGCTACACGATCGTCTTCGTCTACCAGCGCGAGCTCACGAGCGCCGCGATGAGCACGCGTTGGATGGCGACCACGCTCTGGGCGGCCAACTGGGGCATGCTTCTTGCCTACGGCGTCGGCGCCGTCGCAGGTGGCACCACGTTGGGTGCGCGCATCGTCCTCGGCGTCGGTGCGCTCGGCGCCCTTCCGCTCGTTGCGGCCCGACGTCGGCTCCCGGAGACCCGGACGACGGATGGGCACCTCTCGCTCCGCGCGAGCCTCGCAGCCCTCCGTTCGGTGCGAGAGCTCGAGGCCGCGGGGGCGTGGTTCCTCTATCAGATCTCTGACCAGGGCATCAACGTGCTGCTCCCCATCGTCGTCGCCAGCCTCGGCGTGGTGTCGCTGCGGAGCGCCGATGCGACGGCGCTCGTCGTGAAAGCCGTGACCATCCCTGCGTCGCTGACGACGATCTGGCTGGTGGGTTGGCTCGGGCGGCGGCGTCTCCAGTTGGCTGGGTTCCTCGGCCGAGCGCTCGCCCTCGGGCTCGTCGCGGTCGCCTTCGCCCTGGGCGCTCCTCTCGTCGTGACCGTGATCCTGCTCGCGGTTGGTCTTGCGGCAGGCTCCATGGGCCCCGACAAGACGACGGTGATGGGGGCCTGTCTCGAGGACGAGCCGATGGCGCTCGCGACGCGCCAGGGCGTCGCACAGACCGCAGGTCGCCTCGGTGGCATCGTGGGACCGGCGGCGTTCGTGCTGCTGACCAGCGTCGGTGGCCCGGCACCCGGGATCGCCCTGTTCGCGCTCAGCGCGCTCGCGGGCTGGGCCATCACCCTCCCGATGACGGCGTGAGCTGGTCGGTCGGCTAGCTCGCGGCTTCTCGGGGCGCGTCGCCCACCAGCACGTCGGTCGCGACCTCGGGAGCGACGACGTTGATGGGCACGCCGGTGCCGAGCTCGAAGCCTGCACGGGTGGTGAGCTTCGGATAGACGTGGGCGTGCCAGTGGAACTGCCCGAAGGCGCGATAGGGCGATGAGTGGAACACCACGTTGTAGGCGACGGGCCCAAGGCGCGTCCGGAGGCGTGCGAGGCCGTCGCGGACCATCTCGCCGACGGCGAACAAGGTCTCCTGGGCAGCGAGGTGGAGGTGGGCTCCGTGGTGACGGGGCACGATGAGCAGCTCGAACGGCGTCGCCGACCAGTAGGGCGCGATCACGACCGCGTGTTCGGTTCCGAGCACGAGGCGCTCACCGATGCTCTCTTCGAGTGCCACCGTGTTGCAGAGCAGACATCCCCCGACGAAGCGCGCAAAACCCGCCTGCTCGTCGGAGAGCTCGCGTGGGACGAAGGAGATGCCGAGGAGCTGTGCGTGGGGGTGGGCCATGGAGGCGCCGGCGTCACGCCCTTGGTTGACGATCACCTGGGAGTAGCGGATGGCAGCCGAGTGTGAGTGCGCCTCGATCCGATCTCGGATGGCCGACATGACCACGTGCGTCTGCTCGTCGTCGAGCGCTGCCCAGCTCGCGTCGTGGTCGGGGGTGAGCACGAGGACCTCGTGAATGCCGCTCGCGGGTGCGCTCGTGAAGACCGGTCCGTGGGTCGTCGAGACCATGGGCTCGTCACCCTCGAAGGCGGGATAGAGGTTCGGGACGACCCGTACGCTCCACGAGCCGCTCGGCCCGTAGGTCTCGAGGGCGGGAGGGGTGTCTTCCTCGTTGCCCGGGCAGAAGGGGCAAGGACGCGAGTCGTCCTCAGGGCCGTGCTCGTCGGAGAGGGCGAGGGCCTTTGGACGCCAGCGACGCTGCTCTGCGACGACGACCCAGCGACCGGTGAGTGGATCGAGGCGCAGCTGATGCGTGGCCATGGGCTCCCTCTGCTGAGAACGGACTTATCGCCCCCAGCGTAGCGCGTCGGCGGTTGCTCGGGCGGGCCCGCCGGTCGCTGGCGCTCGTCGTGGTTGGGTGTCGCCTCGTAGACTCGCTCCCATGGCGGTCTACCTCGACCACGCCGCGACCACGCGGATCGCGCCCGAGGTCAGGGCGCTCATGGTTGAGCTGCTCCGCGTCGAGGGCAACCCTGCGGCCGCACACGCCTGCGGGAGGGCCGCGAAGGCCATTCTCGAGCGGGCACGGGTCGAGGCGGCCGACGCGCTCGGCGTCTCGTCTCGTGAGGTCGTCTTCACGGGTTCGGCGACCGAGGCGCTCGACATCGGGATCGGCGATCTCGACCTCGCGCCCGACGTCGTCGTGGCCACGAGTCCGATCGAGCACCCCGCCGTGCTCGATGCGCTCGCGGGGCGGCCCATCGTCGAGCTTCCCCTCGACGGCGAGGGGCGAGTGGCCATCGGGTCGGCGCGCGAGATCCTCCGCGACCTCGGCCCACGGCTCGGAGCGCTCGTCGTGACCGGGGCTGCGAGCGAGACCGGCGTCATTCAGCCTGTCGGTCGGCTCGCCCACATCGCACGCAGCGTCGCTGCGAAGGCGGTCGTCGTGAGCGACCTCGTGGCGCTCGCACCGCTCGGGCTCGACGCGGGCTCTCCGGCTCGTCGGATGCTGGAGGTCGTCGACGTCGCGGTGGTCGCGCCGCACAAGCTCGGCGGTCCGACGGGGGTCGGAGTCCTCGTGGTGCGGGAGGGAACGCCGCTCGCGCCGCGGCGTCGCTACGTGGGCCAGGAGCGCGGCCTGCGCGGTGGGACACAAGCGGTGTGGCTGGCGGGGGGTGCGGCACGCGCCCTCAGCCTTGCGGCTGCCCAGGGCGCGTCACGGCGCGAGGCCATCGTCGCGCGACGTGAACGGCTCGAGCAAGCGCTCGTGGAGGCGGTTCCCGCTGCCAAGGTGGCAGGCGCGGGTGCTGCGCGTGTCGGGATCAGCCTGGTGGCCGTCCCTGGGGCTCGCTCGGAGGAACTCGCGGTGCTCCTCGACACCGAAGGCGTGTGCGTGTCGGTGGGGGCGGCCTGTCGAGCGGGTGCTCCCGAGCCATCCCCCTCGCTGCTGGCGATGGGGTGGGACGAGCCCGAGGCGCGATCGGTCGTACGGCTGAGCGTCGCGCCGGAGACGACCGACGACGACGTCGTCGCGGCGGCGATGGCGCTCGCGCGTATCGCGGAGCTCCTCGGGGCCGCCGGGTGATCGGTCTTCTGTCGGCCACGGGTCCGATCGCGACGGTGCTCATCCTTGCCCATGTCGGCGTCGGGATCGTGGGCTATGGTACCAATGCGCTGGCCGGCTGGGACGCAAGCGAGGTCCTGCGCGGTCGGACGGAGGGGCGGCGGTTTCTCGACGGGAGCGTCGCGCCATCGCAGCTCGCCATGCTCTGGGTTCCGATCCTCGGGGCGCTGCTCGTGGCACTCGTCGATCCAGAGGCCCTTGGCACGGCGTGGTTCCTCGTCGCGTTCGGTGCGTGGTGTGTGAGTGTCGCGCTCGTGCTCGCGGTGGCGTGGCCGGCCCAGCGAGAACTCGGGCGCTTGCTCGCTGCGACGTCGGCCGTACCCGAGGCGCTGCGCAGACCAGCTCGACGGATGCTGCGTGCGCAGCAGCTCATCGTGGTCTGCTACGTCATCGCGTTCTGGTTGATGGTGCTGAAGCCAGGGAATCGGTAACGATCTGCGTCGTACGAGCGTGATCGATTGGGGTGGTGGCCTGGATCGCAAGGATGCCGATCATGGATCGGACTGATCGCCGGGTGCGCGATGCGACGGGCCTTCTCCCAGCCAGTGTGACGCCTGCTACCGGAGGAGAGAATTGACATGACGCCGAGCTCGCCCGTCGCGTCTCTGCCGCGCGGCGCCGACGAGGACGCCACCTTAAGGCAGGTCCGACGAACGTACCCTCGCTGGTGCTCGACCAGCGGCGCAGGTGTGTTGGCGTCGGCTGTGACCTCGGCGCGAGCGACGCGACTTTGGCAACTCGGGTGGGCCGGGAACGCATCGATCGACGTGAGCAAGCCCAGGAGCGCGCGCGTCCACGCGGCGACGCCGCCGAGGAGTGGCTGGCCGCATGAGCATCTGCTCCCACCGCGAATCGAGAGACCTGTGCCACACACATGGTCATAGCAGACAGGCGATGCTCTTGGCGACTCGCCAGAAGGTGTCGCAGCCGGCATCGGTCCCGGTTGGGGTCGCAAGAAGACAAGCCTGTCATGAGCCACATCCACGACACGCCCTCATCGGTGGACGTGCTTGCGATCAAGCCACCGCAGCGGGCCGGGATCACTGGCGGCATCGGTCCCCAGGCGGACAGGTCCCAGGCATTGCACCCCGACGGGGTCACTCGGTTCATGCGTCTCACCGGGAACCAGACGACGACATTGATCGATCCTGCCAGCAGGCCCGAGGCCAGCCAAGGACGATACGTACAGGTGGTTCAGTCCGCTCCCACGACACTCTCGTGCCAACGTACTCGGCTGTGTGCGAGGGATGGGGCATCACGTCAGCAGGGAGGGAACTGTCGACTGCACCTCGGTCGAATGCAGGGACCGAGAACACCGCCCAGGCACGGTGTGCCTGGGCGGTGTGGAGTGGGGGATCAGTGGTCTAGTACAGCCGTGCGAGGGTTGAGGCCGGCTCCAGATACACCGTCTTCAAGTTGCCGCTCGGGGTGAACTGCACCACCTCGAAGGAGGAGAAGACGTTGTGGTACTGGTTGAAGTTCTCGTTGCCACTCGCGCCCTCGTAGTTGATCTTCTTGCCCTCTTTGAGGAGTGTTGCGCAGCTGGTGTAGCTGTAGCACTTGATCCCAGGAGGGTTCGAGACCTTGGTGATGTAGGGCCGCCACACCGTGGGATTGGACGAGTGGGCTGCATCCATGGCGAGTGCCGCGATAATCACCGCGTCGTACATTGCCGGGGAGGCCGGCAGGGGCTGGTTGGTGTGCCACACCGCCTCGTAGGCCGACAGGAAGGCCTTGTTCGACTGGGCGTATCCCGGAGGCGCCGCCATGCCGGTCAGCCATCGAGACGCATTGGAGAGTCCCATCGCCTGAGCCATCTGCAGTGACGCACCCGTGTCGCCCGTGATGTAGGGGATGTTGAGATGCCCCAGCTGTTTGACGTTGGCGAAGAAGGTGCTCGCTGTCTGCGGATCCATGTGGAAGAACACGCATCCCGGCTGTGCACCTGAGAACATCTTGGCCACGACCGACAGGTAGGAGCTCTGGCCCGCCACGATCGTCTCGGAAGCGACGATCTTGCCACCGAGCTTCTCGTACGCACGGGTCACTGGTCCAACCTCGGCTTGCGCGTTCGGCCCGGAGTCGTACACTTCTGCCGCCTGGGTGCAGTGCTTGGCCGTGTAGGCGTAGTAGGCCTCGCCCGACAGGAGCTCAGAGTCTGACGGGAACACTCGATAGACGTATGGGTAGCGCATGTAGTCGAGCTGCGTCGTGCCGCCTTCCATGAGATCGACCACGTGGTCAGGACCGAAGTCCCGGATCACGCCCTCGATCTCGAGCGAGGACGGTCCAAAGACCACGACCGGCTTCTTGAGCAGCAACGTCCGGAGCGCCGTGACTGCGTCCACAGGGTCCCCCGCAGTGTCCTCGAGCTGTGAGGTGATCTTCGCGCCGAGTACGCCGCCACCGTGGTTGACCGCGTAGATGCCCGCGAGCACGCCGTGGTCGAACCATTGTCCGACGAACGCCTCCTTGCCGCTCATCGGCAGAAGGATGCCGGCTTGAATCGGTCCGGTCAGCTTGCCAGAGGAGCTCGCCGAGCTGGCCGACGAGCTCGACCCGCATGCTGCGAGCGCCAGAGATCCGAGCGCAGCAAGCCCCGCCGCCATGCCACGGGTCCGCCACCGGCGAGTCCCCTGTCGGTTCCGTTGCATCTATCCTTCCCCCTTCGTTGTCACTCGTGATCTTGGGAATCACGATCCCAGGAAGAGGCGACCGCCGCCTCCTCCGCCCCCCCCGATTGGCCGAGGAAGATTGCTGCCATGTCGAGCTTTGCGAGCTCTGCCGGCGCCCCGTCACGAAGATTGCGTCCGGCGACGAGGATGTAGACCCAGTCCGCAGAGGCAAGCGCCCGCTCGACGTTCTGCTCCACGACGACCACGGTCGTCCCGAGGGCGGCCACCTGGGCGATCTGCGACCAGACAACGTCCACGTTCGCCGGTGAGAGACCGGCAGTGGGCTCGTCCAGGAGCACCACCTTCGGGTTGCTCATGAGCGCACGGCCCATGCCGAGCATGTTGCGCTGGCCACCGGACAGCAGACCCGCCTTGCGCTTGCGGGCCAGCGCCAAGGCGGGGAAGATCTCGAAGACCAGCTCCTTGCGGGCGTCGAGCGAACCTCGCTCGACGAATCCTCCGAGCTCGAGGTTTTCCTCGACGCTCATCGAGGCAAAGACGTTGTCCACCTGAGGGACATACGCCATGCCAGCTCGGGCAGCGTGATGGGCACTGAGATCCGTGATGTCGGTTTCGTCGAGATACACCTTGCCGGCCATGCGCGGAATCAGTCCGAAGGTGGCCTTCAGCGCCGTCGACTTGCCTGCCCCGTTGGGGCCGATCAGGGTGACGACCTGGGAGACCGACGCGTGGAAGCTAATCCCGTCGACGATCGGCGCCTTGCCGTAGCCAGCGGTAAGTCCCTCAACGCGCAGCACGTGCATCGCTGGCTCCTCCCGTCAAGTACGCATTCACGACGGCCTCGTTCTCGCGCAGCTCGGCCATGGTCCCGGTTGCGAGTGCGCAGCCAGCTGCCATCACCACGACGTGGTCGGTGATCCGCTCAACCACATCGAGGTTGTGTTCGACGATGAGAAAGGTCACGCCCAGCGAAGAGCGGATCTCGTTGATGTGTTCGCAGATGCGGTCGACCAGCGCGGGGTTGATCCCCGCCATGGGCTCATCCAAGATCAGCATCTTCGGCTCGGCCATGACGGCACGAGCCAGCTCGAGCAGACGCTTCTGGCCACCAGAGAGGCTGCCAGCGTACTCATCGCGCATGTGCTCCAACCCGAAGGCCGCGAGGATCCCTCGGGCGCGTGCAACCAGCTCCAGCTCCTGCTGTCGATAGCGCCGAGGTGCGAAGAGCGCGGTCATGAGACCCTCGCCCACCTGACGGAGCGGGGACACCATGAGGTTTTCCATCACGGTCATCGCCGGATACTCCCGTGAGATCTGGAAGGTTCGGATGAGACCGAGCTCGGCAACCTTGTGGGGCGCGAGTCCAGTGATGTCGTGCCCGTCGAAGTTGATCGTGCCGGCGTCGGGGCGCAGCGCTCCTGCGATGAGGTTGACCATCGTCGACTTGCCTGCCCCGTTCGGGCCGATCAAGCCGGTGATCGATCCGTCCGCAACGGTGAAGCTGCAGCCATCGACCGCATGGACACCCCCAAAGGCGCGGACCACACCGTCGACCACCAGGATCGGGTCAGTCGTCGACATCGACGGCACCTCCAGCCACGGGAATCGGATCGGGCAGACCTACGAGCTTGACTGGCTCCGGGAAGCGCGCTTTGCGCTCTGGGACAACGCCTTGCGGACGGAACCACAAGACGAGGATGACGAGTGCACCGATGCACATGTTGCGGATCTCTGGGATCAGGTTCGGCATCGAGGAGATCGCTGGCAAGAATCGAGTGGCCTCATTGAAGAGCACCGCAACCAGGAACGATCCCACGACCGCACCAGTGTTGTTGCCACGACCTCCAACGATCAGGGCGGCCCAGATGACGAAGGTCTCACTCGTGCCCCAGCCTGCCGGGGCCAGCGCCGTCACGTACCAGATGGTGAGGACGCCCCCGATCCCGACGAAGACGCACCCCAGCACCATCGCGATCATGCGCACTCGGTAGGTGTGCTTGCCGAAGGCCTCGGCTACGTCGAGGTCCTCGCGGATGGCCCGCATCGTGCGACCGAGCGGCGATCGATAGAGGCGATTGGCAAGCAGCCAGCAGATAGCCATGACCACAGCCGAGAAGGCGAGAAAGACCAGGGAATAGGAGTTCGGTCCGAGCTGGAGCACGCCGTTGAAGGGTTGCGGCACCCCGACCAGTCCCTCGAACCCATCAAAGATCTTGGTGTTGTTCCCAACGAGCCCATAGATGATCGAGCCGGCGGCGAGCGTGACGATTGCGAGGTAGTCGCTGCGCAGCCGCCGGAGCGCCACAAGCCCGATCAGGTAGCCAAGCAATCCCGCTGACGCCGCCCCGATCAGCATCGAGATTGGCCATGGGAGCCCAAGGCCAAGGATGTAGTAGATCCCCGAGCTCGGCACCTCGTGGGTCAGCGACGCGACCCCCGCCATGTAACCGCCGATCGCCATGAAGGTGATGACGGTGAAGTTCAGGATCCCTGCGTAGCCGAACTGAATGTTCAAGCCGAGCGCGAAGATGTTGTAGATACAGAAGTACACCCCGAGAGTGGCCGCATACCCCACGATGACGCCCATGATGTGCCTCCTAAGCCTTTCCAGCGGTCGCGAAGATCCCCTGCGGCCGAATGAGCAGTGTCAAGACCAGCACCAAGAAGGCGACGTCCAGGCTGTAGGCAGCAGAGATCACGAGCGTCGAGAGGCTGATGGCGAGCCCGATCACGAGTGCGCCCACCATGGCGCCGTAGATCTTGCCGATACCGCCGAGGATGACCGCGGCGAAGATCACGAACAGGAAGGTGTTGCCGGTGAAGGCTTGAAACTCGACCGTGTTGAGTGCGAGCGTGATGCCCCCCAGTCCTGCGAGCGCACCACTCAGGAACCATGTCCAGCGTGTGGTGCGGCGCGTGTCAATGCCGCTCGCGGCGGCGAGCGGCGCGTTGTCCGACATCGCCCGCATCGCCATGCCGAGTCGCGTGCGCGTCAGCAGCAGGTGGACCCCGACCATCACCACGGCGGCGACGATGACGACCCCGATCTGGGCGGCGGTCAAGCTGAAAGGACCGAGGTGCAGGGGATTGCCTGCTGCGATGGGGTAGCGATCGAACCCAACCCCCCAGATTGCCTGCACCAGGTTCAGTAGGATGAGCGAGAGGCCGAACGTCACGATCAAGAGGAAGAAGCCACTCGTGCCTCGACGGACGAAAGGCTCGAGCACGGCGACATCGACCGCCACAGCCGCAAGCCCACTGGCGATCACCCCGACCAAGCCGCCGAGCCAGAAGGGCAAGTGCAGGCCGACCGACGCAGTGTAGGTCACGAACATTCCCACTGCGAGATAGGCTCCGTAGGCAAAGTTGACGTAGTTCGTGACTCCGAACTGCAAGCTGAGGCCTACCGCAGCGAGCGCCAGCACCGCCGAAGTCACGATCCCAAAGCCCAGGGTCAGTAAGAACAGGCTCATTCTCCCCCCTCTCGTTGGCCTCTCGTCTTAGTGCCGCTTGCACCGCGTGCGGGAGTTTGGCCACCAAGATGCAGTTTCGTGCGAATCGTGCACTTTGGCTCGTTTCGCTCACCGCGCCTCACCCCTGGGAGCTCGCGGGTCCACGCAGCGACCGTGTCCGTGCCGTGGCGACGCGTGCTGGGGGAGGGACATGAACAGTGCATGCTGACTCGCCCCTGGTGACGGCCCGCCAAGTGCCGGCGAGGCGCCCCACCGGACCGGACAATTCCATCGCGTCGCTTCGGCCCAGGTCCTCGATCGGCACCGCACGATCAGGAGGTCGTTCGCGAGCGCGACGTGAACGAGCCGGTGCTTGCCAGCCGGACCACCCTCTGTTGCAGTCGTACGTGAGGCCACGTCGCTGGTCGTGTCGCTGCACGGAGAGGGTGGTTGACGATTGAGACCCCGGCCACCATGACGCCCGAGCGCATGCCAAGTCGGCACGGGACCAGAGCCATACCCGATATGCCCGGACCAAGGGTTCTCGAGCGAACCCGAAGGACGAGATGCTGCTCTGCATTCGTGGGCTCGGGCAGGCCAGCGATCGGGGCGTCAAGTCGTTGGCCGATGCTGTTCAGCACCCCTGTACTCGGGCCTTTGCCGAGCGTGACAGCCTCTCGAAGCGAGGGGGAGAGCTTCGGTCCGCCAAACGGGTCGCGGGTCCTTCCGCGTCAGCGAGTGGCGTTGCCGCGTGAGCGTGGTCAAGACGGCGCGCGGTCGTGCCCGCTAGGGTCCTCGTCGCTCTGTGCAGCCGGAGGTCGCGCGTCTCGAGTGCTGCCCTGTTGGGTGAGGCCGACCGCATCAAGGCTCGCAAGGCCACCGCGTTGCAGAAGACGTCGCCGTAGACCTGGAGCGACCGATCGTCGCCGACGCTGGCGATCACGAGGCATGAGGTGGCCCCGACGCGTGCGGTCGTCGTGCGCCGAGGAGCACACAGCGCGTCGTCTCCGGGGCCACGGTCGTCTTGGGGAAGCGAGACGGCAGCTCGACACTGCGCCGATGTCGAGCGCGCGGAAGAAGGTACGGTAACGTGTTCGCGCTCTTCGGGTGTTGTGTCGACCAGCAACGCCCATCGTCGGCATGAGGTTGAGCCGCGGACCTACCACTCAGCGAACCGCGGCCGTGATCGCCGAGATCGGGCCTGCGCGAGGGCGGACAGCGACTTGCGATGGACCGGTGCGTTGCCCAGGGGGGAGTGGCCGAGGATCGGCGTGCGACGGTGTCCGATCCCATCCCAAAGCCTGCCACCGGCCGAGCAGGAGAGGGCCGTCCGGAGCTGCGGGCCGAGGTGATTGGTCTTCCCCGCAGACCGAAGCATGCAGGGCCAGCATCGTGCCCTGCCTGAAGTCGGTCTGCACTGGCTGAGAGACCTGGTGAGCTGCGACGACCGAACCCGGGAGAGCCTCGTCTTGCCGGTTCCGCTCGTCGCTCGCCATGGGCTCGTCGCTCGTGCGATTACGTGGATGAGGTTGGTGGCGATGGTGATGCAACCTCGTGTTTCGGTTGGGACTCGAGTCCAACCGACCCTGACGTGGCGAGCCGGTGCGGGTGCTAACGAGGCCATCGGTAGCGATGCTCAGGTCGCCCGATTCCGTAGCGGAGCACGAGCTCGATCCGTCCCATGCGCGCGAGGTGTGAGAGGTAGCGTTGCGCGGTGGCCCGAGAGACTCCGGAGCGGGCTGCGACTTCCTCGGCCGAGAGCTCCTCCGTCGCGCCGCGCAGCGTCTCGACGATGACCCCGAGCGTCTCACGCGATTGCCCCTTGGGCAGCGAACGTTCGACGCTCGTTCGCAGCGTGGTATAGATCTCGTCCACCTTGTCCTGACTGGCCTCCTCAAGGGCGTCGAGCTTCTTCCGCATGGCGGCATAAGCCTCGAGGCGCTCCATCAGGATCGAGGGTGCGAAGGGCTTCACCAGGTAGTAGAGGGCTCCTGAGCGCACAGACTCGGCGACACTCGCAACATCTCGTGCGGCGGTAATCACCATGACGTCGATGGGTCGCCCTGCGATGCGCCCGAGTGCCTTGAGCACTTCGAGCCCCGAGACATCGGGGAGATAGAGATCGAGCAACACGAGGTCTGGATGGTGCTCCTCGGCGGCAGCCAGCGCGTGCGCTCCGGTGTGGGACTCTGCCACGACCTCGAAGCCCGATACACGCTCGACAAAGGCCCTGTGCAGCGCGGCGACCCGGAAGTCGTCGTCCACCACGAGGATTCGATACCTCATGAGTGCTGCGTGTCAGAGAAGGCTGGGATGTGTTGACGCAGGATCCCAGGCAATCGAACGACAAACACTGCGCCAACCTCTCGCAGCACCTCGATCGACCCTCCATAGCGCTCCACGAGTTGCCTGAGCCGCCCCAGATTCCGTTGACACGTCGTAAGTCACACGTACCATGGCAGAGGGAAGGGGAGGTCGATGGGGACGTCGAGAAGGAAGTTCACCCTGGAGTACCGGACCGAGGCGGCCCACCGGGTCATCGACAGCGGCCGGAGCGTCCCAGAGGTGGCCCGTGAGCTCGCGATCGGGGAGCACAACCTCTATCGATGGGTGCGGGAGGAGCGCAGGCGGATCGAAGCAGCAAACGCCACTGGCAGCCCGCCCCTCACGGCGCAGGAGCGCACCGAGCTCATCAGGCTGCGCAGGGAGCTCGAGGAGCTGCGCAAGGACAACGAGTTCCTGGGAAAAGCAGCCGCGTACTTCGCCGCGAAGCCACCAAGCAAGAGAGATTCGCGCTGATGGAGGCGGAGTACGCTCGCTTCGAGATCAAACGGATGGCACGCTTACTCGAGGTCTCCCGGGCTGGCTACTACCGATGGCGACGCACCCAGGTAGCACCGTCGCGTCGGGCATGTGCAAGACGCGACCTCGAGAACCGAGTGGTCGCGGTCCACCAGGCATCCTCTGGCACCTACGGCGCACGACGGATCACGGCGGCACTCCTCGCCGCTGGCGTGGTGACGAGCCACAACACGGTGGCAGCAGCGATGGCCAGGCGCGGCATCGCCGGTATCAGCCCCAGGAGGTTCCGCCCAGCGACCACCCACGCCGATCCGAAGGCGATCTACCCACCAGACCTCGTTGCCAGGAAGTTCGACCCGGGGCGCCTGCACGCCCTCTGGACCTCGGACATCACCTACCTCGCTCTCGCCGGCGCGATGGCATACCTGTGTGTGGTGCGCGACGAGCACTCGCGGCGGGTGCTCGGATGGAGCGTCGCGGAGCGCATGGAGACCACGCTCGTGCTCGAGGCCCTCGGCCAGGCCGTCGCGGTGCGTGGGTCCCACGCGCAGGGGGTCATCTGGCACACCGACCGAGGGAGTCAGTTCAGCGACCATCGAGTTGTGGCCTTCTGTGCCCGACACGGGATCACGCGCTCCATGGGGCGAACCGGCACCTGCTACGACCACGCGAGCGCGGAGTCCTTCTGGTCGATCTTCAAACACGAGTTCTTCTACCGCCACGCCTTTGGCGACCTCGCCGAGCTGCGCCGCGGCATACAGAGCTACATCCAGTTCTACAACCACCAGCGCAGCTGCTCGAAGATCGGCTACCTTGCCCCAGTCGTCTTCGAGCACCTCGTCGCGGAGGAGGCTCGCGTGAAGTAACCTGGGTGTCTACGAAATCTGGGGCACCTCAGCCGTACGAGGGCGAGGCCAAGCCCCCGGCGTGTCCCACTGCGCGTGAGCTTGGTGCTGAAGCCGTCGAGAAAGATCTCTGAGGCGATGTGGGCTGGGACCCTTGGACCTGAGTCGGCGACGATCATGGTGAGCGCATCTCCCATGGCGAGAAAGCTCGCCTCGATCCAGGCGTTGGGAGTATCTGCAGCTGCATCGATCGCATTGTCGATCAGGTTGCCGAGCAGTGTGACGAGATCGCTCGCGGGCATGCACTCGGGCGGCACGCGGTCGGAAGGTCCGAGGCGTAGCTCGACGTGACGCTCGGCAGCCACTGCACTCTTCGCCAACAGGAGCGCCACGATGACGGGATTGCCCACCTCGCGGGCCAGGCGATCCATGAGCGCGGTGTCACGAAGTGCGATGTCGGTGGCGAATCGGATGGCCTCATCGGTCTCTCCCAGTTCGATGAGGCCGACGACGGTGTGGATCCGGTTGGAGAAGTCGTGCGCCTGTGCTCGAAGCGCGTCGGTGAGTCCGAGCATGCCGTCGAGCTCGCGCAGCAGTGCCTCGGACTCGGTGCGGTCCACGAGCGTGACGACATAGCCGAGTAGGCGCCCTTGCACCTCGACGGCTCGACGATTGGCGATCAGGATTCGATCCTCGTGGACGACGAGCAGGTCCTTGCCCACGACCTCGCCCGTCAGAATGCCTTGGAGTCGACCATCTGGCACCAGCACGCCGACAGGGCGCTCGAGGAACCTTACTGGAAGGTGTAGGAGGCGGCGGGCCTCCTCGTTGGCGAACTGGAACCTTCCCTCGGGATCGATCCCCGCAACCGCCTCCCGGATGCCGTGGAAAATCGCGTCCTGTTCCTGGATGAGTTTGGTCAGCTCGTCGAGCTCGAGGCCAAAGGTGCGATCGCGAAGCCATCGGCTCGCCAGCCACGATCCTGCTGCACCGATGGCCAGTGCCACGGTGAGCGCTTCGAGCGCACGCACTGCGGATCCGGTGATGAGGGCAAGTGGGTTAGGCGCCGAGAACTCGACGACGACTCCGAGACCAGCCGAGTGCGAGATCGGGGCTCGCGCAGCGACGGGTCCGGAACCGCCGTTGAGGACGCCACTCCAGACGTTTCGTCCGTCGAGCTCGGCGACGAGCTGACCACGAGTGAGTGATCCACTCCCCGCCTCGACGAGACCATGGCGATTCACGACTGCCACGGCGAGCGCGCCAATGGCCCTGCGCGACTGTGTGAGGAGGGCTTGTCGGTTCTCCGTTCCGGACTCGAGGGTGGCGATATCTGGGTTCGCAGCGACGCTCTGTGCCGCAAGGAGCGCCTGATGTGTGTCGGATCCGAGCCCAGTCGGGACCTCGAGCGTCACCCACGCGATCGCTGCAATGACGCTCACCAGAATGATCCCGGCCTGGATGGCCAGCATGCGAGAGGCGAGCTTCGCGCCCCGCCTACCTCTCGAGACCGACGGATCGTCACGCATGTGTACCCCACCACAACACGCCGCACGGTCTGCATTGACCTGCCCTTGAGTGTACGGTGGTCGCTTGTGCCCGCGCAAGTGAGACGAAGTGAACCGAGCCTCCTCGAAGTCGCGCGGTCGCTCGTGGCGCAGCGGCCAGCGCGTGTGTAGGCACCGGGCGTTAACTGACCCTAGAACACCGGAACGATAGTGACCCACCCTCCAGAGTAGGTTGCCCTCGAGAATCAAGAAGGGGGCAGCCCGATGCTGAAGGGCAGGATGCTCCTATGTCTGTCAAGTGGCGAGCGCGCTCAGCCCTTCGAGCCACTGGCGATACTGGATGGCCAACTCGTCGTGACGCGTGAGGCCGCCCTCGAGCCGCGATAGGCGCCCCACGGTCGTTGACAGGGCAGCTGCAGCCGCTTGGAGCACGACGCCCAAGGGAGTGCCGTAGCTCGCGAAGTTCCGTGCCGGTGATGACGGGCGCGGGGTTCGTGAGGAGGCCAAAGATCTCCCGGGCGATGGAGCGCTTCAGGCAGCGCATGATCTCTCGATCACTCTTGCCTTCCTGGCGTCGCCGCTCGAGGTAGCGCATGGTCGGGCCGTGACGGTGGGCGAGGCGGACCATCGCGATGCGCCAGAGCGCGTTGTTCGCCTCACGGTTGCCACCCCGGTTCAGGCGATGTCGTACGACCTTGCCCGAGGAAGCTGCGATGGGGCTCACCCCGGCGAGCGCAGCGAAGGAGGCCTCGCTCCGGAGGCGCTCGGGGTTGTCGCCCGCTGCCACGACGAGGGCTGAGGCGACCTCGGGCCCGACACCCGGAGCTGCGACGAGTGCAGGGTTCACCTCCGAGCACAGGCGAGCGATCGCGTGGTCCAGCTCGGCGATCTCTCGCTCCAGGGCCTGGTGGCGCCTCGCCAGCGTCACGAGCGCCAGCGTCGTTGCGGCACCAGTCGCAAGTGCCCACAGCGTCGCCCCAGGCTGCCACACGCTCCACCTGGCGAGCACGACGAAGCCTCGTGAGTTCCTCACGCTGCTCATCGGCCAAGGTGACGATCAGGTCGCGGAGCTGGTTGCCAGCTTCGGGTGCGTGCTCGGATCGCAGAGCGACGCGCGACGCCAAGTGGGCTTCCCCCCATTTGCTTGACAGTCTGAATTTAGGCCACGGCCGCCTCCTCCCGGGCCCAGGTGAGCTCGTACTCGATTGGCGGTCGGTACCCGAGGCTCGAGTGCAGCCGGACGGTGTTGTAGCGATGGATCCAGGCTGCGATGGCTGAGCGGGCCTCGGCGAGGTTCGCGAAGCGGTAGCGAGCCACCAGCTCGCGCTTCAAACTCCCGAAGAAGGACTCGGCCACGGCGTTGTCGTAGCAAGTAGTCACCCTGCCCACCGACTGGCGAACGCCGAGGGTCGCGAGCAGGCTCCGAACCTTCCGGGAGAGGTACTGTCCGGATTCAACCGGTCGTCGCAACACCTGTTGCTCCATCTGAGCCTAGGAGTGCCTCCAGCGCTTCTGCTGGGGTCCGCCAGCCGAGTGTCTTGCGAGGCCGCTGGCCCGAGCGCGAAGGCGACCGCGTCGAGGTCGTGCTCACTCCAGCGGGACAGGTCGGTGCCCTTCGGGAAGTACTGGCGCAGGAGTCCGTTGGTGTTCTCGTTCGTCCCGCGCATCCATGGCGAGTGAGGGTCGGCGAAGTAGATGGCGAGTCCCGTGTCGATGCGCAGCTGGACGTGCTGGGCCATCTCCGTGCCGCGATCCCACGTGAGCGATCGGCGCAGGTGCTCGGGGAGGGTGGTGATCTTGGCAGCGATCGCAGTGCGGACTGCCTCGGCACCGTGGCCGGCAAGGGGTGGTCCGTGCTTCGCGCGCGCCTCACCGTCGTGGCCCTCCATGGGCGGTAGGTGGAGCAGCATCACGGAGCGGGTGGTGCGCTCGAGGCGCGTGCCGATCGCCGAACGGTGCAGCCCGATGATGAGGTCTCCCTCCCAGTGCCCGGGCACCGCACGGTCCTCGGCCTCGGCGGGCCGCTGCGAGATCAGCACCTCCGGGGTGATGAAGCCCTGGCCTCGTCCGTGAGCCCGTGCTCGTGGGACCCGAAGGGCTCGTCCGGTCCTCAAGGCAGGTCACGAGTTCGCGCCTGAGCACCCCGCGCCCCTGGACGAAGAGTGCCTGGTAGATGGCCTCGTGACTGATACGCATCATCGTATCGTTCGGGAAGTCGATCGGGAGGCGCTTGGCGATCTCGTCGGGGCTCCAGGCCCGTGCCCACCTGCGATCCTGACTGCGGCCGTGGCGACGACCCGTGAACCTGACGGTGGGACCGTCTGCGGTCGTGCCATCGGGATGGGCGATGCGACCAGCGAGGCGATCCTCCACGTAGGCACGGAGCTCCTCGTTGCGAACGAGCTTGGCCACCTTCGGGCGCTTGGCGGCGAGCTTGCGCCTTCCACTGGGCAACGACCGCCCGGTACTCGAGCGTGCCACCCCTCGTGGCTGCGTTGCGACGGAGCTCACGCGAGATGGTCGAGGGGTGACGCCCGAGCTGACGAGCGACGCTTCGACCCCAGCCCCTTTTCGCTCGTGCGAGCGCGATCTCCTCGCGCTCGCTGAGAGCGAGAGGGAGCGGCCCGAGGGCTCGCCCAGCGTGCATGGTGGCACCCCACCAGCATGGCTGAACCAGCGCGCACCGACCGCCACCGACACGCCCACGCGCTCGCAGGCGTCCGCGGTCGAGATCCCCGTGGCGATGAGCTGCCAGAAGGCCCGCTGGAGCACCCGTGGTGGGTCTGGCCGCCCTGGGGAGCGCATCGGCGGCCGCAGGGCACGATCGGCCGCCCACTGTCGCCTCGCTCCCGGAGGAGCCTGGTTCCTGTTTCGTTGCACGTGCTCCTCCGTCACCGGGGGTGTTGCAACGACCGGTTGAACCCGGACAGTAGCTCTCCCGGAAGGTTCGGAGCCTGCTCGCGACCCTCGGCGTTCGCCAGTCGGTGGGCAGGGTGGCTACTTGCTACGACAACGCCGTCGCCGAGGCCTTCTTCGGAAGTTTGAAGCGCGAGCTGGTGGCTCGCTACCGCTGCGTGAACCTCGCCGAGGCCCGCGTCGCCATCACAGCCTGGATCCACTGCTACAACACCGTCCGGCTGCACTCGAGCCTCGGGTACCGACCGCCAATCGAGTACGAGCTCACCTGGGCCCGCGAGGAGGCGGCCGTGGCCTAAATTCAGACTGTCAAGCAAATGGGGGGAAGCCCAGGCCTCCTGGCGGGAGATCCAGTGGTAGCGGCTCACTGTCCCCCCTCCTTCACCCAGAAGGCCATCGCTCGCTTGAGCAGCTCACGTTCCATGGTGAGCTGCTTGACCTGCCGACGCAGCCGGGTCAGCTCCTCGCGCTCGGCGCTGGTCAGGCCTTCTCGCTCACCTCGGTCGAATGGAGGAGCCCCGAAGCGACCAGCTCATCGATGCTGCCGCCGTACTCGAACATTGGGTTGAGACTCAGCCAAGGTTCCGGCCAAAGCGTTCCCTCGCTGAGGGCTTCTTGCACCCTGGAACGGATTCGCTCATCGCGAATATCAACGAAGCTCTCGACGAATGATCTGAACTCGCGAACGACGGTGTCTCGAAGGTCGAAGACGTCCATTGCCGTCCTCTAGAGCTCCGACGTCAGGGTCACAAGTTGATGCGAACCATTCTCCACTACAGTGGGCTTCCCCCCATTTGCTTGACAGTCTGAATTTAGGCCACGGCCACCTCCCGGCAGGCCCAGGAGAGCTCGTACTCGACGGGCGGTAGGTACCCGAGGCTTGAGTGCAGGCGGACCGTGTTGTAACGGTGAATCCAGCTAGCGATGGCAGAGCGAGCCCCTGAGAGGTTCGCGAAGCGGTAGCGAGCCACCAGCTCGCGCTTCAAGCTCCCGAAGAAGGACTCGGCCACGGCGTTGTCGTAGCAGGTCGCGACCCTCCCCACCGACTGGCGAATGCCAAGGGTCGCGAGCAGGCTCCGTACCTTCCGGGAGAGGTACTGGCTGCCGCGATCGCTGTGAAAGATCGCCCCAGCCAGGCTGCCCCGAGTCCCGAGTGCTTCGCGGATCGCCTCGACCACCAGGTCATCGGGCATGTGACGCCCAAGTGACCAGCCCACGATGCGCCTCGAGCCAAGATCTGCCACCGTGGCGAGATAGCAGAACCCCTCATCGGTGCGGACGTAGGTGATGTCGCTCACATACCTGCGCTTCGGCTCACCAGGAGCGAAGTCCTGACGGACGAGGTCCGGGAGCGCTGCGTCCTCTCCCCGCCTCGTCGTGACTACGAAGCGCCGGCGTGGGCCCGCTGCCATCTCGAGCTCGCGCATCAGGCGTTCCACCCGCTTGTGGTTCACGCAGAACCCGCGCCGTCGCAGCTCGTGGGTGATGCGGGGGCTGCCGTAGGTGCCGTCGCTCTCGTGCCAGATGGCGCGAAGCTCGCTCGCGAGCACCAGGTGCTCGGGATCCTCGCCTCGGTCCCGACGGTGTCGCCAGGCGTAGTAGGCCTGGCGAGAGACCCCGATGACTCGTGCTGCTGCCGCTACAGAGAAGCCCTTGGCCTCCTGGCGGGAGATCCAGTGGTAGCGGCTCACTGTCCCCCCTCCTTCACCCAGAAGGCCATCGCTCGCTTGAGCAGCTCGCGTTCCACGGTGAGCTGCTTGACCTGGCGGCGCAGCCGTGTCAGCTCCTCGCGCTCGGCGCTCGTCAGGCCCTCTCGCTCACCTCGGTCGATGCGTTCCTGACGGACCCAGTTACCAAGGGTCTGCTCGTTGATGCCAAGCTCACGGGCGACGTCAGCGATGGTGCGGCGCTGGTCGAGAACCAACGCTGCCGCGTCCTTGCGGAACTGGCTCGGGTAGCGGCCGCGTCGTCGTCCAGCGGGGCCGTCGCCCGGTGGTGGGTTCGGTGTCTGGCTCATCCCTTCCTCCTATAGCAGGTGTCAACCTGGAGGGGGGAAGGCCACAGTCTCCTGGCACACAAGCATGCTGGTGCGAGCACCGAGGCCATGGCTCGATCTCATGTCGATCCTCGGCGAAGCTTAGCGGAGGCCTTGGGTGAGGGCCAGCGGCCCGGGATGCCAGCGTAGCGTCGCTGCCGCTCGTCCAGGGTGCGAACGCGGTTTGGCCGAGCCACATGGACCTCGCGCCAGGAGCAAGGTTGTATCCCTCGTGCTCCGTGCCAACTCCTCTGACGTGCGCACGGTACACGCGGAGCATGGACCCGCATGAGCTCCACAGCGAACTTGGCTGCAAGCACCGTAACGGCCGTCGGCCCCGGCACAGCCGGGGCCGACGTGGTCTGGGTGGGAGTGAAGGTTGTGTCGGCTACGGAGTCGTGTCGTCGTTGACGTTGACGTCGAACGTCGACCAGCCCTGAGCCCCGTTCGGTCCTGTCGCGATGACGCGCCAGTAGCCGGCCGTCGGGAACGTGAGGGTCGCCTGGGCCGTGCCGTCGACGAGATCGACTGATGCGGGGTACGTGGCAGACGGAGCCCCCGACGGACCGACCACCGTGAGGTTCACCGTGCCCGAGACGGATGTATCCGTCGTGAGGCCAGCAGTCTTCGCCTCGACGTTCACGACGAGCGGCGTTCCGGGCGTCGCTGCGAGATTCTCGGCAGGATCGGCGACCTGGATCGTGTCGCTCGGCACGTCGGGTAGCGATACGGGAGCGATCGGCGCTTGGTGGAAGTCGAACATGCCGAGCAGGTCGTTCTGGCGGGCCACCAGCTTGGTGAGCGGGTGCATCCCCCAGAGGCGATCCATGAGGGCAAGGATCCCCATGTCGGTCGTCTGCTTCGAGAAGACTCCGGGTCGCACCCACGGCGAGATGACCACCATGGGGGTGCGGGTGCCGTAGCCGAAACGCTGCGCGATCGGCGGGGCCACGTGATCCCAGAAGCCACCGCCCTCGTCGTAGGTGATGAAGATGGCGGTGCTCTTCCACTCGGGCGAGTGCTCGATCATCGACACGAGCTGTCCGACCCATGCGTCACCGAGCTGGATGTCCGTGGGCGGATGCTCGCTGTAGAGCCAGGTCGGAACGACGAAGGAGAAGTTCGGCAGTTGGTTGTTCTGGACGTCGGCCACGAACTGGCTCGTGTTCGCGACGTCGTTCCAGAGGTGCTTGTCCTGGAGCACCGGCGTGTACCAGGCTGGGTTCCAGTGGGTGACGAAGCCGTTCCCCTCTTGGGTTGGGGGTGGGCCGTTGTAGTCGCCCTGGAAGATGCCCCAACTCAGCCCGTGCTGGGTGAGCTGGTCGAAGACGGTGCGGATCGGGAAGGACCCAGAGCTCGGCGGGGAATCCGACAGCCACGCGTCTGCGGTGCCCGCCACGGCGTAGATCCGATTGGGCTGGGTCGGGCCGATCGCGGGCTGGAAGTTGTTGTCGGCGAGCACGAAGTGCTGGGCTAGGTCCCAGAGGTTCGGCTCGACGCTCTTGCCGAAGGTCGTGATGGACGCAAGGCCGTTCGTCGGCAGCGTGGTGTAGTAGTTCATCTTCCACCCCGGCTTGCCGGTCAGGTACGCGTTCGACGGCGTCGCGGAGGTGAAGTAGCCCGTCCCGCCCGCCAGCAGTGCGGGGCGGTAGTCCATCGCCTCGATCTCGGCAGCGCGGTTGTGGTTGAGGTCCACCGTGTCACCGACGTTGGCGGGAGCCGGGATCGGCGCGACGGGTGCGGCTGCGTAGTTCGTCGACGGATTCGGGAACTCGGTTCCTGCCGGGATCCCGTTCGCGCCAGGGAACGACCCGAACAGGTTGTCGAACGTATGGTTCTCCAGCATGATCTCGACGACGTGCTGGATCGGGCTCCGCATGCCGCTCGTCGCGGCTGCTGGGGCTCCTGTGCCGAGGGTGCTCCAGCCCACTAAGGCTGTCGCCAAACTGGTCGCCGCCGCGATCGAGGCGACCCACCGACTGCGTGCTCGCATCGTTACCTCCCCTTCGATGATGTGGGTGTCCACTCGGGACGACTCCATGCTTGACCCCAGAGCTTGCGCTCAGGTTGCGCTCAGGTGACTCGCAGGACACGGGGAGTGGAACGTTTGGGTGGCGGTCCGACGATCGGTCGCCCTCGCGAGTTCGGATCTCTCATGTCCCCACGGCCACCTGCATGCGACGAGCGCGAGGCCGCTGCCCGAGGGAGCTTGCTCGCGTGGCAGATGGACCCCTGACCGGCTCCTTCCGGCGAGCTGGGCGGGCGTGCGAGATGTCGCGGCCGCGGTGGTCGTGGCGCTGGTACCGGGACGCATCCCACGGCAGAACCGTGCGCGTGGGGGTGCTCATGTCGTCCCGCACACCCCTTCGACCTCACGGCCGAGGCTGTGCTTGCAGCGAGGTGGTGCCCTGAAGGTAGATCGATCGCTCCCGCTGGGAATCGGACCGCGCGAGCTCGGCGAACCCCACAGCATCCCACGCGATCGCTGCCGTGGCGCGAGGGCGGCTCGACCGCGCGACACGTGTCGATCGCCTTCGTCGCCCCGACCTAGGTGCGCCCCCACCGTGGGCGCGATCCGTGCGCGTGCGCGTCGCGGATGTGCCGACTACGGCGCGCTCTGGCCGCGGTGGTTCGCCAACTCGAGGACCTCGGCCCCGTGTGCGAGTCCCTCGACGACGCGTTCGGCGTGCGTCACCACGACCAGGGTTCGATCGATGGCGAGCCGGGCGAGAAGTGCGACGAGATCATCCTCGGTCTCGCCGTCGACGTTGGCGGTCGGCTCGTCGAGGATCCACGTGTGCTGGTCGGCGAGCAGCAGGCGAGCGAGTCCGATGCGCTGTGCCTCGCCCGAGGAGACGGCGTCGTGGGCGAGGCGCGTTTGGAGCCCGTCGGGTAGTCGCGCGAGCAGCGGTGCGAGTCCCACGTCGCCGAGCGCTCGGACGAGGTCGGCGTCGGATGCGTCGGGGCGGGCGAGCCGGAGGTTCGCCGCGAGCGTCGCGTCGAAGACCCACGCTTCCTGGGGGACGTAGCCGACGTGGTGCGCCACGGTCGACTCGGTGAGCTGGCGCGTGTCGACGCCGCCGAGGCGGATCGTGCCACGGGTGGGCTCCCATGCGGCTCGCAGCAGACCGACGAGCGTCGACTTGCCAGCCCCGCTCTCACCGACGACGAGGAGCCGACCTCTTGGAGGGATCGAGAGGCTGAGGCGATCGAGGATCGCGGTGGTGGCGCCAGGGTAGGAGAAGCTCACGTCCTCGACGTCGATGGCGAGGGGACCGTCGGGCAGGGGCGTAGTGTTCGCTGGCTGGTCGCGACCTCGGAGCGCGAGGACCGAGTCGAGGCGTCGGGACGAGGCGAGCTCGCTCGCGAGATGGGTCGCGCTCACGCCGATGCCGCTCGTCGCCTCGAAGAGCCCGAGGGCGAGGAACGGCACGACGGCGAGCTCCACGGCCTCGAGGTGGTGGTGCGCGATCGCCCCGGCACCGATCGCGACGGTTGCGGCGATGGTCAGTGCTTCGGCGAGACCGGCGAGCGAGGCGGGGATCAGCTCGAGCGCTGCGTTGGTCCGTCGACGCCTGGCGAGCTTGCGGATGTGGGCCGCGAGCTCATCGGTGAGGGTGTGCTCGCCCGGCGTTCCGGCGCGCTCGGGAGCAGAGTCGGCGATGGCGAGTGCGATCGTGTGGGCGGCTTCGGCGGTCGCGGCGAGTTCGCGGGTCGGTGCTCGCCCGAGCCGCGCCGCGGCCGCTGGCGCGACGACGAGCGTGACGACGAGGCCGAGGGCGAGGACCACTCCGAGGGCGGGGTTGAAGACCCAGGCCACGACCGTGCCCACGAGGCCTGCACCCACCGCACCGGCGAGGGGAGCCGCGATGCGCAGGAGCAGCGAGGAGAGCGCATCGAGATCTCCCGTGGCAGCTCGCGAGAGCGTGCCGGCGATCGCGCTCGGGACCCTGTGGGGTGCGGCCCCAGCCACGGCACGATAGAGCGCGACGCGAACCACGCGCACGAGGCGCAGCGTGAGGCGATGGCCGAGGAGGCGCTCTCCATACTGACCGGCACCTCGGGCGAGGGCGAAGAAGCGCACCGAACCGACGGCCACCCCCAGCGTCAAGATGCCAGGTCGGAGCGAGGACTTGGCGAGGAGGTAGGCGGAGAAGGCGAACAGGATGGCTGGGGAGAGCGCAGCAGCGAGTGAGGTACCCAGGTAGCCAGCGACCAGTCTGCGCTCAGAGTCGAGGTGGTTGCGGATGATCGTGACGAGGTTCATGTCGTCGGCTCCGTCGTCGGCGATGGCGTCGCTCGGGTCCCGATCGAAGCGTCGCTGAGCTCGAGGACGCAGGTAGCGCGGCGAACCACGAGCTCGCGATGGCTCGCGCTGATGACGATGGACCCCTTCGCCTCGCGCGTGAGCAGCTCGAGGAATCGCTCCTCGGTGCCCACGTCGAGGTGGCTCGTCGGCTCGTCGAGCACGACCACGTCGCGGCCGAGTGCGAGTGCACGCGCGAGGGCGACTCGTTGTCGTTGGCCCGCCGAGAGGTTCGCCCCCCCGGGTGCGACCAGGTCGTCGCGGCGCTGAACGAGTTCGATCGCGCCGAGCTCGGCGAGGAGGTCGAGTGCGACCTCGAGGCGATCGTGGCCCGCGACGAGTTGGAGGTTGTCAGCGATCGTTCCGGGCACCATGGCGGGGCGAGCCGGCACCCACACCGTTCGTTCCGCAGGGAGCGCTCGATGGATCTCGTGGTCGAGCACGAGGGTTCCACGGAGCGTTGCGCCGCGACCCACGAGGGCCATGAGCAGCGTCGACTTGCCGATGCCGCTGCGGCCGACGACGCAGAGATGGTCGCCAGGTGCGAGCGACAGCGTGACCGGAGGGTCGAGCTCTATCTCGACAGTGGTCACGGAACGGAGCTCGAGCAGCGCCTCATCGTGCGACGGTGCGGCCCGCAGGAGACGTGTCGCCGGAGCTTGGGACGTGCGTGGCACGGGGGACTCAGGAGGCGCCGCGAGGGCGTCGATGGCCTCGGCTGCTGCGCGGCCGTCGGCGGTGGTGTGGAACTGGAGCGATGCGGCCCGGAGCGGGGCGAACACCTCGGGCGTCCAGAACAGGACGGTCGCGCCCGTGGCGAGCGCCATCGAGGCGTCGTTCAGTCGGATGCCGATCGAGACGGCGACGAGCGCCACGACGATCGCCGAGAGGATGTCGAGGCTCACACCCGAGAGGAACGCGATCTCGAGCACGCGCATGGTTCGATGCTCGAGCGATGCAGCTGCGGCGTCGACGGCATCGGCCTGCTCGTCGGCGCGTCCGAAGGCGGCCAGCGTCCCCGCACCACCGAGGAGATCGAGGTAGCGATGCTCGAGCTCGATGGTGGCATCAAGTTGGTCGCGAGCGCGCCGGTCGGTGGCGATCCCGATGAGCGCCGCGAGGATCGGCATCGCGACGAGGCCGCCGGCGAGCTCGATGCCGAGGATGGGGCTGGCCAACCAGGTCGCGACCACGAGCGTCGGGATCTGCGCGACGGTCTCGGCGACCGGTGGCGCGACCGATGCGACCGCGGTCGCGAGGCGGTCGAGGCCCTCGCTCGCGAGATAGGCGAGGCGGCTCGGATCGGGGTTCGTCCCGCGTGCGGCCGCGAGGAGGGCGGGCTCTGCGGCGCTGGCTGCTCGCTCGCCAGCCTCACGGGCCGCCACCTGGCCCAGCCGCCGCAGGACGACCCGCACGACGAGGGCAGCCCCGAGGACGACGCCGGCCGTGGCACTCGCGCCGAGTCGGTGCGCGACGACGGCGTCGCTGAGCGCTGCGCCAAAAGCGCGAGCCGCCACGAGGAGCGCGACGAGTTGGGCGAGCGTGGTCGCAGCGAGGATCGCCCAGAACGGCATCGCCCCCGGTGCGCGAAGCGCCCGGGGGTCGATGGGACCACGTCGCTCGCTCACACCTCGTGCGGCTGGTCGCTCGCGGGGACGGTCTCGTGGGGCAGCGAGACGCGACGCCGGAAGATGTAGTAGCTCCAGCCCTGGTAGAGGAGGACGAACGGGGTGAAGATCGCCGCCACGATGGTCATCGCGCGCAAGGTGTAGGGCTGCGAGGCAGCCTCGGCGATGGTGAGCGACGCAGCGGACGAGAGCGACGAGGTGATGACGTCAGGATACAAGGTCATGAAGACCGTCGCCGTGATGGCGAGGATGGCGACGCCCGTCACGGTGAAGGCCCAGCCCGAGAGCCGCTCGCGATTGAGCCAGCTCGCCGCGACCACGAGCAGGAGGGCGGACACGGGGATCATGCCTGGGACGTCACCGGCGTGGTGCTCGGTCCGTGCCACCTCCCACGTCCAGGCGAGGAAGGCGAGGATGATGACGGCGGTGATCGGCGCGATGCGCCCGGCGAGCGCGGAGGCACGCTCCTTCAGTGCGCCGGTGGTCTTCAGGTTGAGGAACAAGGCACCGTGGAGGAGGAACAGGCTCAGGGTCGCGAGCCCCGCGACGAGCGCGTAGGGCTGCAGGAGCGAGAGCAGCGAGCCCGTGAAGATGCCGTTCGCGGTGATCGGGATCCCCTTGATGAGGTCGCCGAAGGCGACGCCCCAGAGGAGGGCGGGCACCAGCGACCCCACCGTGATCACGATGTCCCAGTTGCGTCGCCAGGTCGCGCTCTGGCGCTTGCCGCGGTACTCGAACGCGACGCCTCGGATGATGAGCGCGACGAGGAGGATGAACAGAGCGAGGTAGAACGCGGAGAACATGCGGGCATACCACAGGGGGAACGCCGCGAACGTCGCCCCGCCTGCCACGATGACCCAGACCTCGTTGCCGTCCCAGGTCGCACCGATGGTGTTGATGACGGCGCGACGTTCGAGGTCGTCGCGTCCGATGAGCGTCAGCAGCATGCCGACCCCGAAGTCGAAGCCCTCGAGGAAGAAGTAGCCGGCCCAGAGGACGCCGATCAGGATGAACCAGAAGAGTTCGAGACCAGTGGTGTGCATCGTGCGCTCCTAGTAGATCAGCGAGCCGACTTCGTGCTCGGTCTCGGTGTCAGCGCCGGGTTCGAGTGAGCGTCGACCATAGCGAACCATCAACGAGATGTCCACGACCGCGAGGATGCCGTAGAGCACCGTGAACCCGACGAGGGTGATCCCGACCGACCATGGCGACAGGTGCGAGGCCCCTTGGGAGGTCTTCAACAAGCCGTAGACGATCCAGGGCTGGCGGCCGGTCTCGGTGTAGATCCAGCCGGTGGTGTTGGCGATGAAGGGGAGCGGGATGGTCCAGAGGGCGACCTTGGCGAACCAGCGCGACTGCTCGAGGCGATGGTGGTAGAGCAGCCAGCCACCCCAGAGGGCGATCAGGATGATGACGGCTCCGATCCCCGCCATGATGCGAAAGCTCCAGTAGTCGAGGGCAACGGGCGGGATGTAGCTGCCCGGGCCGTACTGGCGGACCATCGCGGCTTGGAGCTGATTGATGCCCTGAACGACCCCGTTCCAGTGGTCGGTGGCGAGCAGGCTGAGGACGTGCGGGATGCCGATGGAGAAGATGGGCTTGTCGTGGAGGTTGCCGATCGTGAGGATCGATTCGGACGCACCGCGGGACGTGTTGTAGAGGGCCTCGCCGGCGGCGAGCTTCATGGGTTGGGTCTCGGCGATCACCTGGCCGTCGATGTGGCCGTCGAGGCCCATGAGCAGCGCCGAGATGAGCATGACGATGAGCGACACGCGCGCGCCTGCGGCGAAGACCTCGCGGGTCTCGGTGCTGCGGTGGTACTGCCACAGCGAGATGCCGAGCACGAGCGCAGAGCCGGTCAGGAAGGAGGCGAGCAGGGTGTGGAACAGCGTCACGAGGAAGAGCTCGTTCGTGAGGATGGCCCAGAAGTTCGTCATGACCGCCTGGTGGGTGGCCGGATCGATGCGATAGCCCACCGGGTGCTGCATCCACGAGTTCGCGGCGAGGATGAAGGCGGCAGACAGCATGGTCCCGATCGAGACGAGCCAGATGGAGGCGAGGTGCACGCGCCGTGGCACGCGATCCTTGCCGAAGAGCCACACGCCGAGGAAGGTGGACTCCATGAAGAAGGCGAGGAGTCCCTCGATGGCGAGCGGCGGGCCGAAGATGTTGCCGACGTAGGCGGAGTAGGCCGACCAGTTCATCCCGAACTGGAACTCCTGGACGATGCCGGTGACGACCCCGATGGCGAAGTTGATCAGGAAGAGCTTGCCGAAGAAGTCGAGCACGCGCTCGTAGCGGTCGTCGCCCGAACGGTAGGCGGCCGTCTGCAGGATCGCCACGATCAGACCCAGCCCGATGGTGACGGGGACGAACAGGAAGTGGTAGATGGTGGTGGCTGCGAACTGCCACCTCGACAGCAGCACGGTCATCGACGCGACCATGAGACCCTCCCTCTGACACCGCAGCTCGAGCTGAACGTACGCAACCGAGCTGCGAGCTCCAGCCTACGAATCGTCCTGATGGGCGCACCTGGGCCCTTCGTCACGTCTTGGCCGGGACTCGGGTCGCCCGCCGGGAGCAGCGAGTCGACTAGCCTCGTGGCTTCATGGGTTCTCTCATCAAGAAGCGCCGCAAGCGCATGCGCAAGAAGAAGCATCGCAAGATGCTGAAGAAGACTCGCTGGCAGCGCCGAGCCGGTCGCTAGCTCGCACGACGTTCACGAACGCCCCGCGGCTGCGGGGCGTTCGTGCGTCGTGGCGGCTTCGCCACCGGAGCCTGCCCGCTTCGCCACCGGAGCCTGCCCGCTGTGCCAGCGGCCCTCGGCGGTCAGGCTGACTCGCCGGCGCTCGGTGTCTCGCTCGACACCTCGGTCGCTGGGGAGGCGAGGGCGCGGGGCAGCGTCCGTGTCTCGATCAGCCACACGGGCAAGTCCGCGAGCATGAGGCGCGTGGCCCGGACGTCGTCGCCTCCCACGGTGACGTGGGCAGCAGGGCCCCTCGCGAACTCGTCGCCGAGGCCGAGGGTGCCTGCCGAGTGCCACCACGCCAGCGTCGAGCCCGAGCCGGCGAGTCGAGGACGTCGTCCGGTGCGTCGCTCGGCAGCGGCGATGAGCGCCCCCAGCCGTGGCTCGATGGCGCAGGCGGCGGCCTCGAGGTCGTTTGCGACCTCGTCGTCGTCGTGTGGTCCACCGAGTGCGTCCCAGGCTCGATAGACGGAGCCCGTCGCGACGCCGAAGGGCGGCACGATGAGCGTCACGACCGCATCCAGGTCGTCGAGGGCCATGACCTGCTCGCCGATGCCGCGGGCATCGACGTGGCCAGCGAGCTGACACAGCGCGACGTCGGCACCGAGGTGCCGGCCGGTCGCGAGCGGTGCTCCGAAGGCGCGGAGGACGGCGCCCGCGTCGGCGGAGCCGCCGCCGAGCCCCCCTTCGACCGGGATGCGCTTCGTGATCGCAAGGGTGCCTGTCTCGCCGATGAGCTCAAGGGCTCGCCAGGCGAGGTTCGTCGCGTCGGTCGGGACGCGAGCGAGGTCGACCCAGGGGGCGCCAGCGACGAGGTCGATGGTGGTGGCAGGGGCCGGGGCGAGGTCGACGGTGTCGGCGAGGGCGAGGTGGACGGCCTCGATCTCGACCTCGTGCAGACCGTCGGCTCGGCGTCCGAGCACGCGGAGGGTGCGGGTGAGCTTGGCGGGCGCGACGAGCCTCACCGGGCACCCTTCGAGGTTGCGATGGCGCGCCCCAGCGCGACCCACTCGTCGAGCGCGAGCGACTCGGCGCGGCGCATGGGGTCGATGCCGACGGCATCGAGCGCCGCCAGCTCGTCGTCGCCGAGGGCGCGTCGGAGCATCTGACGCCGACGTTCGAAGCCGTGGCGGATCGCACGCACCGTGGCGTCGAAGGTCGTGGGCTCGGTCACCGCGAGCGGCTCGCTGCGGCGATCGGCGACGACGAGCTTCGACCACACCGTCGGCTGCGGGTGGAAGACGACCGGTGGCACCTTGGCGGCGACGTGCGCGTCGATGCTGAGCGCGAGCCGCACCCCGAGCGCCGAGCACGCTCGGGTGCCGGCGGCAGCGACGATGCGGTCGGCGAACTCCGCCTGGACCATGACGACCACACGCTCGAGGAACCAGGCCTCCTCGACGAGGCGAACGAGGATCTGTGAGCCGGAGTGGTAGGGGAGGTTCGCGACCAGCGCGCTGGGGCGTCGTTCCAGCGGGAGCGGGTCGGCGAGCGCATCGGCGTGCTCGATTCGGACGTTGTCGATCCCTCGCGCGGCCAGCACCTCGCCGAGCGCCGGGATCAGTCGTCGGTCGGCCTCGAGCGCCACCACCTCGTCGAAGTACTCGGCCAGCCACACGGTGAGCGAGCCGAGGCCCGGCCCCACTTCGACCGCGACCCGAAGCCCCGCCTCCGCGGCCAGCGCTGCTTCCTTGCGCGCGATGTTGCCGTCGGTGAGGAAGTTCTGGCCGAGGGCCTTGGAGGGCTCGAGCCCGATGCGCTCGAGGTGTGCGACGATCTCCCGCTTCGTGACTGGACGCATGGTGCTCAGGGAGATGGCTCGACCTCACGGAGCCCGAAGAGCCGCCGTGTCGTCGCCGCGGTGATCGCCGCGAGCCGGTCGGCGTCGACTCCCTTCTCGCTGGCCACGAAGCGTCCCGTGACGGCGACGTTGGCGATGTGGTTGGGTCGGCCGCGGAGCGGGACCGGCGCGAGGAAGGGCGTATCGGTCTCGACGAGCAGCCGCTCGATCGGGGCGAGCCGAAGCGCCTCGCGAACGGGCTGGGCGTTCTTGAAGGTCACGATCCCCGAGAACGACAGGTACCAGCCGCGTGCGAGGGCGCGCTCGGCCTCGTCGGGACCTTCCGAGAACGAGTGGATGATGACCGCTGGCGGACTCGGGGCGTCGTCGAGGATGGCCTCGGTGTCGGCCCAGGCTTCGCGCGTGTGGACCACGAGGGCGAGCCCGAGGCGGTGGGCGAGGGCGACCTGCTCGGCGAAGACGCGCCGCTGGACGGGGCGCGGCGAGTAGTCGTAGTGGTAGTCGAGCCCGCATTCGCCCACCCCGACGACGATGCCCGGGTACTCGACGACGAGCGCGGCGAGGTCGGCGATCGCGCCACCGTGCGCCTCGGCATCGTGGGGATGGATGCCGATCGTCGCGCCGACGCTGAGGTCGAGCCGTTCGGTGGCGAGCTGGTCGGCGATACGGGCCGCTTCTTGCGAGCTCGCAGGGTCCGTCCCGATCGCGACGAACCCGACGACCCCGGCGTCGACGAGGAGCGCCAGCTCCTCGTCGAGGCTCACGCGCTCGGGATGGGCGTGCGCATCGATCCAGCCCGCACTCATCGGCGCCCCACCACGGCATCGAGGTCGGTGCGTGGGAAGAGCGGGGCTGGCTTCGTGATGGTGGCCCCGCCCATGCCCGGTTGCCAAGCGAGCGGTCCCGCCTCGTCGAACCCGAGCGCTCGTCGGGCACGTTCGGCCCCATCGGGGATGGCGGGGGAGAGGAGCACGCTCGCGAGGCGCGCCCCCTCGCGAGCGGTGCCGAGGACGGAGGCGGCCTCGGCCGATCCCTTCGCGAGACGCCAGGGCTCCGTGGCCTCGAGGTAGGCGTTCAGCCGATGGACGAGGCCGATCGCTGCGTCCATGGCGTCGTTCGGCCGCCACCGTTCCCAACCTGCGCGGACGGCCTCGATGGTCTCGGCGATGGCGAGCTCGTCGGGGGGCGTCGCGGGTGCGTCGGGCACGTGGCCCCCGAGCCGTTGGACGATGAGCGAGCCCACCCGCGCGACGAGGTTCCCGAAGCCGTTCGCGAGCTCGGCGTTGTAGAGTGCGACGAGCGCCTCGAGGGACACGTCCCAGTCCGGCCCGATCGCCGAGGAGCGCACCAGGTAGTGCCGGAGCGCATCGGCACTGAGCGCGCGTTGGACACCCAGCGGGTCGATCTGGTTCGCGAGCGACTTCGACATCTTCTCGCCCTCGTTGAGCAGCCAGCCGGTCACGATCAGCTGGGCCGGGGGATCGATGCCGGCCGCGAGGCACATCGCCGGCCACCACACGGCGTGGAAGCGCAGGATGTCCTTGCCGAGCAGGTGGTGGGCCGCGGGCCACCAGGCGGCCACCTCGGCGGAGTCCTCTGCGTAGCCGATCGCCGTGAGGTAGTTCACGAGCGCGTCGTACCACACGTAGAAGACGTGTCGCGAGTCCCAGGGGACGCGCACGCCCCAGTCGATCGAGGTGCGGGTGATGGAGATGTCGGTGAGGCCGCCCTCGATGAAGCGGAGCACCTCGTTGCGGCGCGACTCGGGCCAGATGGCCTCCGGATGGCGCTCGTAGTGCTCGAGGAGACGATCTTGGTAGCGCGAGAGGGCGAAGAAGTAGTTCTCTTCGCGCATCCGTTCGCAGGCGACGTGGTGCACCGGGCAAAGCTCCCCCGGCTCGAGCTCGCCGGGTTGGTAGTAGGCCTCGCACCGCACGCAGTAGAGGCCCTCGTAGGTGCCGAGGTAGATGTCGCCGCGGTCGTGGATGCGCTCGAGGAAGCGTTGGACGCTTCGGTGGTGGCGTGGCTCGGTGGTGCGGATGAAGTCGTCGTAGGAGACCTCGAGCGCATCCCAGGCGCGTCGGAACTGGGCCGAGGTCACGTCCACCCAGGCCTGTGGACTCACGCCGTGCGCCTCGGCCGACTGGGCGATCTTCAGCCCGTGCTCGTCGGTGCCGGTGACGAAGCGCACCTCGTCGCCGATCAGGCGATGCCAGCGGGCGATCGCGTCGGCGAGGATCACGGCATAGGCCGTGCCGAGGTGGGGGTCACCGTTGACGTAGAAGATGGGGGTGGTGATGTAGAAGCGCCCCACGAGCCCAGCGACCTCCTCGCCGATCGATCTCGTCCCAAGCTTACCGAGGCGCCGGTCGCTCGCTGGGACGAGCGTCGGGACGCGCCGCGAGGATGGCGGCATAGGCCTCCTGGCGGGGCGCGTTCGTGAGGCGAGCGACGATCCGCGCCGCCTCCGACGGCGCGAGCGAACTCTCGGCGAGCGCTCGGGTGAGGCGCTCGTGCTCGACGACGCTCGTGGGCGGGGCAACTCGTGCCGGCCCCACCACGACGACCCACTCGCCTCGCCGATCGATGGCGCGCGCCCACGCCCCTGCGGCGCGCGCGGTCCCTTGGAAGGACGTCTCGTGGATCTTGGTGAGCTCCTTGGCGAGCAGCACCTCGCGCTCGGGGTCGAGCTCGCCGATCGCATCGACGAGCTCGAGGATGCGGTTCGGGGCCTCGAAGACGACGGTGGGGACGCCCTCGGCGAGCAGGTCAGCAAGGAGCCGTCCTCGCTCGGCCCCGCGCTGGGGCAAGAACCCCGCCACGCAGTAGCGGGCGACCTCGTGGGGCCAGAGCGCCATCACGGCCGTCGCGGCGCTCGGGCCGGGGATGACGACGACGGTGGCGCCCACCGCGCGCGCGGTGGCGACGAATGGCGCCCCCGGATCGGAGGTGCCCGGCATGCCGGCGTCGACGACGAGCACGACGTGCTCTCCGTCGAGGAGGTGTGTGGCGAGCGCTTCGGGCTCGATCGCGTTCTGGCCGCGGAGCGCGCGGACCGCTCGGAGGCGGATGCCGAGTGCGCTGGCGAGGCGCCTCGTGACGCGGGTGTCCTCGCAGACGACGAGGTCGGCGGTCTCGAGGGCGCTTCGAAGCCGCGGGCTCGCGTCGGCGAGGTTGCCGATCGGGGTGCCGGCGACGCTCAGCACGCCGCTCATCGACGGACCTCGAGGCGGTCGCCCGCCGAAGGGGGGGCGTCGTGCCAGAGGGCGCGTGGCAGGACGACGATGCGCCAGGGGGCGACGACGAGGCGTGGCCGCCATGGATGGAGCCGAACGGTGCTGCGGACGAGCCCGTTGCGGTCGAGGGCGAGCGCGAGCGCATCGCCGAGCTCCCCGAGCCCGCTCCAGAGCGCGATCGGTGTCGAGATGAGCAGGCCGTGGGAGTCCTCGGTGTGCCAGATCACCGGGCCCGCGGCGTCCAGGGTGCCGAGCACCCGACCGCGCTCGTTCACCAGCCACGCCATGGCGATCACACGTTGAAGCGGATCTCGAGCACGTCGCCGTCGGCGACGAGATAGTCGCGCCCTTCGAGCCGGACCTTGTTCTGCGCCTTGGCCCGGGTCCACGAGCCCGCCTCGACCACGTCGCGCCAGGAGGCCACCTCGGCGCGGATGAAGCCGCGGGCGAGATCGGAGTGGATGATGCCCGCGCAGGTCTGGGCGTTCGAGCCGCGTCGGAAGGTCCACGCGTGGGTGTCCTTGTCGCCGCTCGTGAAGAAGGTCCAGCGCTCCAGGGTTTCGAAGGCGGCTCGAGCGATGCGCTCGAGGGCGCTCGAACCGATGGCGAGGGCCTCCATCATCTCGGCACGTTCGGCAGGCTCGAGCCTGGCGAGCTCCGCCTCGAGCGCGAGCGGTGCGGTGACGACGGTGGCGTGATCGCCGAGGCGCCCTCGCACGGTGTCCTCGACGGCCACGTCGGCCTCGGCACCCTCGTCGGCGTTGATCACCGCGATGGCGGGTTTGGTCGTGATGAGAAAGGCCGAGCGGACCAGCTCGAGCACGTCGGTCTCGAGGGTGGCCCGATAGAGGGGGATCCCGTCTGCGAGGACCGCTTGGACGACCTCGAGGGCGGCCACCTCGGGTCGGGCCGAGGGGTCCGACCGCGCGACCTTGCGGCGCCGCTCGAGCGCGCTCTCGACGCTGGCGAGGTCGGCGAGGGTGAGCTCGAGCTCGAGGGCGTCGAGGTTCGCGATCGGGTCGTCGTCGCCCGGGACTCGGTCGTCGTGGAACGCGCGCAGCACGTAGAGGATGGCGTCCGCCTCTCGCAGCTGGCCGAGGAAGCGATTGCCGAGGCCGGCGCCTTGGGAGGACCCAGCGGTGAGCCCGGCGATGTCCGCGAGCTGCATGTGGGCATAGACCAGCTTGCGCGAGTGGTGGATCGCCGCGAGCGCGTCGACGCGCTCGTCGGGTACGACCGCCTCGGCGATGGTGGTGTCGGTGGTGGTGAAGGGGTGGGGCGCGACGGGGGTGTCGAGACCGGTGAGGGCGTTGAAGAGTGTGGACTTGCCGGCGTTGGCGAGTCCCACGAGACCGAGCTTGTCCATGGCCCCCTCGATCATAGGGCCAGCGGGGAGTCGTCTCTCGAGCCGCTAGCCTTGCCCCCCGTGTCGAAGCGAACCGTCAAGCGCAAGTTGCGCGCGAAGAAGAAGGCCAATCACGGACGCAAGCCGAACTGCGGTCGCGGCTAGTCGTCAGGCGTGATGCCCCGACGTCGCTCGATGCCGGTGATCTGACCCCGGAGCTCCTCTGGGACGATCGGTCTGGGTTTCGTGCTGGCCTCGGCGAGGGCGGCCTCGATCGCGTCGTAGGCCTCTCGCGATTTGGGCGCGCGTGCCAGATAGAGCACGACGTGCGCGAGCGTGATGCGGGCTTCGGGCATGCCGATGCGCTCGACCGTGTCCGCGGCCGCGGCCGCGAGGACAAGAGCCTCGGGATCGGCGAGGCCGACGTCCTCTGATGCAAAGATCACGAGGCGCCGCGCGATGAAGCGCGGATCTTCGCCTGCGGCGAGCGCCGCGGCGAGCCACCGGATCGCCTCGGTCGGTCGGCTCTGGCGCATCGACTTGATGAGCGCACTGGCGAGCTCGTAGTGGGTCGAGTCGTCGAGCCCGAGCGCGGCGATCTCGCTGATGCGCTCGAGGAGCTCGACGGTGAGCGGTCGCTGGGCCGCCGCGGGGGCTGCACGCTCGAGGATGCGCAACAGCGCCCTCGCGTCGCCGCGCGCTGCGGCGACGAGCCAGGCGATCGCCGCATCGTCGGCGATGAGGCCGAGGTGGGCGAGCGCTCGCTCGGCGACCGCGCGGAGCACGGGGGGCTCGAGTGCGCGGAGCCGAACGACGTCGCAGCGCGACAGCAGCGCGGGTGAGAGCGTGACGGCGGGGTTCTCGGTCGTCGCACCGATGAAGGAGATCTCGCCCCGTTCGATGGGCGCGAGCAGGAGATCGAGCTGGGTCCGGCCGAAGCGATGGACCTCGTCGACGAACCAGAGTGTCCCGTCGCCGTGGCGGGCGCGTCGGGCGGCTTCGGCCCGCGCCTCGCGCAGGTCCCGCACGCCGGTGTCGGTCGCGTGCAGCTCGACGAGGTGCTCGCCTCGTGCCCGTGCGAGCAGGCTCGCGATGGTCGTCTTGCCCACCCCCGGCGGCCCGGTCATGATCACCGCGATCGTCCGGGGCGCGGTGGCGAGGGCCTCGAGGCGCGCTCGCGCGTGGTCTTGTCCGAGGACCTCGGCGAGCGAGGTCGGTCGGAGCTCCTCGGCGAGCGGGCGTGCTCGCACCATGTGCTCCTCGAAGAGACTCACCGCGTCCCTGAGCGCAGCTCGCGACGTCGCGCCTCGAGCCCGAGTGCAGCGAGCACGCCGTCGTCGACGGGCTTCGGTGCACCGGTCATGGGGTCCTGGCCGCTCTGGGTCTTCGGGAACGCGATGACCTCACGGATGGTCTCCTCGCCGAGCAGGAGCGCGACGAGGCGATCGATCCCGAAGGCGAAGCCGCCGTGCGGCGGCGGGCCGAAGCGGAAGGCGTCGAGGAGGAAGCCGAAGCGATCGGCCGCCGCCTGCTCGTCGAGCCCGAGCAGGCCGAAGATCTGTGCCTGGAGGTCGGGACGGTGGATCCTGATCGAGCCCGAGCCGAGCTCCCATCCGTTCATGACGAGGTCGTAGGACTGGGAGCGCACCCGCAACGGCTCGCGCTCGAGGAGGTCCATGTCGTCGGCGTGGGGCATCGTGAAGGGGTGGTGGGCCGAGACGAGGTGACCCTCGTCGTCGACGCCCTCGAAGAGTGGGAAGTCGATCACCCAGAAGACGTCGAGCGCGTCGGGGTCGGCGAGGTGGCGCCCGAGCGCGAGGCGGATGGTCCCGAGCGCGGTGCAGGCGACCTCGAAGCGATCGGCGACGACGAGGATCGTGTCGCCGACCTCGGCTCCGGTGCGCTCCACGAGTGCTTCGAGCGCCGCCGGCGTCATCGCCTTGGCGAGCGGTGAGGCGATCTCGAGCGGCGTGCGGCTCTCGACACGGAACCAGGCGAGTCCCTTCGCGCCCGCGCTGCGGGCTCGTTGGGTGAGCTCGTCGAGTCGGGAGCGCGAGAGGGGCTCTGCGACGACGAGGGCGGTGACGTAGTCGGCCGCGAGCGCGCGCGCACCGGAGTCGCGGACCGCCTCGGTGACGTCGACGAGTTCCATGCCGAAGCGTCGGTCGGGCTTGTCCGAGCCCCAGCGGGTCATCGCCTCGTGCCAGGTGATCGTCCCAATGGGGACGTCGTCGACGCCCCGTACCGAGCGGATGACCTCGCGAATGGCCGCAGAGACGAAGGATCGCACGTCCTCTTGGGTGACGAACGACGCCTCGAGGTCGAGCTGGGTGAACTCGAACTGTCGGTCGGCGCGGAGATCCTCGTCGCGGAGGCAGCGCGCGATCTGATAGTAGCGATCGACGCCGCCGATCATGAGGAGCTGCTTGGCGATCTGGGGCGACTGCGGCAGGGAGTAGACCGATCCGGGCTGGGTCCGGGAGGGCACGAGGAACTCGCGTGCGCCCTCGGGCGTCGGTGTCCAGAGGAGCGGCGTCTCGACCTCGACGAAGCCCTGGGCCTCCATCGCGCGTCGGATGGCGGCGTTGGTGGCGGCACGGGCGCGCAGGTTGCGCTGCATGCGTGCGCGCCGGAGATCGAGGTAACGCCACCTGAGCCGCGTGGTCTCCTCGACCTCGGCGTGCTCGTCGAGGGGGAGCGGCAGGGGATCGGCGTCGCCGAGCACCTCGGCGTGTTGCACACGAAGCTCGATCGCGCCGGTGGCGAGGTCGGTGTTCTCCGTTCCTTCGGGACGCCGCGCCACCTGACCCTCGATGCGCACCGCCGCTTCGGTGTGCAGCGACCCTCGACCGTCCATGACGCACTGCACGGTGCCGGTGTGGTCGCGCACGTCGACGAAGACGAGGTGTTCTCCGTGCTCGCGGATGCGCGCCACCCAGCCGCAGACGCTGACGTCGCGGTCGAGGAGGGATTCGTCGAGCGCGCCGATGTAGTGCGTTCGAAGGCCGGCTGCTGGCGGCAGGGTCCGTTCACTCATGCGCGGTGGCATCTCCTTCGGTTCGGGGCGCTGGCCTCGGCGGCAGCACCTCGCGAGCCTAGACTGCCGCCGTGGTCACGGCTCAGGGAAGGCTCATCGGCGTCGGGGTGGGCCCAGGGGACCCCGACCTCGTCACGGTCCGTGCCGTGCGTACGCTCGAGCGCGCCCGCTTGGTGCTGGCCCCCACGCTCGATGCGGCGAGCCCCGGGCGCGCCGAGCGCATCTGCCGCGAGGCGGCGCCGTCGGCACGGATCGAGCGCGTGGTCATGCCGATGACGAGCGATGCGGAGGCTTCGTCGCGGCGCCGGGCGAGCGCCGCCGAGGTGGCTCCCCTGGTGGTGGCCGCGCTCGAGGTGGGTGGTGACGTCGCGTGGGTGACGCTCGGCGACCCAGGGATCTACTCCACCTTCTGGCTCCTCGTCGATGCCGTCCATGCGCTCGCCCCTGACGTGCTGGTCGAGGTCGTCCCGGGCGTGGTCGCCTTCAGCGCCCTTGCCGCCGCGGCCGGCGTTGAGCTCCTCGACGACGCCGACCACCTCGTCCTCGCGACCGGGCGCACCCGGACCGAGGTCGTCGACGCTGCCCTCGCCGATCCCGACAGCGCCCTCGTGCTCTACAAGCCCGGTCGCCAGGTCCAGAGGGTGCGTGAGGCGGTGGCGTCGTCGGATCGGCGTGCGGTCGTCGGGTGGCTGCTCGGCACGCCCGAAGCCGAGATCCGACCGCTCGCCGAGGCGCCCGACGAGGTTCCCTACCTCACCACGGTGCTCGTCGCACCGAGGAGGCCACGGGCGTGAGCGTCGAGCTCGTGCTCGGGGCTCGGCGATCGGGCAAGTCGGCCTGGGCGGAGGCGCGCGCCGTCGAGCTGCGGATCGGGACCTATCTCGCCACCGCAGCGGCACACGCGCTCGATGCGGAGCGTCTCGCGGCCCATCGTGCGAGGCGCATCGGGCGCTTCGTGACGCTCGAGCCGGGCGACCCGGGCGAACTCGTGGAGTTGGTCCGGACCGTCCCGGGGGGCCTCCTGCTCGACGGGCTCGGGCTCTGGGTCGGCTGGCAGCTGAGCTCGGACCACGACGTGTCCTCGGGCGAGCTCGTCGCGGCGCTCGCACGGCGGAGCTCCCCGACGATCGTCGTCTCCGACGAGGTCGGGTGGTCGGTGCATCCCGAGCGTGCACTCGCGCAGCGCTTCGTCGATGAGCTCGGTGCGCTCAACCAGGCGGTGGCCGCCATCGCGGCCCAAGTCACCCTCGTGGTCGCGGGCCTGCCGCTTCGGCTCAAAGGTGCGTGAGTGAAGCTCGTCCGCTCGCTCGCCGGGGGCCTCGGCTTCCTCACGATCTGGCCGTTCGCGGCACCGGTGAGCGCCGAGAGCGTCCTCGGGTTCCCGCTCGCGGGTGTGCTGGTGGGGCTGTGCCTCGTCGTCGTCAGGGTCGGAGCCCAGCGTGCCGGAGCCCTCGTGGTGGGGGCGCTCGCGTTGGCGGCGGACGCACTCGTGACGCGTGGGCTCCACTACGACGCGCTCGCCGACACCGCCGACGGGCTCGGGGGGTTCATGGAGCCGGCAGAGCGTCTCGCGGCGATGGACGACCCCCGTCTCGGCGGCCTCGGCGCTCTCGCGCTCGCGGTGACGGTGGTGGTGCGCGCTGCGGTGCTCGGTGCGGCTGGCATCAGCGCGCTCGGGCTCGTGCTCGCGCTCGCCTGGTCGCGCTCCGTCATGGGTGTGGTGGTGCTGGAGAGTCCGAGTGCAAAGCCCGGTGGCATGACGCGGTGGTTCCGCGACGCCTCGCTCGGGGTGCGTGTCGCCTCGGTGAGTGCCCTCGTCGTGTTCTCGGCGGCGATCGTCGTGGTCGAGGGCGCGCCGGGGTTGTTCGGCGTGTGCGTCGGGACGATCGCGGGCGGGTTGCTGTGGCTGAGGGCCACTCGCGCGCTCGGCGGCGTCACCGGGGATGTGGTCGGCGCGGTCGGCATCGTGGCCGAGACCGCGCTCATCGTGGGGGTCGTGCTGGGTGCGACGCACTAGGTCGCTCGAGCTCGCGGTCGCGCTCGGGCTCGATGCGATGCTCGGTGACCCGCCCGACCGCTGGCACCCGGTGGCCTGGTTCGGTCGGGCCGCGAGCGTGCTCGAGCGACGCTACTGGCGTGACGATCGTCGTGTCGGCGCGCTCGTGGCAGGTGCGCTCGTTGTGGGTGGCACGCTGGTCGGCGCGGTGATCGATCGCGTGCCTGGTGGGGCCCTAGCCAGTGCGTGGGTCGCCCTCGGAGGGGCCGGGCTGCGGCGACGAGCGCTCGACGTCGCGCGTGCGTTGGACGACGGTGACCTCGAGCAGGCGCGTGCGTGGCTCGGCTGGCTCGTGGGTCGCGATCGCGACGGGCTGGACGCGACCGAGATCGCGCGCGCGACCATCGAGTCCGTGGCCGAGAACACGGTGGATGCCGTGCTCGGCCCCATGGTCTGGCACGTCGCGCTCGGCTCGATGGGCTCGATCGCGCTGCGCGCCGTCAACACCCTCGATGCGATGGTCGGCCATCGGAACGCTCGGTTCGAGCGGTTCGGGTGGTTCGCAGCACGCCTCGACGATCTCGTCATGGCGCCGCCACGCCGGCTCGCGATCGCGCTCGCGGCGCCGTCGCATCGCCGGCTCCTCCCGGCGGCTCGGTCGCACCCGAGTCCGAACGCCGGGCCCATGGAGGCGCTGGTGGCGGCCGCGGTCGGCGTGCGCCTCGGTGGTGTCAACCGCTACGGGGACGCGGTCGTCGAGCTCCCGGTGCTCGATGGCGGACCCCCGCCCGACGCCGCAGCCATTCGGCGGGCGGTTCGGTGGTCGCGCAGCGTGACACTTGGCACGCTCGCCTTTCTCGCCGTGGCCGAGCAGGCGGCGAACGCGGCGGTGGGCCGGGCCCCGTAGCGTGGTGGTGTGCTGGTTCGTGAGGTGCGTGTGCACACGGGGCGTCGGCTCGTCACCGACGTCTCCGCCCTCGTCGCAGCGATCGTCGCCGACCAGGGCGATGGCCTCGTCAACTGCGTGGTGCCGCATGCGACGGCAGGTCTTTGCCTGATGGAGATCGGCTCGGGATCGGAAGACGACCTCGCCGTCATGCTCGAGCAGCTCGCGCCGCGCACGACGCCGTGGCGCCACCGACACGGAACTCCCGGGCACGGGCGTGATCACGTCATTCCGGCGGTCGTTGCGCCCTCGGTGGTGCTGCCGGTGATCGACGGTCGCCTGCTGCTCGGCACCTGGCAGTCGCTCGTCATCGTCGATTCGAACGTCGACAACCCCGAGCGGCGGCTCGTCGTCGCCATGCTGGCTGATGGCAAATCCCGGGGCGCGAGCGCACCCGAGGAGCGCTCGGATGCGGGCGAACGGCCCGGTCGGGACGTGCCTTAGGCCGTGCGCAGACGACCTGAGGGCCGCCGCTCCGGTGGGACCTGTGCGATGAGTGGGTTCGTCTGGTCGCGCTCGGAGATGACGGGGTCATCGAGCTGCCAGAGGCCGTGGAACGTGGGGTCGTTCCAGCGGAGTCCGAGTTCGTCGTCGGGGTTGTAGTAGCCGTCGACGAGGTAGGTCAGCGTCAGGTCCGTGAGGGCGGCGAAACCGTGGGCGACCCCAGGGGGGATGAAGAGGCCGATCGGGTCCTCGTCGCCCATCAGCAGGGACCACGTCGTGCCCTCGGTCCGCGATCCGTGGCGAAAGTCATAGAGCAGCACCTGTGCCGTGCCCCGCACGACGTACCAGTAGTCGGCCTGGTGGAGGTGGTAGTGCATGCCCACGAGCGAGCCAGCGACCTTGTCGGAGCGCGACCCCTGCACCATCTCACGACCGAGCGGGAACCACGAGCGACGATAGGTCTCTTGGAACGCGCCGCGCGCGTCGGCGTGGACGGTCGGGCGGATGACGATCACGTCGGCGATCTCTCCGTGGGCCATGGCAACCTCCTGACTCGCCGGCTCAGTGTAGGCCCGGCCAAGCTAAGTGGGCGGTGGCCGTGAGTCTCTGAGCGATCGGCGACATTCGGTAGGCTATGAGTGGCACAGTTGCACGCACGGTGCACGCAAGGAGCTCTATGAATGCAGCGATCGTGATCGTCGCGCTCTTCGTGGTGGTCGGCGTCGTGGCCATCGTCTCGCTTCGAGGACGTACGCGCGAGGTGCGCACGGTCGATCACCATCAGCGAGCGCTCGACACGCTCGAGCGCTTCGCCAAGGAGCGCGGTGTGCAAGCCGACCATCGCGTCGGCTTGCCCAAGAGCGAGCAACGTCGAGTCGCCGCCGGATCGGACGACGCGCCCCCGGTGCGGCTCGACCTCGGTCGGCTCGCCGACCTCACCGACCCGGACATGATCCGCATCGAGGCGGACTACCTGGCGAGTGGCGCCAGCGCCGAGACATCCGCTCAGGCGCCCGGTGACGAGGAACCGACGAAGGATGCTGCCGTGGCCGCATCCACGGAGGACGAGGCGGTCGAGCAGGCCCCGCCACCGGCGACGAGGCCGATCGATCGGGCCGTGGCCGATCGGACCACGGCGATGGCGGCGATCACGCCCGATCGAGCGCCCGAGGACCGAACCGAACTGCTCTCGGCGGTGGGCCCATCGGCCGCCGTGGCCGCCGACGATCGATCGCACCGCGGTGACGACGCTGTGCGCGAGCACCGGGTCTACCAGCTCCATCGGCGTACTCGGCTCCCGGCCGTGATCGGTGGTGCGGGAATCGCGGCGATCGCGATCGGTCTCGTCGCCTTCGAACTCTCGAGCCACCATGCGGCAGCACCGACGTCGCAGTCCGCCTCGAGCCCGACCTCGTCGGCGCCCTCGACCACGAAGCAGTCGTCGAACGCGAAGACCTCGACGACGTCGGCGTCGAAGAAGACCTCGACGACGTCGAAGACGACGTCGTCGGCGAAGAAGGCCAAGGGTTCGGCGAGCGCTGGGCCGGCGGTCGCGCTGGTGAGCTCCAGCAGTACCGGCGCGACCTACAACGTGGTCGGCGGTGCCCACACCGTCGTTCTGCAGGTGTCGAGCGCACCCTGCTGGGTCGAGGACGCCCAGGCTCCCGGTGGTCAGGTGCTCTGGGACGCGACCTTGCCGGCGGGTGGCAGCTACACGATCTCCTGGAGCGGTGGACCGCTGTGGCTCCGCACCGGCAACTCGGGCGTGCTGTCGGTGAGCGTGAACGGCCATCCGGTGCACTTCAGCGCACCGCCGGGTCCGTTCGACCTGCTGTTCCAGCCGGTGCGTTAGTCGGTCGCTGGGGTCAGCGCCGCTTGCACGAAGGCAAGGACCTGGGCCTCGTCGTGCCAGGCGTCCTTGCGCTTCGTGGGCCCGAGGTGACCTTGTTCGTCGTCGACACGGATCCACACCCGTGCCTCGGGATTGACCAACCGGAGCTTGGCTACGTACTTGAGTGGTTCGAAGAAGCCGACGCGCACGTCGTTCAGCCCGGTCGTGACGAGGATCGGCGGGTAGGTCCCTTCGTGCAGGTTGTCGTAGGGGCTCCATCGCGCCATCGTCTCGGCGATGACGTCGGATTCGAGCGGATTGCCCCACTCCTCCCACTCCGTCACGGTGAGCGGCAGTGAGGGGTCGGACATCGTCGTCAGGCAGTCGACGAAGGGGACCTCGAGGACGGCGGCCGCGAAGCGCTCTGGCGCCCGATTGAGGGCCGCACCGACGGTGATGCCGCCCGCACTGGCACCACGAATGGCGATCGCGGAGGGATCGGCGATGCCCTCCGCAACGAGGCCTGCCACGACGTCGAGCAGGTCGCGCACGGTCCGTTCCTTGCGCTCGAGCCGACCGGCGTCGTACCACGATCGGCCGAGTTCGCCGCCGCCTCGCACGTGAGCGATGGCGAACGTGATGCCCGCGTCCAAGAGTGAGAGGCGCGAGATCGAGAAGGTCGGGTCGATGGCCTCCTCGTAGGCGCCGTAGGCGTAGACGAGCACGGGTCCCGGCGCAGGTGCGCTCCGGCGGCGAGCGATCGTGACCGGGACGAGGACGCCGTCGTCGGCGGGGAGCCACAGCCGTCTCGTCTCGTAGTCGTCGAGGTCGACGTCGCCACCGACGCGCTGGCGCCAGCGCTGCGTCGTCGTCTCGGTGGTCGGCATGTAGGACCAGATGGTGGCGGGCTCGACGAGCGAGACCGTCTCGAAGCGAACCTCGTCGTCGTCGAGGTCGAGGTTGCCGACCAGCGCTGCGGTCGAGGGCTGCTCGGGATCGACGAGGAGGCGACGTTCGCTCGCTGGCGCTCCCCAGGGGAGGAACGACACGACGAGCGAGGCGCGGCGTCGCGTCTGGATCGCAAGGCCGTGGCGGGTGATCTCGAACCCCTCCAGGATCTCGCCGTCCTCGAGTAGGTCGACCTCGGTGAGGGGTTGCTCGGGGTCGGCGGTGCGGAAGAGACGGAACTCGGCGTCGTCGCGGCTCTCGATGAGGTAGAACCCGTCCGGGCCGTGGTCGAGCTGGTAGAGTCGACCCTCCTCGCGCGGTGCGAAGGGCCGAGGGGGGGTCGCGAGTGGGTCGGTGGCGTCGAGGAGCCACCATTGGCTCGTGCGCTTGGATTCGGCCTGGATGGTCAAGAAGGCGCGATCCTTCGTCCGTCCCACGTCGAGGAAGTAGTGGGCATCGGGTTCTTCGAGCACGAGGATGTCGTCGGACGGGTCGCTGCCGATGCGGTGTGCCCACACGGACGCGGGGCGCAGGGTCTCGTCGGGGCGCGTGTAGAGGAGCGTTCGCGAGTCGTTGGAGAGGACGAAGCCGTAGCCGGCCGGAAAGATCTCCTCGGCTCGAGTGATGATGCCGGCCTCCAGCCGGCCGACGACGAGGCGGAGCTGCTCGGAGCCGTCGGTGTCGACGCCGACGACGACGGTGTGCTCGTCGTCGCCGATCAGGAGTCCGGCGAGTGCGAAGTAGGCGTGACCGTCGGCCCAGGCGTTCTCGTCGAGGACGAGCTCGCGTGGTCCGCCTGCGACGGGCTCGCGGTAGTGCACCGGATAGTCGAGGTCCGGTTCGATCCGGCTGAGGTAGCGCCATGACCCGCGACGGACGGGGTAGCTCTCGTCGGGTTCGACCACGCGTGAGCGGATCGTCGCCTCGATGCGTGTTGCGGCGGGCGCCAGGCGTTCTGCGAGTGCTGCGAAGCTGGTGCGAGCCGAGGCGATCATGTGCTGGGTGCGCGGGTCGTCGATCGAGCGCAGATACCAGTAGGGGTCGATCCGTGTGCCCGCCCGCCCTCGGAGCGTGTGTGGTTCGGGGTCGGGAGCACCGAGAGGAGCGAGGTCCCTCGTGAGGGCATCGAGCATCGTGCGCATGGACGCGAGTGTAGGGAGCGCCGTTGGCTCGGGCCGTTCGGGGCGATATAGACTACCGAGGTAGTGCAAATAGGGAGGCCCGATGGCGAAGGTTGACCTGGCCCTCGATCGCTACAAGCTCGGCTGGTCTGACGAAGAGGCCTATGTCTTCAAGCCCCGCAAGGGCTTGAGCCGCGAGATCGTCGAGGAGATGTCGCGCATCAAGGGCGAACCCGAGTGGATGCGCCGATTCCGCCTCCGCTCGCTCGACTACTTCTTCCGTCGGCCGATGGCGCCGTGGTTCGCGGTGAACATGCCCGACCTCGACTTCGATGACATCTACTACTACATCAAGCCGACCGATCGCCAGGTGGACCAGTGGGAGGCACTCCCTGAGACCATCAAGCGAACCTGGGACCGCCTCGGCATCCCTGAGGCTGAGCGGAAGTACCTCGCCGGCGTCACCGCCCAGTACGAGTCCGAGGTCGTCTACCACCGCAACCGCGAGGAGCTCGCCCAGCAAGGGGTCATCTTCACCGACATGGACTCGGCCGTGCGCGAGTACCCCGACCTCGTGCGCCAGTACTTCGGCACCGTGATTCCTCCGAACGACAACAAGTTCGCTGCGCTCAACTCAGCGGTGTGGTCGGGGGGTTCGTTCATCTACGTGCCGCCAGGGGTCAAGGTCGACATGCCCCTCCAGGCGTACTTCCGCATCAACGCCGAGAACATGGGGCAGTTCGAGCGGACCCTGATCATCGCGGACGAGGGCGCGCAGGTCCACTACATCGAGGGGTGTTCGGCGCCGGTCTACTCGAGCGACTCTCTGCACTCGGCCGTGGTCGAGCTCATCGCCAAGCCCGGTGCGCGCATCACCTACACGACCATCCAGAACTGGTCGTCCAACGTCTACAACTTGGTGACGAAGCGTGCTCGAGCAGAGGCCGAGGCTCGAGTCGAGTGGATCGACGGCAACATCGGCTCGAGGCTCACGATGAAGTACCCGTCGGTGTATCTCGTGGGTCCGAAGGCGTCCGGTGAGGTGCTGTCGGTGGCCTACGCCGGTGCCGGCCAACACCAGGACACGGGCGCGAAGATGATCCATGCTGCTCCGGAGACCACGTCGACCATCGTGTCGAAGTCGATCTCGAAGGACGGGGGCAATGCGACCTATCGCGGACTCGTCCACGTCGACGATGGCGCCGAGGGCGCGCGGAGCTTCGTGCGTTGCGACGCGCTGTTGCTCGACGACCATTCGGTGTCGGAGACCAAGCCCTACATGGAGGTCGCCGAGCGCGCGTCGTGGATCGGTCATGAGGCAACGATCTCCAAGGTCAGCGACGACCAGCTGTTCTATCTGATGAGCCGGGGTCTGTCGGAGTCGCAGGCGATGAGCATGATCGTGAACGGCTTCATCGAGCCGGTGACGCGAACCCTGCCGATGGAGTATGCCGTGGAGTGGTCGCGGCTCATCGAGCTCCAGATGGACGGGGCGGTCGGCTAGGTCGTCGTCGCTGCCGCGAGCGCGCGCTGGTTGGCGGGGTCGTAGCCGAGTTCGCCTCGAGGTCGTTCCATGGCGGCGTCCCGGGGCGCGCGGGCATCGCTCGCCGACATGTCTGCTCTTTCGTAGCTCGTCGCATTTGGGAGCTTCGGGGGCCGTGGTCGGTGTTTGGTCTGCGAGGCTTCTCGGGGAGCCATCGGAGGCTCGTCGCACGCGCATCCGGGCGCTGGGGCAACGATCGTCGTCGTGTCGCGACGTGCACGAGCCGCTCGACCGTGCCTCGCCAGATTCAAGGTCTCGCCGTGAGGTTCGCCGGCTGAGGGTCGTGTGAGCGCATCGCGATGCCTGAAGCGTACGCCGGCTCGCAGTCGCGGCCCGAACTCAGATGGCCTGCGCCGTTGTCGGCTGTGGGCACGGGGGCGCGACAGCTGGGCAGCGGCGCCGTCGTGAGGATCGAGGACGATGCGCATCGAAGGCCGGTGGTACAATCGGCCGGAGAGCCATTCGGAGGCGTCGTGCTCACAGTCGATCAAGCGACCTCCCAGACCAAGGGGAATCAGGCGCGCCCAACCCGGTCGGTGCCGCGTGTGTTGCGGTTTGCTCCTCCTTCGGTCCTCACCCCGGACGAACTCGTCCGGCTGCAGCGTTCGGTGGGCAACGAGGCCGTCGAGCAGTTGCTCACCCAACGCCTCGATGCGCTTGCTCACAAGAAGCCCATCGATTTCACGGCACCGGTCACGGTCGTGGTGGATGACGGTGTGCCCGACGTTACGAAAGGGCAGTCTTCTCCAGAGCCGGATCCATACGCCAAGACGCCGGGCACCGTTGGGACCGGCACCGAACTCCAGGGCCCCGGCAACGCACCAGTCGGGCCGACGTCGCCCTGGAGCCAGGGCAATCGCCCCTTTGGACCGCGTACGACGCCGTTGATCGGCCAGCGGGACTCGAAGTCGCCGGATCCATACGCCAATTCGAAGTCGCCGAGTCCGGTGTCCGGACCTGCGAGCAATTCCTGGCAGTGGGGATTCCGATCGCACGTGCCTGCGAAGCTGAGCGTCCTTGGTTCTGGCCGGCGAAGCGATCCGTACGCTCGGTCGCCTGGAAGCCTGCCCGCACCCACGACGGCTCCAATGGCACAGGGTCCATCGGTCACGCAGGCACTCGAGGTTACAGGGTCTGGCTCCGGCGCTCGGGTGCCCAAGTCGCTGAAGACGACCCAGGGCTATCTCAAACTCAAGTCCCGTCGCTCCGAATTTGAAAACGAGTTCACTTCGGTCAGCGAATCCATGAAACGGGTCATGAAGTTTGTCGAGTCGGGGTTGCAGCGTGGAGAGTTCCCCGACACCACGGTCGAGGGTGTCCTCATGCATGCCTTTGGTTGGACCGAGGATGATTGCAAGAAATATGGTAAGTTCCTCAAGGATCCGACGAAGCAGTACAAGAAGGAAGAGACCCCCGTCGTGACTGCTGTGCAGCCGAACGAGCGCTATCAGTACGAGCTGCATTTCGGCTCAACCATCACGCGAGGAACATCGACCACTCCGTATGACACCACAGCAGAGCGGAGTCAGTTCCTCGGCAGTGGTTATGCCATCTACGTCATGGACCAGCAGGGGAAGTTCTATGCTGGAAACCAGAAGGTCGGTCTTTTCCACCACTCCTCGCTAATCGGAGGAGGCCAGGTCGCAGGCGCAGGGGAGCTGCAAGTCAAGAACGGCGAACTGAAGTTCTTGAGCAACGAAAGCGGGCACTATCGTCCCGGCATTGAACAATGTCTCCAAGTGCTTGAAGAGCTACGATCGCAGCGGATTGATCTCTCCAAGGTGGAGTTCAAGTTCGTGTCATCGTGGGATGAACCAAAGATCTGGAATGCCGAACAGCTCTGGAACGTGCTCTCGCATTCTCAGGTACCGTCTTAGGCCCGGTCGGAACGAGGGTCTCTGGTGACCGAATGAGTCGTTCGCAGCTTGGCGACGTCGTCGCGGCGTATCTTGTCAATCGGCCTTGGGGTGTTCAACAGGTGGCCGACGCCACCTATGCCATCGAAGTTCATGGTGAACATGGGCAGTGGCAGTCATACCTCACGGTTCGAGAGGACGAGCAGCAGGTGCTCGTTCACGCCATACTGCCCTTTCGCATCCCGTTCGACCGCCGAGCCGAGGTGGCGTTGTATCTCACTCGGGCCAACTACGGCCTGGTCATCGGCAACTTCGAGTTTGATCTCGATGACGGCGAGGTCCGTTTCAAGACGGCGATCGATGTCGAGGGCGCTGCCTTGACCGAGGCACTGGTCGACCACCTGGTGATCGCAGGAGCCGTGACGACTGATCGCTACCTCCCGGGGATCCATGCCGTGGTCGAAGGTGCGACGGCTCGCGAAGCCATCGCCGTCGTCGAGGGCGAGCAGGGCCAAGAGTTGTGAGGGTGGTCAACGCTCCGCTGGAGGCGGAGTGTCGGAACGGTTGCTCGACGCGCGAACTTGGTGCATCTCCGCGGCGGGAACCGGCGAGCCTGTGAGCAACGGTCGAGCTGAGCTGCTCGTGGGTCCGAGCCACCCTCATCGTCATGGCGGCGGTCGGCCTTCGGGATCTCGTCACCAGGGAGTCCTCGTCGAGTGCGCGCAGAGACGGCAGATCGGAGGCGACGTTACTCAGTTGGTGGTGAGGGAACTCCTCGAAACGAGTGCGTAGCCGCTCAGGATCAGGTCGCGCTGCTCGTTGTCGAGGGACGAGGATCCTCGTCCCATCAGCGCCCTTCAGCGCGTAGGTCAAGACCGGACCATCGGTCTCACGGAGGAGTCGCGGGGCGACCCTGACCTGGAGATCAGGTTGGATCACGTCCCGCCGAGTGGTGTCAACTCACTCCCTGGCTGGCCTCAGCTCACGACGGCTGGCTCCTCCTCGGCGGGCGAGGCCAGCACGCGAGCAGCGCGGAGGGGCCGAGACGTCTTCGAGGTGCCCGCCGTCTGTCGTCGCGCGTGGCAGTTTCGAGCTCGACCATGGACTCCTCTGACAGGTCGTGTTGCTCGAAAGCGCCCCATTTCCCGTGTTGGCCGAGCACGATAGCGGTGACGAGGCGCCCGAGAGCTGCGTCGTTGCCGAAGACCCCGACGACGTTGGTGCGCCGCTCGATCTCATGATGGGCCCGACCAGAGCGGGTTCGTGACCAGATCGTGCCCGAGGAGCTCCCCGGGAAGCTCTCGGGACGGTGCGCGACCTCCTCTGTGGCCTCGGCGACCATGGCGCGAGCCGCTGGGAGTGTCGTGGCAAGGGAGTCGATGACCTCGTCGTCCTGGGTCGGGAGCGCTGCCGGGGAGGCTTCCCTCTGTGTCAATCTTGAGTGAGACCACTCTCCCGACCCCATTGTTGTATCGAGAGGGCGGCTGACCAAGGAGATCCTGAGGACCATGACGACCGACGAGACCGCGAGCACGCACCAGACTGGAGCCATGCCCCCCACCCCTGACCCAGACCCTGAGGTCCCGGAGCGAGCTCGAGGACCAAGACGCTTCTCCGCGGCCTACAAGGCACGGATCCTTGCCGAGTATGACACGCTTGCAAAGGCCGAGAAGGGAGCCCTGCTCCGGAGAGAGGGCTTGTACTCCTCACTCATCACCGAGTGGCGACGCCAACTGAGACCGTGCCATCGAGGAAGCACTCGCACGCCCACCAGGACGCCAACCCGCTGATCCCCGCGACCAGGAGATCGCACGCCTCGAGGCGCCGCGCCGAGCGCCTCGAGGCCGACCTCGCCAAGGCCCGCAAGGTGATCGAGGTCCAGGGAAAACTCTCCGCGCGCCTGGAGCACCTCGCCACCGACAGCGCGCCCGCGACCCACGGCGAGACCACGTGATCGACGAAGCCATCGGCGAACTGGCGCCAACTGTCGGGGTACGCGCAGCCTGCGCCGCCCTTGGAGAGCCCCGGGCGCGCTATGGCCTTCCCCCCTCCAGGTTGACACCTGCTATAGGAGGAAGGGATGAGCCAGACACCGAACCCACCACCGGGCGACGGGCCAGTTCGTCGTCGACGAGGTCGCTACCCGAGCCAGTTCCGTAAGGACGCCGCAGCGTTGGTCCTCGATCAGCGGCGAACCATCGCCGACGTCGCCCGCGAGCTCGCCTTCAACGAACAGACCCTTGGCAACTGGGTCCGTCAGGAACGCATCGACCGCGGCGAGCGCGAAGGTCTCACGAGCGCCGAGCGCGAGGAGCTGACCCGGCTGCGTCGGCAGGTCAAGCAGCTCACCATGGAACGTGAGCTGCTCAAACGAGCGATGGCCTTCTGGGTGAAGGAGGGCAACCAGTGAGCCGCTACCACTGGATTGCCAACCAGGAGGCCGAGGGCGTCCCGGTAACGGCGGCGTGCCGAGTAGCGAGGGTCTCCCGCCAGGCCTACTACGCCTGGCGACACCGCAACAACCGAGGCCCTGACCCAGAGCACCTGGTGCTCGTCAGCGAACTTCGCACCATCTGGCAGGCAAGCGACGGCACCTACGGCAGCCCTCGCATCACCCACGAGCTGCGACGACGCGGGTTCTGCGTGAACCATAAGCGGGTGGAGCGCATGATGCGCGAGCTGGGGATGGCAGCGTGCCCACCCCGGCGCTTCGTGCGTACCACGAGGCGTGGGGAAGACACGCCGCTCCCAGATCTCGTCTGTCAGGACTTCGCCCCTCGCGAGCCAGCGCGCCGGTACGTGAGCGACATCACCTGCGTCAGAAGCGACGAGTGTAGGCACCGGGCGTTAACTGACCCTAGAACACCGGAACGATAGTGACCCACCCTCCAGAGTAGGTTGCCCTCAAGAAGTCAAGAAGGGGGCAGCCCGATGCTGAAGGGCAGGTCGTTGATGAGGCTATTCGAACTGCAGGCAGAGGGGCTCAGCTACCGCGAGATCTCACGGCGCACGGGCCACTCCCGGAACACTCCTACGTCGCTACCTGCCAGACGGCGCAGGCACGAGGAAAGTCACCCGCCCCCGACGGGGCTCCAAGCTGGACCCCTCCAAGGCGCAAGATCGACCGGCTGGTGGCCGAGGGGCTCACCTCGGCCCCGGCCATCATGGAACGGATCGCCAAGCTGGGCTATGAGGGCAAGGTCACCATCGTGCGCGACTCTGTGCACACCATCCGCCATATGGCACCCCCGAGGCCGGTGCCCATCCGCCGCTACGAGACCCCGCCTGGCCACCAGCTCCAGGTGGAGCGGGGGATCTTCTCCTACGTGGACGCCCGAGGCGAGGAGCGGCGCATCCCAGGGCTCGTGGCCACCCTCGGGCACTCGAGGCGCACTGCGCCACGTTTGCCCCGAGCGCCGACAGCGACGGGTTCATCGGTGCACTGCTGGAGGCCTTCTGCCACTTCGGAGGGCTCACGAAGTGGTGCTCACCGACCACGCAAAGACCGTCGTGCTCGGCGGGGATGGCGAGAGCGGCTACGAGTACCACCCTCGAGCTCCTTGACCTCGCTCGCTACCTCGGCATCTCGATCTCGCTGTGTCGGGTCCGCCGACCTCAAGACCAAGGGCAAGGTGGAGCGCTCCATCCGCTACGCCAAGGAGCACATCTCGCCAGCCCGCCAGTTCGTCGACCTCGCGGACTTGAACGACCAGGCCCGTCGGTGGAGCCTCGAGCGTGACCACCGGCTGCATCCGAGCCTCGGTACCACGCCGATGGAGGTCTTCGACCGCGCCGAGCGTGATGCCTTGCGTCCCCTGCCGCCACGCACCGAGCTCGATGCCTTTGTGCGCCGTCCGAGACGGGTGAGCTTGGACGGCCTCGTCTCCTTCGGTGGCATCAACTACGGGGTGCCGATCGCCTATGTCAAGCGCACGGTGTGGGTGCTGCCCCGAGGTCGCACTCTCGAGATCACTGACGCAACCGGGAAGGTGATCGCCACCCACCCGCTCGGGTTCAAGACCCGCACAGTGGTCTACCTGCCCCAGCAGTACCAGGGGATCGCTGCCTCAGAACCTGCGCTCGCACTCCGAGGCCCCCGAGCTCGCCAACTCGCCGAGGTCGATGTCGAGGTGCGCTCGCTCGATGCCTATGAGGCGCTTGTCCATGCTTGAGGTCGCCGAAGCACTCCTTGGCGAGCTCGGCCTTGCCCGCAGCGCCGAGCTGCTCGCTTCGACCATCGAGGCAGCCACCCAACGCGAGGCCTCGTACGCGGACTTCCTGATCACGCTGCTCGGTGCCGAGCGCGACGAGCGTCGCCACCGTAGCTACGAGACTCGTCTCAGGCTGGCGGGCCTGCCCCATCGCAAGGGCCTTGGCGAGTTCGACTTCGACTTCGCCACCGGGGTGGACCGCTCCCTCGTCAACGAGCTCGCCTCCTCGCGCCTTCGTGGTGAACGCTGCGGGCGTGGTGCTCCTCGGACCCCCTGGGGTGGGCAAGACTCACCTTGCGGTGGGACTCGCCCTGTCGGCGCTCGAGGCCGGGCACTCCGTCTACTTCGCCACCATGGCCCGTATGGTGGCAGACCTCGAGGGCATGGTGAGCCCGAGGCGCTTGCGCAAATACCTCGCCCCCAAGGTGCTCGTCATCGATGAGATCGGCACCGGACGCTCTCGCACGGGGCAGCAGGGGTCTTCTTCGAGGTGATCTCGGCTCGCTACGAGACCGGGAGCATCATCTGCACCTCGAACAAGGGCTTCGGGGAGTGGGGCAGCCTGGTGGGGGACCCGGTGCTCGCAACCGCCATCTTGGACCGCCTGCTCCACCACGCCACGGTCCTGAACATCCGCGGTGAGAGCTACCGCTTGAAGGACCGCACCAAGCAACGGCTACCCGGTGGGCTGCTGTCCCAGGCGGCCGAGGCCATGGCGAAAGGAGGTGATGCCGAACACCACGATCTGGGGAGCTATCCCCTATAGTTGTGTCGCGGGTGGGTCAGTTCTGACTGGTGATATCGGGTCAAAAGAAGGCCGGTGCCTACAACGAGGGGTTCTGCTATCTCGCCTCGGTACTCGACCTTGGCTCGAGGCGCGTCGTCGGTTGGTCACTCGAGCGTCGCATGCCAGGAGAACAGGTGGTCGAGGCGATCGAGGGAGCCCTTTCGACTCGGGGGAGCCTTGCTGGGGCCATCTTCCACAGCGATCGCGCCAATCAGTACCTCTCCCGGAAGGTTCGCCAGCTGTGCACCACGCTCGGGCTTCGCCAGTCGGTGGGCAGGGTCGCTACCTGGTACGACAACGCCGTGGCGGAGGCGTTCTTCGGGAGTTTGAAGCGCGAGCTGGTGGCTCGCTACCGCTTCGCGAACCTCGCCGAGGCCCGCTCAGCCATCGCAGCCCGGATCCACCGCTACAACACCGTCCGGCTGCACTCGAGCCTCGGGTACGGACCGCCAATCGAGTACGAGCTCACCTGGGCCCGGGAGGAGGCGGCCGTGGCCTAAATTCAGACTGTCAAGCAAATGGGGGGCAGCCCAGCTCGCTCTGGCGTCGCTCCCTGGATCCACCCTCCAACACGGTCGGAGTGCATTCCGAGCCTCGGGTACGTGCCGCCCGTGAAGTACGAGCTCTCCTGGGGGGCGAGGAGGTGGCTGTGGCGTAACTTCAGACTGTCAAGCAAAGGGGGGAGGCCCAGGGTGCCTCTTCTGGCTAGCTGCTAACTGACACACCAGAGATCGCTCGGGGGCCCGCCCTCCTGGAGTGCGGGCCGGCCGGATATGACACCACTTGGTGGGACGCCACTCAGTTTCCTACCCTAGGATTGGCTCATGGCAGCTACGAACATCCCGCAGTATCACGAGCTGATGTGGCCAGTGCTGACTGCTCTCAGGGAGCTGGGCGGGTCTGCCACGGTCAGGGAAATCTACGACCGGGTCGTCGAAAACGAGCATTTCTCCGAGGACCAGCAGGCTGAATCGACCAAGGATGGTCGTATGTCTGAGATCGAGTACCGCCTCCATTGGGCGAGAACCCACCTGAAGGGAATCGGCGCGATCGAGAACAGCTCTCGTGGTGTCTGGTCGTTGACCGACAAGGGCCGGACGATCACGCTGGACCAGATGAGGACCGATACGAAGGCGTATCGAGACGAGGTGCAGCGTCGGGCAAGACAGAAGCAGGCTTTGAACAGCGCAGCCGTAGAAACTGGTGATGAGGAGCCGGAGACCTGGAAGAATCAACTTATCGATCGGCTCCTCCTCATCCCGCCGGACGGCTTCGAACGACTCGCTCAGCGACTGCTTCGTGAGGCCGGATTTGTGAACGTAACGGTTCTCGGCAAGAGCGGGGACGGAGGCATCGACGGTGTCGGTGTGTACCGACTTTCCCTCGTCTCGTTTCCCGTCTACTTCCAGTGCAAGCGCTATAAAGGAACCGTGACGGCAGGTGCGGTCCGAGACTTTCGGGGTGCCATGGCAGGCCGTGGAGAGAAGGGTCTCCTGATCACGACCGGCTCTTTCACCAAGGACGCTCAGAACGAGGCCAGCCGTGACGGAGCACCCCCTGTCGAGCTGATCGACGGGGATCGGCTCTGCGACCTCCTCCGTGACTACCGGCTCGGCGTGGACGTCCGGGAGCGCGTCGACCTTGAGATTGCGCTCGATTCCTCGTTCTTTGACGAGTATGGCTCTACCGACGCTACCAGCCCGACCTCCGCTTGAAGCCCGCTGCCAAACGCCCCACCCGATTGTCCCCTCTTCCGAGGCGAAGCGGCTGTCGTGGTGGATGAACACAGGGAGGAGCTGGCACGTGCGGGCCTGGCTCCTTGGACTTCGCGGTTCGTGTCCCCGCTCGAGGCTGGCGACGCGTGAGCTGCCGAGGCACGAGCAGTCGGCTGGCCGCGTCAACAACAAGCGCATCCATCGCCTGTGGGTTGCAGCGAGGCGCTCAAGGTGCCGATGCAAGCGCCGCAAGCAGCCGCTCCGCGGTCTTGGCGTCGCAGGAGGCGCCATGGGCCCGATCAAGCCTCACGTCGTGTCTGGCCTGTGACTTTCAGTTCGATCAGACGAGCGACGCCAAGGAGCCAAAGCTCCTCGACGTCATCGACGAGTTCATCCGAGAGGCCCTTGCCACCTAGGTGGCACGGGCCATCTGTGCTGATGGCGTCGTTCGCTGTGTGGACCAGATCGCGCTTGCGCGGGGAGTACCAGCCTCTGTCCTTGGACCACGGACTGCGAGTTCGTGGCGCGAGGCAGTGGCGGACTGGTGCAGCTACAACGCAGACGGGGACCGTTGTCATCGACCCAGGCTCGCCGTGGCAGAACGCCTGGATCGAAAGCTTCAACGGGAGGATGCGCGATGGGCACCTGAACCCAAACCGCTTCGACAGCCTGCTCGAGGCCACAGTGCTCAGGCCAAGACTGGAGGAACGACGACAACTGGACCAGGCCTCAGAGTGCGCATGGCTGGGTCAGTCCCGCGCAGTTCGCAAAGGCCTGGCGAGAGAAGCATGAGTTACAGCCACAGAGGGGCTGGACTCGGCAATGGGAACCGGTCAAAGTCTCGAGCCGCCGAGAGCGCGAGCGCCGGGGCGGTCAGTAGCTCCCGCCTTCCCGACGGTGGGCCAGGCTCCCAACCGGAGGTGGATCAGACCCCACCAACCGGTGGGGGCCGAGCACTCGCGTGGGGGCCGTAGCGAGATGTCTGTCGCTGTCGGAACCCACCATGGGTAGTCCTCGCATCGTGGGAAGTGGACTCGGGCGGCGAGCGCGATGACGGGCGGGGTGTGAGCGATCCTCAGGAGTGCACGGGCAAGAGATACGCTCCGATGGTGTCGTGCACGCGTGCTGGGCACGTGGCACGTCTGGTCCGGGCGCGAGTGAGGGGAGCCGGGACGCCACTTGGCTGCAGGGCCATCGCATCGGCGGCGTACGACTGGACTGATTGAATCGGATTCCCAATGGGCCAGGAAGCCCACGCCCCTTCGGGGCCATCGGCGAGGCGGGGCTGAGCTATGCCTGAGTGCGGAGGAAGGGTGGGCGCTGTCGGGCGAAGTTACGTCGGCGGCGCGGTGCGTCATCGACCGCGTACGACGCGTACCGATCCGAACGCCGTGACGACCGTGGCCGAGAGGGCTCGGCCGTCGTGCATGGGTTCACGGTGCCGTCGACGCAAGCGCGAGCCGACGATGGTGACGCCGGTGAGCGCGAGCCGATCATGGGCCGCGACGACGAGCTTGGTGGTTCCGAACAGGTTGACGATGACTACGCGTCGGGGCGGGGGATTGGTGGCAGGGAACTCCACTCGAAGTCGGCCCATCGCGTTCACGATCACGTTGACGGATCGCTTGAGCTGGAGAACTCCCGATCCGAACGCATTGAAGCCGATGCCAACCCCGGGCTCGTGTGGCGCGGGCAGCTCGAGCGGCCGGAGGTCGGCGAGGAGTCGAGCGAGCTCACTCTGCCTACGCGCGGCGTAGGCGCCCTCGATGCGCTCGGCGGCCTCGTCGACGTCGAGCTCGCCGGCGGCGAGCGCCTGACGAAGGCGCTCCGCGGCTGCCTCTCGTTCGGCGTCCGAGCAGCGGTGCTCGCGGTCGTCCGCCATCGATGCTGAGCCTATAGGCCTTTTGCGCGCGACGCGGGCGATGAGGGGATCTGAGTGGACGATGAGGGTGTGGGGCCAACCCGGTCAGACAGACGACTGGGAGGTGGGAGCATCACTGGTGCGCGACGGGTGACGGGGTCGGCGCAGGTTGTCGAGGATGCGGCGGAGCTCGCCGGTGGTCGTCTGCTCGGTACCCTCGGCGGGTGGCGTGGACGGCGCTTCGATCGAGTCCTCGAGATCGAGGCGTGGCAGATCGAAACCGAACGTCGTGCCTCGCCCCAGGCCGTCGGAACGGACCCAGGCCGTTCCACCGTGTGCATGCACGATCGCAGCGACGAGTGCGAGTCCGAGGCCGGCCCCGCCGCTCGCGCGTGAGCGTGACTCCTCCGCGCGGTAGAAGCGCTCGAAGACGTGCTGGGCAACCGCTGGTGTGAGTCCTGGTCCGCTATCGGCGACGCTGACGCGGACCTTCTCGTCCCACTCGAGCATCGCGACCGTCGGGTCAATCCCGCCGAAGAGATCGCTCACCTCCGTGGGCGTGATGGCCCCAGGGGGCAGAGGAGCGCTGCGCGCCAAGGCCTCGACCGTGACGTGGACGGTCGTGCCGGGTGGTGTGTGGGTTCGTACGTTGGCGAGCAGGTTCGTGACGACTTGGGTGAGCCGGTTGTGGTCGGCGAGGACGAGCAAGCCGTCGGGGGCGTCCACGGTGGTCGGACGGCGATCGTCGACCACGTTGGCGTCCTCGACGGCATGGCGGACGAGACTGCCGACGTCGACGGGCGCCAACTCGAGCGGGAGGGACTGGTCCATGCGCGCGAGTGACAGGAGATCCTCGACGAGGCTGCGCATGCGCTGACTCTGCTCGAGCGAGCGCTGCACCGCCATCTGCGCGATCTCCGGGTCGTAGCCCGAGCGATCGACGAGCTCCAGGTAACCCTGGATCGAGGCGAGGGGCGTGCGCAGCTCGTGACTCACGTCGGCGATGAACTGGCGCAGTCGCTCCCTGGAGGTCTCCGAGGTGGCATAGGCGCTCTGGAGCCGTCCGAGCATGGTGTTGAGCGCTCGAGCGAGCGCCTCGACCTCGGCCGGACCGGATTCGTCGACGCGAGCCTGGGTGTCGCCCGCGCTGATGGCCTGGGCACTGCGGCGCATCCGCTCGAGCGGGCTGAGCCCCAGTTGGATGGATGCCCAGCCCACGATGCCGAGCGTGATGGTCACGCCGAGCGATACGAGCAGCTCGGCGAGCGCGAGGCGGCCGACGGTGTCCTGCACGCTGGTGAGCGGTTCTGCGACGACCATCGTGCCGCCGAACTCGGGGATCTGGGCCGCGAGGACGCGATAGGTGATGTCGCTCAAGGGGTCGTGCAGCGACACTGGTCGTCCGACGGGCACGGCGAGCTCGGCCCGTCCGTTGCTGAAGCGCGTGAGTGGCGGTGCCTGCTGCCCCACGTAGAGGGTGGGGCTGAGTGGGGTGGTGATGGTCGAGCCGTTGGCGTAGACGAAGGTTCCCCACGATCCGAACGGCAGGCTGAGATGCAGGTCTTGGTTCCCGTTCGGGTGCAGGACCACCTCGGCCGCTGCGGGGGCGATCGACTCCTCGAGGGTCGTGTCGATGCGGTTGATCAGGAACGCGTGCAGCGCGGTGATGGTCGCGAGATCGATGACCGCAACGCCGACCACGAGGGTCGCGAGGGTGATCGCGAGCAGACGGAGCCGCAGGGTCCGTTGGCGGCCCCCGTGGTCGCTACGCCGACTCCGCCGCACGGAGGGAGTAGCCGACGCCGCGGACGGTCTTGATCATCGGTGGACCGTAGCCGTCGAGCTTCTTGCGCAGATACGAGATGTAGGTCTCCACGATGTTTGCGTCGCCGCCGAAGTCGTACTGCCAGACGTGGTCGAGGATCTGCGCCTTGGAGACCACCTTGTTCGCGTTCAGCATGAGGTAGCGCAGCAGCTTGAACTCGGTCGCCGTGAGCTCGATCTCGTGTCCCGCTCGCAGCACCTGGTGGGCATCCTCGTCGAGGACGAGGTCGCCGACGACGATCCGAGTGGGCGCACCCGTCCCCTGGCCGGAGCGTCGCAGGATCGCCTCGACGCGCGCCACGAGCTCTGCCAACGAGAAGGGCTTCGTGACGTAGTCGTCCGAGCCGAGCTGGAGGCCCTGGACGCGGTCCTCGACGGCGTCCTTCGCGGTGAGCAGGAGCACGGGGACGTCGTTGCGCTCTTCTCGCAGACGACGGAGCAGGGTGAAGCCATCCATCCCTGGCATCATGACGTCGAGGATGAGCAGGTCTGGCTTCACGGTCCGGAGTACGTCGAGAGCCTCGCGGCCGGACGAAGCGACGCTCACGTCATAGCCTTCGAAGGTGAGCGCCATCTGCAGGAGCTCGGTGATGGGCAGCTCATCGTCGACCACGAGCACGCGAACGCCCTTCGCTGGCTTGCGCAAACTGTCCATCTGCCCACCTCGCTGTCGTGTTGAGTGTAGGTCCTTACCAGGGGCCGTGCATCAGGCCGCCGGCGAGGTGCCGAGCGTCGCCGTCAGGGATTGCTGGGCCCCGCTCTGGGTCACGATCGACAACGTGATCTGTTGCCCCGGCGACTTGGCGTGGATCGCCGTGGCGAGTGCGTTCGCGGAGGTGACGGCCTGTCCATCGACCGCGGTGATCACGTCACCTGGCTGGATGCCTGCGTTGGCCGCGCCGGAGCCGGGATAGACGTACTCGACGAGCACGCCGGTCTGCGAGGTCGGCAAGCCGAGCTGTGAGTCGAGCGTGGGCGTGAGTGTCTGTATCCCGACGCCGAGGAATGCTCCGGATCCCGCCGTCGTGGTCGACGGTGACGTCGAGGAACCGGTGTAGGCGGTCGGGTTCTGTTCGATGGTCTTCACGATGGGCAGCACCGAGTTGATCGACTCGGCAAAGCCCAGGTTCTGCGCCGAGGTCTGACCGCTCGAGGCGATGACCGCCGTGTTCATCCCGACCACGTCCCCTTGGGCGTCCACGAGCGGGCCGCCCGAGTTGCCGGAGCTGATGGGGGCGTCGGTCTGGATCATGCCGCTGATGGTCTCGGTGGTCCCGAGGCTGTCCGTCGCGGTGATCGTGCGGTTGAGGGCCGACACGATGCCTTGGGTCACCGTTGGCGTGCCTTGGAGCGCCAGGGCGTTGCCGATCGCGACCACTGGGTCACCGACCACCAGCGCGGACGAGTCGCCGAACGTGACGGTCGGGAGGTTCGATGCGCCCTCGATCTGGAGCAGCGCCACGTCGTGAGCCGGATCGGTGCCGATGATCTTCGCCGGGCGCGAGCTCGACTGACCGTAGAGCGTGACGCGCACGTTGCTCGCCCCGGCCACCACGTGGTTGTTCGTGAGCACGAGACCGTTCGACGAGATGATCATCCCGGTCCCGGCGTCTTCGAACTGGCTCACGCCGAAGCCGTTGCTCGTCGTGCCGGTGGCGGTGATGTCCACGACGGCAGGCTCGACCTTGGCGAGGATCGCGGGGATGTTCAGCCCGCCTTGGCCGCTGAGTGCGGCGGGCTGCGCCTTGACCTGGCGGATGACGATCGGTGTGCGCGAGCCGCCGCTCGACTGTCCGGTGAGGCGGACCACGGCGTAGCTCGTGCCCGCCGCGACGAGGGCAGCGAGCACCGCGGCGGTGCCGACGACGACGCCGGGGCGCCGGCGTGGCTTGGTGCGGGTGGGCTGGGTCGATCCGAAGCTCGTGATCGGCTCGGCGGTCGAGGTCCACGACGGTTCCGCGTGGGCCCAGGTGACGGTGTCGTCCTCGGCCCGCGGTAGCTCGTCGGCGCCGACGGTGGGTACCTCGTCGGTCGGACGCTCGTCGTCACCCGACGGAGGTTCGCTCACCTCGGCGGGGTCAGCGGACGCAGGCGCCTCATCCTGCGGTGATTCGGCCGCGTCGTCCGGCTCTCCGGCGACGGGCGTCGCGTCGGTGTCGTCGATGCTCATCTGTCCTCCCTCGTGGAGCTGGGAGCGCCGCTGGGGGCGCCACGCATACCAGCATGGGTTCTCCACCTTTGCGGGAGCTTAGGCTCCTGTGGGAGGTTCGCTGGAGGATGACCGAGCGCGCATGAGCTGGACGTTCGCGAGCGCGGCTTGCGCAAGCTCGGCCTCCATGCGCGTTCGTCGGGCGGCGATCACGAGGCGCTTCGTGGCACGCTGGGCCTCGGTGGGAGCGGCGAGAAATTGGGCGGCCACGGCATCGACGCGTCGGGCGAGCTCGGCGTCGTCCGCCACGACGTCGTCGAGGATGCCGTACGCTCGCGCTTCGTTCGCGTCGAGCTCGCCTGCCCCCAGGGCGAGGGCGAGGGCACGGTGCGTACCGACGACCTCTGGGAGCAGGCTGAGTCCTCCGAGATCGGCGACGATACCGAAGCGCACCTCCGGCAGTGAGCAACGCACCCACCGCGTCCCGATGCGAACGTCGCACGCGAGCGCGAGCTCGAGGCCCGCACCGATGCAGGCGCCGTCGATGGCGGCGATGGTGGGGATCTCAAGCGTGGCGAGCGCGAGGAACCCGCGCTGGAGCATGCCGATCGTCTCGGGACTTGGGGTAGCGCCGAGACCTCGAAGCAGATCGAGATCGATCCCTGCGGAGAAGTGCTTGCCGCTCCCGCGCACGACGACGCAGGCGGCGGCGGCATCGGACCCGATCTCGGCCAGGAGATCCGCGAGGTCGCCGAAGTCCTCCATGCCGAGGGCGTTCGCCTTGGTGGGGTTCGCGATCGTGATGGTGCGCAGCGGTCCCGAGGTCTCCATCGTCAGCATGGCCCGACCGTAGCTGACCCAGGCGACCTTCTGGGTTCACCTGGGCCCTACGATGGAGAGGAGGTGGCCAAGGGAGGCGAGTCAGCGGTGGTCCGAATCTTCGATCGCGAGGTCGCCTGGGAGCTCCCCTCGCGCAGCAGCGCCCACGCGGACGTCGTCGCGGCGCTGGAGCCGGCGACGGAGAAGCTCGAGGCGTGGCGCTACAGCCCGATCGATGACGTCTCTGTCGCGTCGTACGCCGCGGTGGCGACCGAGACGATCGACCTCGGTGCTGCCCGCGCGCTGCTCGGCGCCGCGGGTCGGTCGGGGGGAGCAGATGTCGTCGTCGGGCCGCGAGGTCTCGTCGCTGCGCATGAGGTCGAGGGCTCCGCCGTGGCGGGCGATCGTGGGGCCGATGAGCTGATCACGCTCGACGAGGAGCCCTTCGCGACGCTCGCGAACCTGTTGGCCCCGGAGCGAGTCGAGCTTCGCCTCGACGGTGCAGCCGAGGCCGCACTCATCGTGGGCGGGAGCGGTCACCAGAGCGCAGCCTTTGCCTGGATCAAGATCCACATCACCGCCCCGACGACCTTGTGGCTCGTGGACGGAGCTGGCCCGGAGACGCTCGCGAGCGCGCTCGTCGAGGTCGAGGTCGCCGACGGGGTGCACGCCTCGCTGCGTCATCTCTCGATGGGGGGTGCGGGCAGCATCGGTTTCCTCCAGCTGCGTACGCGTCTTGGGGCCGACGCCGATCTCGTCGTTGCCGAGGTCGCTGCCCAAGGGGGCTACCACCGCACGCGCAGCGACGTCCACCTCACCGGCGAACGCGCGCGCGTGCGCATCCGCTCGGCCTTCGTCGCTGGGAGCGGTGAAGTGGAGGAGTTTCGGACGTTCGTCGTCCACGCAGCGCCGCGCACCGCGAGCGACCTGCTCTACAAGGGCGCACTGACCGGTTCTGGAACCTCGGTGTACTCCGGCCTGATCACGATCGAGCCCGCTGGTCATGGATCCGATGCGTTCCAGACCAACCGAAACCTGTTGCTCTCGCCCGAGGCGCGCGCAGAGTCGGTTCCGAACCTCGACATCCAGGTCAGCGATGTGCGCTGCTCGCACGCCTCGACGGTGGGTCCGCTCGAGGCCGAGCTCGTGTTCGCACTCGAGGCCAAGGGCATCGACCCCGATCGGGCGCAGCGGATCCTCGCCGACGGCTTCTTCGCCGACATCGCGGATCTGTCGGAGGGCGAGCGCGCACTCGTTCGGCGAGCTTTGGAGGAACGATGGCTGTCGTAGGTCGTGTGGAGGACTTCGTCGACGCGAAGCCGCGTGCCGTCGAGGTCGACGGTCACCCGGTGTGTGTGGTGAGGATCGGCGATCGGTTCTTCGCGGTCGACGACATCTGCTCCCATGCGCACTATCGGCTCTCCGAGGGCGATGTCTACGAAGAGGAGCTCGAGATCGAGTGCTGGAAGCACGGCTCGACCTTCTCGTTGCTCGACGGGCGGCCCCAGTCACTGCCGGCGACGCGACCGATCGGGGTCCATCGCATCAGCGTTCGTGAGGACGGCTCGGTCGAGGTCGAACTCGGAGGGGACAAGTGACCACGCCCGCACTCGTCATCGAAGACCTGGTCGTCGAGGTCGCCGAACGTGAGGTGCTCCACGGCGTGAGCCTGGCGGTGGAGCCCGGCACGACGGTCGCGATCATGGGTCCCAACGGATCGGGCAAGTCGACGCTGGTGCGCACGATCTTCGGGCGACCGGGCTACGTCCGGCGCCGTGGGGTGATCCGCGTCGGCGGGGTCGACGTGAGCGAGGCGCCGACGTACGAGCGCGCACGAGCGGGTCTCGCGCTCATCGAGCAAGACCCGGTCGAGGTCCCTGGCGTCGCACCCACGACGGTCGTCGCCGAGGGCCTGGCCGCTCGTGGTGAGGACGCGGCGCGCGCGGTCGCCGTGCTCGAGCGCGAGGCCGAGGCGGTGTCGCTGGATCGTGCGCTCCTCGATCGTTGGTACAACGTGGAGCTCTCCGGCGGCGAGCAGAAGAAGCTCGAGACCGCGATCGCCGCGTCGCTCCCCGGGCACGTCGTGGTCGGCGACGAGATCGACTCCGGGCTCGACGTGGACGCGCTGCGAACGGTCGCTCGCCGGCTCGAGAGTCTGCGCTCAGAGGGGCGAGGCTTGCTTCTCGTCACCCACTACCCACGGCTTTTGACGCACGTCGCCCCCGACGTGGTGATCGTGCTTGTCCAGGGTCGCATTGCCGAGACGGGAGGGATGGAACTCGCCGAGCGCGTCGAGGCTGAAGGCTACCGCGCCTACGGGGTCGAGGAGGGTCCGCTCAGCTGAGCTCGAGCGCACGCTCGAGCTCGTGTCGGCGCTCGACGACGTCTTCGGCGACGTCGAGGAGGACGAATCCCTCGAGGCGCCCGTCGCGATAGTACGCGAACGTCGAGTCCGAGCGTTGCTCCTCGTCGGCGTCCGCTCCCGGGGTGCCGAGCACTTGGATGAGGTGTCCGTGTTGGTCGCTCCAGCCGAACGGGACGTCTCGCCACGGCTCGTGGCCACCGAGGAGGTTGCGGGCGGCGAGCTGACCTTGGGTGGCCGCGGTCTCGAAGTGCTCGCTCCGCACGGGGCGCCCCCACCCCGGGTGATGCCAGGTCGCGACGTCGCCGGCGGCGGCGATGCCGTCCTCGATCCGTCCGTAGGCGTCGCACACGAGGCCAAGTCCCGCGACGGCTGGGACGGCGTCGCTGATCCAGTCGGTGGCGGGGCGCACCCCCAACCCGACGACCACCGTGTCGGCGCCGATGCGCGTGCCGTCGTCGAGAGCGACCCCGTCGTCGTCGACCGCGAGCGCCCGGTGGCCGGTGACGACGGTGACGCCGTTCGCCTCGTGCCACGCAAGGACCGTGGTGGCTGCTCGCGGGCCGAGGGCTCGAGGGAGGATCCGCTCGGCTGCCTCCACGACCGTGACCCGACAGCCGCGTTCGCGGGCCGTCGCGGCGAGCTCGAGCCCGATGAAGCCAGCACCGAGGGTCACGAGCCGGTGACCTGGTACCAGACGATCGCGAAGCCGGAGGGCGTCGTCGAGTGTGCGCAGGGTGAGCGCGTTCGGGTGGCGCAGGGGCGCTGGGTGGAGTGGTGCCGCCCCCGTCGCGATGACGAGGAGATCGAAGCCGATCGGTCCGGCGGTCGTCGCGACCGTACGCTCGTCGAGGTCGATGCCCTCGGCGCGCACACTCGGCCGGTGGGTGTAGGCCCCCGACGGGGTGCGCAGCCGGGTTCGCTCCGGTGCGACGTGACCAGCGAGGAGACCCTTCGACAGCGGAGGGCGTTGATACGGCGGGTGCGGTTCGTCACCGATGACCACGATGTCGAGGTCCGCATCGCGACGTCTGGCCTCGAGGGCAGCGCGATGGCCCGCGAGCGAGGCCCCGACGACGACGAGACGCGTCATCGTGATCGTCGGTCCTAGTCGACGATCGTGATGGCTTGCGTGGGGCAGGCTCGAGCCGCCTGGTCGACCAGCGCGCGCAGGTCCTCGGACGGTGTCTCGTCGAGCACGTAGAGGTAACCGTCGTCACGGACCTCGAAGATCGCGGGTGCGACCGCTTGGCACACCGCGTTGGACTGGCACTTGTCGAAGTCGACCTCGATGCGCATTGGCTAGCTCCCTCCCTCGGCCCTTCCCAGGCTACCGACCCCGTGGGCGCTCGTGCCCTGGCGATGGCCGAGTTTGTCCTATCTCGATAGGGGAAAGCGGGCCGGCTATGCTGAATGCGTGGCAACTCCTGTACTCGAGGTCGACGACCTGTGGGTCGAGGCTGAAGGCACCCCGATCCTGCGTGGTCTGTCGCTGGTGATCCGACCAGGCGAGCTGCACGTGATCATGGGGCCGAACGGCTCGGGCAAGTCGAGCTTCGCGAACGTGCTGATGGGCAATCCGGTCTATCACATCACCAAGGGCACGATTCGCTATCAAGGGGTCGATGTGAGCGAGCTCCCCGTCGACGAGCGGGCCAAGGCCGGCATCTTCCTCGCCTTCCAAGATCCCGAGGCCATCAGCGGCGTGTCGGTCGTGCAGTTCCTGCGTCAAGCCTTGAGTGCTCGGCGGGGCCGGGAAGTGTCGGTCCTCGAGGTTCGTTTTGCGCTCGCCGAGTGGCTCGAGCGCCTCGGGCTCGACCCGTCGTTCGCGCAGCGCCATCTCAACGAGGGATTCTCCGGTGGTGAGCGCAAGCGCAACGAGGTGATCCAGCTCGCCATGCTCGAGCCGGAGCTCGCCGTGCTCGACGAGACCGACTCGGGGCTCGATGTCGACGCGTTGCGCATCGTCGCCGACGGCATCACGTTGGTGCGACACCAACATCCCGAGATGGCGACGGTCATGATCACCCACTACCAGCGCATCCTCTCGCTGCTCGAGCCGACCCACACCCACATCCTCGTGGACGGTCGACTGGTTGCCTCCGGCGGTCCCGAACTCGCCGAGCAGGTCGAGCGCGAGGGATACCAGCAGTTCCGAGAGGCGGAGGCGCTTCGATGACAGCGACACGTGGCCTTGGGCTCGACGTCGAGGAGCTGCGTAAGGACTTCCCGATCTTCGCCGAGCGCGGTGCGGGCTTCCACTACCTCGACTCGGCGGCCTCGGCCCAGAGGCCGAGTGCGGTGCTCGAGGCGATGGACGCCTACTACCGTTCCCACCACGCCAACGTCCACCGCGGCGTCTACGGCCTCGCCGAGGACGCCACCGATCGCTACGAGCGCGCACGCCGAGCCATCGGCCGCTTCGTCAACGCCCCCGACCCGGAGCGCGAGGTGGTGTTCACGAAGAACGCCACCGAAGCGCTCAATCTCGTCGCGCAGGGTCTCGGCCGGGTGCTCCTCGGACCCGGTCGCGCCGTCGTCCTGACGGAGATGGAGCACCATGCCAACTTGGTCCCGTGGATGATCCTGCAGGAGCAGCTCGGGTTCGAGCTGCGCTACCTGCCCTTCGATGGTGACGGCCAGCTGGTGCTCGACGACGCGGAGCGGATCCTCGACGGCGCCGCCATCCTCAGCGTCACCGCGATGTCGAACGTGCTCGGGACGCTGAACCCGATCCCCCATCTCGCCGAGCTCGCGCACGGAGCAGGTGCCGTCGTGGTCGTGGACGCAGCGCAGTATGCGCCGCACCATCCGATCGACGTGCAGGCCTGGGGCGTCGATCTCGTTGCGATGACCGGACACAAGATGCTCGGCCCTACGGGCATCGGCGCGCTGTGGGGGCGGCTCGAGCTGCTCGAGCAGATGACGCCGTTCCTCGGTGGCGGCGACATGATCCTCGACGTGACGCTGGAGGGGTTCGTGCCGAACGAGGTGCCGTACAAGTTCGAGGCCGGTACGCCCCCGATCGCCGAGGCCATCGGGTGGGAGGTCGCCATCGACTACCTCCGCGACCGTGTCGGGTTCGAGGCACTCGCCGCCCACGAGCGCTCGCTGACCGCCTATGCCCTCGGTAGCTTGGCTGATGGCCTCGGGGAGCGCATTCGGATCTTCGGCCCCCGCGACCCGGAGCGTCGAGGCGGCGTGATCTCGTTCGAGCTCCAGGGCGTGCATCCCCACGACGTCGCCCAAGTGCTCGATCGTCACGGAGTGTGCGTGCGTGCGGGACACCACTGCGCCAAGCCTCTCATGCGAGAGATCGGCCAGGCCGCGACCGCCCGTGCGTCGCTGTATCTCTACAACGACCGTGCTGACATCGACGCTCTCGTCATGGCACTCCAAGACGCCTGGCAGCGCTTCAACGACTAGGAGACCTCATGGACGACCTCGAGGACCTGTATCGAGAGATCATCCTCGATCACTACAAGCACCCACGCAACCAGGGCGTGCTCGACGATCCCGACGCGATCCGAGAGGAGGGCTTCAATCCGCTCTGCGGTGACGAGATCAAGCTCTCGATCCTGGTCAAGGGCGACCGGCTCGCCGACATCCGCGTCGATGGGCATGGCTGTTCCATCTCGCGCTCGTCGGCCTCGCTCATGAGCGAGGCGGTCAAGGGGAAGGACCTCGCCGAGGTCGATCGCATCATCGAGCGTTTCAAGGCGATGGTCGTCGGCGGTGAGGGAGCTGCTGAGGGGCTCGATTCGCTGCGCACGCTCGGTGAACTCGCGGCGCTCCAGGGCGTCGTGAAGTTCCCGGTGCGTGTGAAGTGCGCGACGTTGCCGTGGAACTCGCTCCAGAACGCACTTGCCACGGCTCGAGCTCGCGGAGGCGAGTAGCACCCCCACGAGCTCGATGCGGTGGGGAGGTGCGCCGTCGCGGGCCTTCGCGATCGGCATCTCGAGGACCTGCGTCGGCGTCTGACGCTTGGTGCGAGCCTCTCCGTGTGGCCGGCTCACAATGGCTGTGGCGGAGTCAGACCCGTACGAGCTTCGCGCGTTGGCGAGCCACCCGAACGATCCGGCGGGAACCTCATCGGAACTGCCCCTGCCCTGCCACGACGATGGGCCAGGGTGTGCGCGGCGCGTGCGCTCGTCGCGAGTTCGGGAGATGTCGATGTGGCCATGCGGCGGATCCTCGTCGGCTGGACCCGGATGTTTGCCGCGGCCGACGTCTCTCGCGCCCAGCGGGACCTGTCATCGGTCGGGCGAGGAGGTCGGGCTCGGGGTGACGGTCGAGTCGGTTGCGGGGCGGGCCGGCGGTCGGGTGCGAAGGTACGCGCGGACGCTCTCTCACAGAGCACGCAGTGCGGAGTCCCACGCCGACGCCCACGCCTTCTTCGCCGCGAGCCATCGCTGCAGCGCTCTGGTATCTGGCCGCGCTCGGCCCTCAGACTTCGAGCCCTCGTCGTCACGTGGCGTCGCGCCGGCGGGACCCTCGCCCAGCTCTGGCGTCGTCGTGGCCCCGTCCTCCGTGCGCGCCAGTTCGAGCCATGCCCGCTTGCGTCGCTCGCACTCGTGCCAGAGGTCGTGACACTCGGGTGCCTGGCAGCGCTCGCGATCGAGCATGAGGTTCGCGAACTCGTCCCTCACTGCGCGCGTCAGCCGCTCCGGGCCGACAGCGTCGATCAAGGCTTGCCATTCCATGGACGCTGTGATGACCGCATCGATCGAGGCGTCGGCTCCCAGGTCCGTCGCCACGGCCACCGCTGCGTACGCTCGCAGCCATGTCTCACGCCATCGGGAGGGGAGTTCCAGCGACGATCGGGACCTCCGCATCTCAGAGCGTCGTAGGAGCATCGCGAGCAGCTCGTTCACGGCTTCCCTGGGGTCACTGATGTCTGTCACTGCAAGGTACTGCTCGATCGCATCTCGGCGAACACAGGAGGGCCAACGTCGGTTCTCAGCTCGCACGGTGCACCTGCCTGATGGATCGGTCGGTCGCTGCGGTCGAGCGTCGTTCCGTCACGGTGGCTCTCTCTGCACGAGCTCGCGAGTCATCGACGACCACGGCTGGACCGCTCGTGACGCAGCACTCTTCGTCGTGCGCCCAGCAGGCATGCGCCCGGTCGGCTCGGCCTGCCTCGACGACCACGGGTGCCCTTGCTGGGCGTGATGACGGCGTCGAGATGCCCGAGCCCGGCGAGGCTGATCGTGCCCAGGAAACCATGCTTTCTCGTCGGGTGGCCAAACGCCGGCAGCGCTCGATCGGGATGCGGGCGTTGAGGACGCCCTCGCCTATCAGCCGCCTGATCGGTACCCGGTCTTTCACGACGATCACCCTCCATGGTCGGGCGTTCACCTCTCACCGGTGAAGTCGTTCGCTCGTCGAACGGCGTCGACCCCCCGACGACCTCGCGTCGTCGTCCAAGGAGGACGGGATCTGTCGAGCCGTGCGTGGCGCATCCGCTGCATCGACGTTGCGACCTCCGCTGGAGATGCGGGTGCTCTGGCATCTGGCGTTTCCTGTCGTGAGTGCACGCTCTCACGCCTTCATGGCGACCGAGATCAAAGGGGGGCGAGCTGGGTTCGCCCGAGCGGGCGTGCCCGTCCTTGGCTGGCGAGTCAGGGGGCCGTCAGTTGCCAATGGCGTCCCCCGTCGGTCGTGTGCAGCAGCGTGCTGCATCCATCGTGACAGTCCAGTGACTGTAGCCAGCCCGTCGTGGGCGAGACGAACACGGCCGAGAAACCCTGGTGCAAGAGGGACGGGATGGGCACGCGCTCGACGGAACCGGTCGTGCGATGCACCCGGACGAGGAACGAGAACGACGGCGTGGCATAGGGGCTGAGTGTGGCCCAGACCGTCGTGGGCGACGCGTAGTCGATCGCGTCGATGTCGTTGGCGCCGACGCTGAGGTTCGTCCAGGAGTTCCCGTCGTTGCTGGTGTAGGCGAGAACGTCATCGGAAGGCGGGGCGCCGGTCGCCGCGGTTGCGCCGAGGGGACGCGTCGAGCCGATCCACACGCTCTGGGCGGAGAGCGGGTCGATGGCGAGCGGGATCGTGGACCCGGTGTGGTGTAGCGCGGTCGGCCTGATCGGGTCGGTGATGGGGGAGAGATACGTCGCACCGGCACCGAACCCGGTCGCGGCTGTGGTCTCGAGGGCGACTCCGGTCCCGTTGGCGACGACCGCAGCGACTGCGTTGGCGATCGACGAGGGCACCATGAGGGATGGTCGCTCACCGGCACGATCAACTGTGACGAGCTGAAGGACTCCTTCGGGCGTCTGCACTGCGATCACGAGCGCCCTCTGCCGCGCGGTCGTACCGATCACGTGAGCGTTCGGGCTTGCGAGGAGCTTCGAGAGCGCCGGAGAACTCCATCTCGTCGATCCGACCAGCACCTCGAGCTGGCCGCTTGGCCCGACCCCGACGATACCGAGGCTTCCTTGCGCGTTGAAGAGTGAGCTGACCATCACGTCGGGAAACGATCGCGTCCAGCCGGTTCCTGGACTGTAGCGATAGATGCCTCGCTCGGAGACCGCGACGACGCTGCCGTTCGAGAGCGTGCGAAAGTTGTCGAACTCGACACCGTGTGTCATGAACCAATGCGGCTGGTTGGAGACGAACGACGGTGTCGGCGTCGTAGCAAGGAGCGGGGGCGACGCAGGGAAGTTGGCTCCAGGGGTCGGCTGGAAGCCGACGACGAGGCTCGATCCGACGACCTGGAGGCTATCGGGAAAGACGCCATCGAGCTGAGGGCCCGGGCTCGAGATTGCCTGGAAGGTGGCCGATCCCTGCGTCTGGGCAAAGTATGCAGTTTCGCCCTGCGAGGGGCTCGTCACCAGGAGATACGAGCTCTGCCGACCGAAGTCGAAGCTCGCGGCGGTTCCAGGGTATCGAAGTGCCAGCGTCTCGAGCAGGTGCCAGGTCCTGCCACCATCGGTCGTGGCCTCGACGGTGGTTCCTTGCGCTGCGCTGAGCACCACGTAGCCCCGCGCTGGCGTCACGAAGCCGACGCCGATGATCGTCGGGCCTGACGAGAAGTGATGGAGCAGGCGAAAGCGCGTTCCCTGGTCGACCATCGCGTAGAGATCGCCGCTCTGCAGTGAGGCGACGAAGCCGTCGTTGCGGTCGAGGACGTCGAGGAGAGGGTCTGGCCCTGGAAGCCGTGCGAGGTAGGAGAACGCGCCGTCTCGGTACCGGAGCAGCACCGGGTTCCCTCCAGTGGCCGATGTCGAGGCCAGATAGACGGTACCGGTAGCGGTGATCGAGCTTTGGAGGATGTCGAGCGGAAGCTGCTCGACAGCCTTGGTGGCTGTGGTTTTGCTCGCCACCGCGGGTCGCGAAGCGATCGCGCCACAGCCCGCGAGGGCGAGTGACAGGGCGAGCAGCGGGAGGATCTCCTTCCGCGGCCACGAGCGGGATGTTCGCCCCATCGCGTCTCGACCACTCGTTGGGGAACTCATGGGTTCATGGTAGCTCACAGTGCACTCCCGGATTGGGGGTCCGCGACCAGCGATGCTCGGTCGAGTTGGGGTTCAAGGTCGCGCTCGGTCGTGCCCGGGGAGACGCCATGAGCGTGCGGGGCTCGGTGTCCCTGGCGGCGGAGCGCCCGGGTGGCCACAGGCACGTTCCTCCAAGTGCGGCACCAGCGAGCGCCTTCTCGTGTGTCGTCGCGAACGGCCTCGACAGCCTCGTCCACCGGGTCTGCCGCTTGATGAAACCGACAGGACGATCCCATCGTGCTGGTCAATGTGGCCACAAGGGTGTTCGTGCCAGCGCGCGCTGGCTGTCGAGCGGGTCGTCGTCGGACCTGCCGTCGCCAGTGCAAGAACCGCACGAGCGGCCAACCCACGGTGAGCTGTGCGCATCCACCCGCGGATCTCGCTGTAGTTGATGAGATGCATATAGTATATGGTTGACATGGAGCGCATCATGAACCCGTACACCCCGGGTGCTGGGGATCGCCCACCGGTGCTCGTCGGTCGTGAGCGCCAGCTCGCCCTCGCAGAGGCCATGCGCCAGCGCATCGAACACGGCTTCTCGGCACCACCGACGTTCTTCGTGGGTCTCCGGGGAGTCGGCAAGACAGTGCTGCTCCGGGAGATCGCTGACCAGTTTCGACGGCATGGCTGGCTGGTTCCCTACGCGGAGGCCCGCCGAGGTGCTTCGGTGGCTCGGATGCTGGTGACCTACGTGCACGAAGCCGAGAACTCTGCGCCCGTGAAGGGACGCCTTCGTGAGGCTCTGGCCCAGTTGGTGCGCCGCGGTGGTTCAGTGGAGGCTCTTGGCGTGGGGGCGACGCTGGGGCCAGAGACCGTCGACTCGACGACACGCGCTGCCCAGGATCTCGAGCACATGCTTCGCAGCCTTGGTGAGGCGGCCAAGAGCGACAGGGTGGGCGTGGCCATGCTCATCGACGAGGTCCAGACTCTCTCGTCCGAGACCGTCCGGGAGCTCATCTGGGTCGTCCAGAAACTTCGCCAGGACCTACCCATCGCTCTCATCGGCGCAGGGCTCCCGCACCTTGCCAGCGTCCTCGCCAGCGCGGTCACCTACGCCGACCGCTTCCGCTACGAGAGTACGGACAACCTCGATGACACGGACGTACGAGCTGCGGTGCGTGGGCCCGCTCACGAGCGCCTGGTCGAGTGGAGCGACGACGCACTCGACCTGTTGTGCACGATCGCCAAGGGCTACCCGTACGCCGTGCAGCTGTGTGCCTACGAAGCCTGGGAGCAGGCGGCTCGCCCGGGCGACCCTCGGCAGTGGGTCGCGATGCCGTTGTCGGCCCAGTGGGCGGTCTCGGAGTTCGGGGAGCGCGTTGGACCCCCGTCGGTCGAGGGCCAGCAGGTGCATGCCATCACTCGCTCGCACCTCGATGCCGCGATGCCGCGCATCATCGACCAGATGCGCGCGGGCCTGTTCCGCTCACGCTATGACGGGCTGACCCCGAAGCAGTTCGCCTACGTCGAGGCCATGCTTGCGGAGCTCGAGCCCGACTCGACGGCTCCCGTCTCGGCCATCGCCCAGCGCCTCCGCGCGTCGCTGAGTGCGCTGTCTCCCGTGCGCGATGCCCTCATTAGGAAGGGTGTCATCTATGCGCCGGGGCGCGGCCGGGTCGCCTTTGCCGTACCCTGGTTCGCGAGCTTCCTGGCAGAGGAGATCGTTGCGACCGAGCCGAGCAGCTATGAAGCGATCCTTCCCGGGCTTCGTGCTCGCGGCGTCGACCTCGAGCCTCCAGGCGGTTCCACCGGTGCCCCTCGATCGCCGACTCCACCTCTGCAGTCCTCTGACTAAGGATCCGTACCGCTCGATTCGACGGGTGTCGCGGCCGCGCGGAGGCATCTGTCTCGTTCGGCCTTGCGATGGTGGTCGCGTACAGTCGGGAGTCGAGCAACAGTGGAGAGAACAGGTGATCGATGCCGAGACCGGGCGGCTCGGCCCCGTACGGGTCGTCGTCGCTCCCGACAAGTTCCGTGGTTCGCTGACGGCGGCCGCAGCAGCGCGCGCGATGAGCAAGGGCATCCGGAGCCAGATCCCTGACTGTTCCGTCGTCGAGGTGCCGATGGCCGACGGGGGTGAGGGCACGCTCGAGGCCCTCGAGGCGGCAGGGTTTCGCGTGCGAGGCCCGGTGCTCGTCCATGGACCCTACGGTCGCCGCGTGCAGGCTCGGTGGGTCCGGCGCGGACCCATCGCCGTGGTGCAAGCAGCCGAGGCTGTGGGTCGTCGGGCCGTAGGGTCGGATCGGCTGCGAGCCCCCGACGCCACGACGCGTGGCGTCGGTGAGCTCATCTCGGCCGCTCTCGAACCAGGCGTGCGCGAGGTCGTCGTGAGCCTGGGCGGCTCGGTCACGACCGACGGCGGCGCCGGCATGTTGGCCGCGCTCGGCGTCGAGATCGCCGATGCGCTGGGGAGACCTGTTGGCGATGGGGGCGCGGCACTCGAGCATGCAGCCTCGGTGTCGGTCGCTCGGGTGGACCCGCGCCTCCGGGCGGTGCGCATCGTCGGCGCCGTCGATGTCACGAACCCGCTGCTGGGGCCAGATGGGGCAGCACGCCTCTTCGCGCCGCAGAAGGGAGCCTCGCCGGTCGAGGTCGACCAGCTCGAACGCGCCCTCTCGCACTTCGCGGACGTCGTTGCCGGTTCCCTCGGACGCGACGCTCGCGCGTTGGCCGGCGCAGGCGCTGCCGGCGGTACCGGCTTTGCGCTCGCTGGCGTGCTCGACGCGATGCTGGTGAGCGGCGCTTCGCTGGTGGGTGAGCTCACGGGCTGCTGGAGCGCGCTCGATGGGGCATCGCTCGTCGTGACCGGGGAGGGTTCGCTCGACGCGCAGTCGCTGCTTGGCAAGGTGCCGATCGAGGTGGCGCGCCGAGCGCGAGCTGCTCACGTGCCCTGTGTCGCCATCGTCGGGCGTTGCGAGCTCGAAGCAGCCGACCTCGCCGAGGCCGGGCTCGGCGAGGTGGTGGCACTGGTCGACTGGGCCAACGATGCCACCGAGGCGCAGCGCCGAGCTGCGGCGCTCATCGCGATGCTCTCGGCGCGCCTCGCTCGACGCTGGTGCGGGTAGCTGCGCGTTGGCGCGGCCGCCTCGTCACTCGCCGATGTAGCTCATGACGTGCTTGATACGCGTATAGTCCTCGAAGCCGTACATCGACAGGTCCTTGCCGTAGCCCGAGTGCTTGAAGCCTCCGTGGGGCATCTCGGCCACGATCGGGATGTGCGTGTTGATCCAGACCGCGCCGAAGTCGAGGTCGCGAGCGACGCGCATGGCTCGAGCATGGTCGCGTGTCCAGACGCTCGATGCGAGCCCGTACTCGACGTCGTTGGCGAGGCGCATGGCTTCGGCCTCGTCCTGGAAGCTCTGGACCGTGATGATGGGGCCGAAGCATTCCGAACGCACCAGCTCGTCCTCTTGGCGGAGGCCGGCAACCACGGTCGGCTCGAAGAAGAACCCTGGCCGGTCAACGCGGTTGCCACCCGTGGTGATCTGGGCGTAGCTGGGGAGGCGCTCCACGAGCCCGCGGATGCGCTCGAGCTGGTTGGGGTTGTTCAGAGGGCCGAAGTAGACGTCCTCCTCGTCCGGGGCCCCCACCTTGGTCGCGGCGGCCTGTGCGGTGAGGGCGGCGAGGAAGGCGTCGTGCGCGCTCGCCTCGACGAGGACGCGCGCGGCGGCGGTGCAGTCTTGGCCCGCATTGAAGTAGCCGGCTCCGGCGATGCCCGCCGCGGCCTTCTCGAGGTCTGCATCCCCGAAGACGACGACCGGCGCGTTGCCGCCGAGCTCGAGGTGCACCCGCTTGATGTCCTGGGCGGCCGCGAGAGCGACTTCGCGCCCAGCGCGCACCGATCCCGTGATCGCGACCAGCTGGGGGGTCGGGTGGGCGACGAGGCGTCGGCCAGTGTCGCGATCGCCGAGGACCACGTTGAAGACCCCCGGTGGGAAGATCTCACCGATGAGTTCGGCGAGGAGCGTCGTCGACGCGGGCGTCGTGTCGGATGGCTTGAGCACCAGGGTGTTGCCGGCCGCCAGCGCAGGGCCGATCTTCCAGATCGCCATCATCAGCGGATAGTTCCACGGTGTGACCGCGGCGCAGACGCCGATGGGCTCGCGGCGGATGAAGGAGGTGTGATCGGCCATGTACTCGGCCGCCGAACGACCCTCGAGGTTGCGCGCGGCCGCGGCGAAGAAGCGGATCTGGTCGACGCTCGGCGGGATCTCCTCGCTGAGCGTCAGCGCTCGCGGCTTGCCGGTGTTGCGGACCTCTGCCTCGACGAGGTCGTCGGCGTGCGCCTCGATCGCATCGGCGAGGCGGAACAGCAGCAAGGACCGCTCGGACGGCGTCGTGCGGCGCCACGTCTCGAACGCGTTGGCAGCGGCGCGCATGGCGGTGTCGACATCGACCTCGTCGGACGCAGGGCTGTGACCGTAGACGAGACCCGTCGATGGATCGACGATGTCGAGCGTCTGGTCGGCGTGGGCGTCGACGAACTTGCCGTCGATGAAGTTGCGGAACACCGTCGTCATGGCATCCTCCTGGGTGTCGATGGTGGCTGTCCAGTGAGGGGACGCTTCTAGTCAACTACATCTGAGCCGCGCTTGCAACCGATTGCGTCAACTTTCCATGGCAATTCTGCGCTTTCTGTTGACGAAGCCACCAAAATCGGTAAGAATGGTGGCGCACGTCGGTTCCTGGGTCGTACCGGGTCGGGGAGCCGACGTGGGTGGCGTTCGGGTTGCACCCAGCGGTCGCACACGAACGAACTCGGAACGGAGGGAGGTCCATGGCGCAGCGTCGTGAGCCGTCTGTGCGGGCCTTCCCCATGATTCGTGGCCAGGGCTTCCTCACTGCCGATCGAGCCGAGCGCAACGGGGATGGGGAGCGGGCGCCCGTCCAGCTCGATGCCATCTCGAAGCAGTTGATCTCCCTGCTGCAGGTGGATGGACGCGCGTCCTATGCGGCGCTCGCCAAGCAGGTCGGGCTCAGCGAGGCTGCGGTTCGCCAGCGTGTCCAGCGTCTCGTCGAGTCCCAGGTCATGCAGATCGTCGCCGTCACGGACCCGAAGATGGTCGGGTTTCGTCGTCAGGCGATGGTGGGCATCCAGGCCGTCGGCGATCTCGAGGCGTTGGCATCGCAGTTGGCGGCGATTCCCGAGGTCATCTACGTCGTGATCGCAGCCGGCAGCTTCGACCTGCTGGTCGAGGTGGTCTGTGAGGACGACGATCATCTGCTGCACCTGTTGAACACCGAGATTCGTCCACTCGAGGGCGTGCGATCGTCGGAGGTGTTCGTGTATCTCCGGCTGGAGAAGCAGACCTACAGCTGGGGAACTCGCTAGGGACGGTGAGTCCGTGTCCGTCGCGTCGAGGCGCACACCATCGAGGTCGACAATGAAGTTCGACGGTACGCGAGTCGGAGCAAGAAGGGAAGGAAGAGGATGAGCGAGCAGCACGACCTGTCGGACGTGGCCCGTCGGCACCTGTGGATGCACTTCACCCGCATGGCGTCGTACGACGAGCACGAGGTGCCGGTGATGGTCCGGGGCCAGGGCCCCTACGTGTGGGATTCGAAGGGCAAGCGCTACCTCGATGGGCTCGCTGGCCTGTTCGTGGTCCAGGTAGGGCACGGTCGTACCGAGCTTGCGGAGGCCGCCTCGAAGCAGGCGAGCGAGCTTGCCTACTTCCCGTTGTGGAGCTACGCCCACCAGCCAGCGGTCGAACTCGCCGAGCGCCTTGCGGCATTGGCCCCCGGTGACATCAACCGCGTGTTCTTCACGACCGGTGGCTCTGAGGCCGTCGAATCTGCATGGAAGCTCGCGCGGCAGTACTTCAAGCTCACCGGGCAGCCGACCAAGACGAAGGTGATCTCGCGGAACCTCGCCTACCACGGCACCTCGATGGGTGCGTTGTCGATCACCGGCCTACCGGGGATCAAGACCCCGTTCGAGCCCTTGGTCCCCGGGTCTATCAAGGTGGACAACACCAACCATTACCGCTGTGTGCACTGCAGTGCGGCCGAGACCTGTTCGCTCGCGTGTGCTGACGACATCGAGCAGCGAATCCTGATGGAGGGCCCCGAGACCGTCGCGGCGGTGTTCCTCGAGCCCGTCCAGAACGCGGGCGGGTGCTTCACGCCGGCGCCGGGGTACTTCGAGCGGGTTCGGGAGATCTGCGACCGCTACGACGTGTTGCTCGTCTCGGACGAGGTCATCACTGGGTTCGGACGACTCGGCGAGTGGTTCGGCGCGATCCGCTACGACTACCAGCCCGACATCATCACCTGCGCCAAGGGGATGACGTCTGGGTACTCCCCGATCGGGGCGATGCTCGTGTCGGACCGGTTGATGGAGCCGTTCTTGCATGACACGACGACGTTCCTCCACGGGATCACGTTCGCTGGACATCCGGTCTCGGCGGCGGTCGGGCTCGCCAACCTCGACATCTTCGAGCGCGAAGGTCTCCTCGACCACGTCCGTCGCAACGAGCCGCTGTTCCGGGCACAGCTCGACACCCTGCTCGATCTGCCGATCGTCGGTGAGATTCGCGGTGCTGGTTACTTCTACGGCATCGAACTCGTCAAGGATCGCGCCACGCGCGAGACCTTCGACGACGACGAATCCGAGCGACTGCTGCGTGGTATCCTCACCCCGACGCTCTTCGAGCTCGGCCTCATCTGTCGAGCGGACGATCGGGGCGATCCGGTCGTGCAGCTCTCGCCGCCACTCGTTGCGGGCCCGGAGCAGTTCGAGGAGATCGTCGCGATCTTGCGGGAGGCGTTCGAGCGCGCTTGGGCTGCGCTGTGATCGATGGCCCCTCGGTGGCCCAATTGTGTGGCGACCGAGGGGCCGATGCGACTCACTGGGATTCGACGGGGTCTCGCCTACTACGCACGTGCTGAGCTCGCGGATGAGCCGTACGCGCCCCGGGCGTTGCTCGGGAGCGGATGGCGAGAGTATCCGCACGCGGCAGCGCTCGCGCTCGACGAGCTGGTGCTCGAACCCGCCCCGCGCACGCTGATCCACGCGGTCGATCTCACCATCGCTGCCCCCAAGGACGTCTCGGTCGTCTGGGGTCTCGCCGCCGAGCCCTTTGCCGAGGCCGTGGCCGAGGCCCATCGAGGCGCGGTGGCCGACGTCGTCACGTGGCTCGAGCGCCTTGACCTCGCCCGTGTGGTGGACGGGGAGGCGGTCCCCGCCAGCGGCGTGCGCGGGGTCGGCGCGCACCATCGCTTGTCGCGCGCTGGTGAGCCCCACCTGCACACCCACGTCGTCCTCGCCAACGCGATCGAGGTCGGCGGGCAGGTAGCGCCCCTCGACCATGGGCGCCTGCGGCGAGTGTTGCCGGCCCTCGAGCTCGGGTATCGGGTCGAGCTTGCTGCTCGGTTGCGTCGTCTCGGTCTCGTCGTGGACGGCGATGGCCTCGGGCGATGGGCGGTCCGCGGCCTCGATCGTCGGGTGGCCGATGCCTTCTCGACCAGGCGCAGCGAGGTGCTCGCCCAGGCGGGCTCGACCGCCTCGGCCCGAGCTCGTCAGGTGGCGGCACTCGCATCTCGACGAGGGTGGGCCGAGGGACCCGTCGACCTAGTGAACAGGCGCGAGCGATGGCGCGAGGCGGCACGACGCGAGCGTCGCGACGGGCCCGGCGAGCGCGGTGCGGTCGCTGCGACCGCCCAGGCCAACCGTCATGGAGAGCCGATCCGTATCGCCGACCCGTTCTTCGCGGAGTTCTCCTGGCAGGCCCGCGCTGTGCTCGATGCCGGCCAGGGCCTCGGCGACCTGGTGGCAGCGAGCCTCCGAGCGGCCGTCGGACCGGCTCGGGCGCGCGGGTTGCTCATCGGCGCTCGGATCCGGGCTGCGGGGAGCGAGCTCGCCCTCGATGGTTCGCTCGTGCGTCGCTACGGAGCGCTGCCGCTGGCCGATCGACTGGCGCTCGCGGGCATCGACCTCACGCGCCCCATCGTCGAGGTGTCGAGTCGCGATGCCGTGCGGATGGCGGACGAGCTGCGGCGTGCGACCGGGCGAGAGCACGTGCGCGTGGTCGCACGGAGCGATGCCGAGGCCGCCCTGCTCCAGCGCCTCGGGGCGTTCCGCGATGGCCGCCATCCCGCCCGGGTCGTCGTGGATGCCGTCCATCGTGCCCCGAGTGACCTGCGTGCCCTCGTGACGAGTCCGGAACGGAACCTTCTCGTCGAGGTGCGTCGTCGGCCCGTCGTGCCGTCTCGATCCTCCCTGTCGCTCCAGCGTGACGGTCGTCGCATCGAGCTCTGCGCCGATCTCGAGACCGCGCTCGAACGCTGCGGCGCCTCCGTCGCCGAGGTGCTTGGGCGCGGTGAGGACGTGTGGCCGGTGGCGGTCGTCCCGGACACTGCGTACGCACGGCAGCTCCGACGCGTGGTGGCACGTGCGTTCGGGGTCGATCCGCGCTCCCCGGTTCCTGGAGAGCCGGTCCTCGTGCCACGGACTGGGCGAGGCCGCGTCGTCGACGTGTCGCGCGATCGGGTGACGGTCGAGACGGGGGGCGCCCGGATCGACGTCGCCGCGAGCGAGGTGGTACCGCTCGCCATCGCGACCGAGGGGAGGGCTCCGATCGCCTTGGGGCCCGACCTCCAGCGGGGGGTCGAGGTGTCTGTAGTCGTGGCGCCGGAGCTCGAGCGGTTCGTCGCGACTTGCCGAGCGCTCGGGATGGATCCGCGGCGGATCGAGGCTGCTCCGCCACGCGAACTGCTGACCGATCCGACCGCCCGAGCGCTGTGGCGTCAAGCCCGCGGGTTGCATCGCTCACTGCTCGGGCGGCTCGAGCTCGGCGAGCGGACTCGTGAGGTCGATCTCCCGGGTCTCGACCGGGGCCGGTGGCGTTGAGGAGTCTTGCGAGGCCCCTGCGATGGCGGTAGCCTCGTCTCAGAGCCGTTGCTCTGGTGCCTGGGGAGAGGTCGATGGTTGGCGTCGTCACCGCGTCGTCATTGCTCGAGGTGACACCGCCCTACGGCGGCGTCATCGTGCTCATGCTCGGCGTGCTTGCCTATTGGGTCGGGGTGCCGAGGTTGGCGCGTACGTTGAGCATGTCCCCGAAGCGGGTTCGTCTCCGCGACGTCGCGACGCGGCGGCAGCGACTCGCGTGGAGTGCGGCGCTTGCGATCGCGATCGTCGACGAGTCCTGGCCCGTGCTCGAGCTCGCCAGACGCATCTCGCTGGTGGCCTATCTCCTCCACAACCTGGTCATCGTGCTCGTGGTCGTCCCACTGGCGCTGCTCGGGTTGCCGGGGTGGGTCGTCTTTCGCCTCACTGAGCGTCGATGGGTGGACGCCGTCTTGTCGCTCATTGCCCGCCCGCTGGTGGCGACCGTGCTGTTCTGTGGCGTCACGATCCTGTCGATGCTCTCGCCCATCGTTGAGGCACAAGCGCGATCCCTGGTGGTCTTCGTCTACCTCCAGGTCGTGCTCGTCATCGCGGGTGTCGCGCTGTGGGTACCGGCCCTGCGCCTGCAACCGGGCGTGGAGAAGCTGTCGACCGGCGGTCGGGTTCTGTTCCTCTTCGCTCAGAGTCTGATTCCGTCGTTCCCCGCCGTGGCGCTGATCTTCGCGAAGCACTCGTTCTATCCGTTGTTCGCACGCAACGTCCACATCGTCTTCGGGGTGTCGGGCGTCGGCGACCAGCAACTTGCCGGTGCGTTGTCGAAGATCCTCACCCTGGGGATCCTTTGGACCACGGCCGTTGTTATATTGGCGAGGGCCCAGACCCGCGAAGATCGCGGGGACGACCCGGAGCCCATCACCTGGCTCGACGTCGAGCGAGAGCTGCGCCGTAGCTCGTCCGGGTAGCCCTCGGGCCAGAACCGTGAGGAGCACGCGTGCAGCTTCGCAACGTGGCGATCATCGCCCACGTCGACCATGGCAAGACGACCCTCGTCGACGCCCTCTTGCGCCAGGCGGGAGCGTTCCGCGAGGGCGCCGAGACCGAGGAGCGCATCCTCGACTCCATGGATCTCGAGCGCGAGCGGGGGATCACCATCTTGTCGAAGGCGACCGCGATCCCGTTCGGCGACGTCATCGTCAACCTCGTCGACACGCCCGGTCACGCGGACTTCGGTGGTGAGGTCGAGCGAGCGCTCTACCTGGCCGACGGCGCGGTCCTGTTGGTCGACGCCGCGGAGGGCCCGCTCCCGCAGACCCGCTTCGTCCTGGCCAAGGCCATCGAGCGCGGCCTCGCGCTCGTCGTCGTGATCAACAAGGTCGACCGGCAGGATGCGCGCCCGCACGAGGTGCTCGACGAGGTGCTCGAACTGTTGCTCGAGCTCGGTGGTCCCGACGTGGATCTCGACGTCCCGGTGGTCTACGCCTCGGGACGCGCGGGGCGGGCCGACCTCGAGTTGCCCATGCGGAGCGAGGACCTCACGCCGCTCATCGAGACGATCCTCAAGCACGTGCCGGCTCCCGATGCCGATCCCGACGGCCCGCTGCGCGCCCAGGTGCTCAACCTCGACGCCTCGACCTATCTCGGCAGACTCGCCCTCGTTCGCGTGCACGCCGGTCGACTGCGCCGGGGCCAAAGCGTGGCTCGGGTCGGCGTCGACGGGCGCGTGAGCACTTTGCGCCTCGGCGAGCTGTTCCGGATGCACTTCCTCGAGCGCGTGCCCACCGACGAGGTCATCGCGGGCGACATCGCCATCGTCGCAGGTGTCGAGGACATCGGCATCGGCGAGTCGCTGTGCGACCCCAACGATCCGGAGCCGCTCGCGCCGGTGCACGTCGACGAGCCGGCGATCGCCATGACGTTCAGCGTGAACACCTCGCCGCTCGCCGGACGGGAGGGCACCAAGCTCACGGCGCGCCTCTTGGCGCAGCGCTTGGCACAGGAGATCGTGGGCAACGTCTCGATCCAGGTTCGCCAGACGGAGCGCAGTGATGCGTTCGAGGTCCAGGGCCGGGGGGAGCTCGCGCTCGGGGTCTTGATCGAGCTGATGCGGCGTGAGGGCTTCGAGCTCACCATCTCGAAGCCCCGCGTCCTCACGAAGCTGGTCGACGGCGAAGTGTACGAACCCTACGAGCGCCTCGAGGTCGAGGTGCCAGAGGATCTCTTCGGAGCGCTCACGCAGGTCCTCTCACCGCGAAGGGCCGAACTCGTGACGCTGGAGCACTCCCAGAGCGGCTGGGTGCACACGGTCTATTGGATCCCGGCCAGAGGCTTGCTCGGCGCGCGAGGCGAGCTGCTCACGCAGACACGCGGCCAAGCGGTCATCCATCACTCCGCCGATGGCTACGGACCGTGGGTCGGCCCGATCCGCCCCCGGGTCGCGGGGAGCCTCGTCGCCGACCGGGCTGGTGTGGCCACGACGTACGCGTTGCTGTCGTTGCAGGACCGTGGCACGCTGTTCATCGGCCCGGGTGACGAGGTCTACGAGGGCATGGTCATCGGGCTCAACGCGCGTCCAGGTGACATGGACGTGAATCCGACCAAGGAGCGCAAGGTGACGAACATGCGCTCGTCGACCGCCGAGGAACTCGTCCGTCTGACCCCGCCACGACGCTTGACGCTCGATAGTGCCTTGGAGCTCATCGGCGACGACGAGTGCGTCGAGGTGACGCCGAAGGCGGTGCGAGTGCGCAAGGTCCAGCTCGTCGGGAGGGAGCGCGCCAAGGCGCGCCGATCAGGCGAGATCGGGGGGACGGAGGCGTCGTAGCGGGAGCTCCCGCCTGGTGAGTGGCCGGGTGGCCCCCAGGCGGTACACCTCCCGGACGAGGTGGGCGGAAGGTCCGGGCACCTCGAACAGCACGACGCAGTACGGCGCTCGTGACCTGGGCACACCGAGGGTCGGCCCGACACGACCGGGCACCTCGGCGAGGCCGCGGAAGTGGGCCTTCGCTGGTGCGTGGACGAGCGCCGCCTCGAGTGGACGCACACAGTTGGCCGCGGACGTCCCGCCGGCGGAGCGCGCTCCACCACAGGCGCAGAGCGCGGCCGCGAGCACCAGGCTCGTCACGAGCTCACGTCGTGGCATTGGTTGGCCTCCTGGCGATCCAGAAGTAGGCCGCCCATCCGATCGGCAGCCAGATCCAGTAGCTGGCGAGTCGATAGAGGATGACGGCTGCGAGCATGGGCACCGGCGCTCCTCCGAAGGCCACGAGCGCGACGGTGATGGATCCCTCGACGACGCCGAGCCCGCCTGGCGTGATGGGGAGGTTCGTCGCGAGGGCACCGACGACGTAGGCACTGGCCGCGGCCGCCACGGACACGTGGGCATCGACGGCGGCGAGCGCGACGAGGAGCGCGCCGAAGTCGAAGGCCCAGTTGCCAGCCCCGAGGCCAATGGAGGCGCCGAGCCGGCGCGGTGGGATGCGCAGCGGCTGCAGACGGCGTGCACTCGCGGCGAGGCGTCGCCATCGCACGCGGGTGGCGAGACGGGTGAGGAGCTCGGCGACCCAGGCCGACAGGCGCTCGAGCTGCCACAGGGCGAGCGCGGCGGCGATGCCGACGGCGACGATCAGCGCATCGTCGAGCGACGAGAGCACGCTGGACGCGGGTGCGTGCACCACGAGCGCGAGTGCGAACAGGGCGATCAGGGTACCCATCGCGACCAGGTTGGAGGCGGCGATGACCGAGGCGGCGGCGAGGACGTCGACGTCGGCGTCGTGGAGCTGGGCGACCACCCAGACGGCGCTCACACCGGCGCCGAAGGGGATCGAGTTGGTGATCGACAGGGCTGCGAGCGAGATCGCGAGGAACCGGACCCACCCGAGTCGCGTTCCGCTCGGGAGGAGGACGTAGGTCATGAGCGCCCACGCCGTGTCGCTGGCCGCCTCCAGGACGAACGCGATGGCACCGAGGACGGCGTTCGCGTGGAGGACGATGGCGACCGATCCCGAGAGCTGGGCGCGCTGGGAGGCGAGTGCCCAGGCTGCGACCGCGATCCCGACGAGACCGACCAGGAGCCGCCAGTGGTGGCGAACGCGCGCCAGTCGGGCCGGTGGAGCCATCGCTCGCGCAGGCTAGTGCGGCGCAGGCTGGCCGTAGACTTGGCCGGCGGTGCCGGGGCGGCACCTCGGGCGTTGGGAGGGCGGCACGAGCGAGTTCGACGTCATCGTGGTCGGGGCTGGCGCTGCCGGGCTGGCAGCGGCGTCTTACCTGCACTACGCAGGCTTCGAGGTGGTCGTGGTCGAGGCCGAGGCAACGGCGGGCGGTCGGCTCCGCACCGACACCGTCGACGGCTACCGGCTCGATCGTGGCTTCCACGTCGTCCTCGAGGGCTACCCGGAGCTTCGCCGGCTCCTCGCGCCAGGGACCACCGGCCTCGTTGGGCTCTTCCCCGGTGTCGCACTGCTCGCGCCCGGCGCGCCGGTTCGAGTCCTCGCCGATCCGCGCCGCGTCCCCGCGACCGTCGCGACTACCGCCCGCGAGCTCTGGCATCTGCGTGGGATCCCGCGCGCTCGCCGGCTCGTCGAGCTCGTCACGCGTGCCGATCCGTCGGTCGCGGATCTCGTCGGGGCGCTGCCCGAGCCGCTCGGTCGTCGGCTCGCCGGGCCCTTCGCTCGTGGGGTCCTGCTCGCACCCGAGCTCGACGTGCCCCTGTGGCGTGCAGGCGAGGTGGTGCGTGGGTTCTGGCGTGGCCGTGTCGGCCTGCCACAGGGGGGCATCGCCACCCTCGCGGACATCCTCGCTCGGGACCTCGAGGGTCGGATCAGGACCGCGTCGCCGGTCGCCGCCGTCGAGTCCGGTGGCGTCGTGCTGGAGAGCGGGGAGCGTCTCGGGGCAGGCGAGGTCATCGTGGCCGCCGGTCCCGAGGCCAGCGCTCGGCTCCTCGGGGCCCCCAGGCTCACCGATGGCCTTCGTTGGCGAGCCCAGGGCTATGCGCACCTGCGGGTCGCGGGACCCGTGCTCGAGCTCCCGGTCGTCGGGCTCGGTCCCATGGACGAGCCGATCTGGACCGTCTGTGAGGTGGGGGCCGCGGACCCGCTGCGAGCGCCGATGGATCGGGACGACACGCTCGTGACGGTGAGCTTCGACCCGACGCTCGATCCGGCGGACGTGCAGAGGGCGGCGGCCACGTTGGTGCCCGCGCTCGGATCGGCCGAGCTGCTCGCGATCGACGTGGTGGCTCAGGCGCTCCCAGCGCTTCGACGTGCGCCTGCGGTTCGCATCGCCCGGGGCGTCACGCTCGCGGGCGACTGGACCGCATCTCCGAGTCTCGACGGCGCACTCGGATCCGGGCGGCGCGCGGCGGAGGCAGCGGCCCGTGCGCTGCGAGGAGCGGGGAGTGAGGATCGATGATGCGTGAGGTCGAGGTTCCCATCGAGGCGGCGAGTTCGGGCTCGGTCAGTGCCCGGATGCGCTACCGCGATGGCCGTCGCGTGATGTGGGTCGCCTCGCGTCCCACCACGCGCCGTGGGGCGCTCTCTGAGCGCGACGGCCATCGGATCGCGCGCGCGGCCGACCTCGCGAACCGGCTCGGGATCCCCCTCGTGCTCGAGCTGTCGACCTCGGGAGCGAAGATCACCGACGGGGTCTCGGCGCTGCACGGATGGGGGATCGCGGCGAGCGCGTTGGCACGCTGCTCCGGGCGCATCCCGATCCTCGCCGGTCTCGTGGGGCCCGCCGTCTCGGGACCGGCCCTGCTGCTCGGGGTCGCCGACTGGGTGGTCGTCGCCCCCGATGCCTTCGCGTTCTTGTCGGGACCCCAAGCCGTCCGCGAGGTCACCGGCCTCGACGTGTCGAACCAGACGCTCGGTGGCTCGCAGGTGCTCCTCGCCCGGTCTGGGGTCGCCTTCGAGGCTGCCGACGATCGTCGGGGGGTCGAAGAGGCGATCTGGAGTGTGCTCGACTACCTCCCGGACTCCACCGATGAGGTAGCCCGACGCATCCACCCCATCGATCCCGATCCGATCGACCTCGATCGGCTGATTCCGGACACGCCGACGGCGGCCTACGACGTCCGCGACGTGGTGCGGGGCATCGTCGACGAGGGTTCGTTCCACGAGCTGAGACAGGCGTGGGCGAATCAGCTCGTCGTCGGGTTCGGCCGCATCGAGGGCCGCGCGGTGGGGATCGTCGCGAACCAGCCCATGATCATGGCCGGGACGCTCGACATCCAGGCGGCCCAGAAGGGCGCCCGTTTCGTTCGTCTCTGTGACAGCTTCAACCTGCCCGTCATCACGATCGTCGACACGCCGGGCTTTCTCCCGGGCAAGGACGTCGAGTGGCGGGGGATGATTCGCCACGGTGCAGAACTGGCGTTCTCGTACGCGGCGTGCCAGACACCGCGGGTGTGTCTCATCGTGCGCAAGGCCTACGGCGGTGCCTACATCGTGATGGACTCCAAGGGGATGGGCAACGACGTCACCCTCGCGTGGCCGTCGGCGGAGATCGCGGTCATGGGGGCCCAAGGTGCCGTGGAGATCTTGCACCGTCGTGCCGACGAGGAAGCGCGCGCCGCGGCCAAGGCCGAGTACGAGGAGGTCTACCTGACCCCGTGGATCGCGGCCGAGCGAGGCTACGTCGATGAGGTGATCGAGCCGTCCGAGACTCGTTCGCGCATCGCTCGCGCAGTCGAGCTCCTCGTGACCAAGCAGGAGCACCTGCGGCCCGCCAAGCACGCCAACTCGCCCCTGTGAGTCGCCGTGGTCGACGTCGCACTCGAGCGCCTCGTGAACGTCGTCACGCTTCTCGCGGAGCACCCCACGCCGCTCGAGCGCGACGAGATCGTCCGCACCGTGCCGGGGTTCCCGGCTAGTGACGCTGCGAGCGCGCGCGCGTTCGAACGCGTCAAGGAAACGGCGCGCAGTCTCGGCATCGAGATCGAGACCGTCACGTTGCCCGGACGCAGTCGTGTGGGCTATCGGCTCCGGCCCACGACCTGGCAGCTCGAACTCGACGACGCCGAGGTGGCGGCGCTCGAGGCGGCCCTGGGTGCGGTGTGGGTCGCCGGCGTCGAGCCCGGCCTCGCCCGCATCGGGCTCGCGGTGGGGGCGGTGCCCGCGCGTGGGCGACGGTCCTCGCTGCTCGATGCGCCCCCGGCCATCGTGACCGCGATCGCCGAGCGCGCCGTCATCGAGATCGGCTATCGCGGTGAGCGTCGTCGCCTCGCCCCGGTCGGCATCGGCGCGAGATGGGGGCACGCCTACCTCGTCGCCGCCGACGACGACGGGGTGATCAAGACCTTTCGCGTCGATCGCATCGACGAGCCGATCGTGGTGCTGGAGGCCCACCACGAGATCGCGCCGGTCCCGATCGACGAGGTGCTGCCTCGGCACCCTCGCGAGCTCGTCATCGACCGCCCGGTCCAGGTCACCGTCCAAGGTCCGCCGGAGAGGCTCGCGGCCGTGGGTGCCGACCCGGAGACGGGTTCCCTTCGTGCGGCCAATCTCGACGTGGTCCTGGCCGACGTGCTCCTGCACGACCTCGCGTTGGTCGGGCCCCAACTGGCGCGCGAGCGCTTGGCGGATCGCCTCGCGACGGCCGAGCGGGCGCTCGCCGCGACGCCGACCGCGAAGGTGCCTCGGGCCGGCGTCGAGCGCACGAACCTCGCGACTCGCTACGCCATGCTCCAGACCATGCTCAGGGTGCTCGGCGAGCGGGGTCGAGCACCGCTGTCGGAGTTGGCGGCGGTGGCGGGCACGACGCGAGAGCTCGCCGCCGAACTGCTCGAGACGGCCTCGCTGTGCGGGTTGCCGCCGTACTCGCCGGACGTCTTGCTCGAGGTCCTCGTCGACGACCCCGACGGCGAGGTCGAGGCGCGGCTCGAGCGAACGCCGCCACGGGGTTCGCTCGCGATCGAGGAGGCCGTGAGCGTGGGGGCGACCCTCGAGGCGCTTCGTGAGGCACTCGGCGGCACCTTGCCGCCGGTGCTCGATCGGCTGCGTGCGCGCATCGCCGAGGGTCTCGGTGTCGTGCCGCGGCTCGTCACCGAGCCTGGCGAGCGTGCGTCGCTCGTGACCGTGCACGAGGCGATCGTGCTCGGCGCGTGCCTGCGCTTTCGCTATGCCCCGATCGGTGCGCCGAGTGGCGAGCGCCGTGTGCGCCCTCGTGAGGTCCACGCGCTCGATGGCGTCTGGTACCTCGACGCGGTGACGAGCGACGGGAGGATCCGCACGTTCCGCCTCGATCGCATGAGCGAGCTCGTGGTCGAGGCGGGTTGTGACATCGAGGAGTCGGATCGATCGCCTGCGACGACGACCGTCTCGTTCGTCGTCGACGTGCCACGAGCCCTCGAACCGCTCGCGGAGTACCTCCTCGGGTCCGCTGCCGAGGCGGTTCAGGGCGGCGTGCTCGTGCGAGCGCACTCGATCGGATGGGCCGCCCGGGTCGTGGTCGCACTCGGCGCCACGCCGGTCGCTGGACCCGCGACGCTCTTCGACGAGGCGCGCGCCGTGCTCGCCGCGGCGCGGCGACGGCTCGAGGCCGACCGTGACGACTGAGCCTGCTCGTCGCCCCGACGCTCGAGCGGCGCTGGCGCACGGCGCGCGCGTGGTCCTCTCGACGCGCGACGAGGCGTTCGGGGTGCATGCGGTCCTCGTCAACGCCTTCGTGATCGGCGGCGATCCTCTCGAGGTCGCCGTCCTCGCGCGCACGACGTCGCGCAAGGTCGCGAACCTCCGACGCGACGGGCGCTGCGCGCTCTGTCTCGTCGAAGGGACGAGCTACGTCACTCTGGTCGGGTTGGCGCGCGTCGACGCCGATCCAGGCGCGGTGACGCGGGCCGAGCGCGCCTTCGCCGAGGCGTTCGGCCGGCCGCCACGGCCAGCACCCGAGGGCTCGCGCGTGCTGGTCGCCGTTCGGGTCCAGCGCGTGCTCGCCGACGGTCCTCGGCGGCCGGTTCCCGAAGGCCGGTAGGCTCATCCTCGGCCGATGTCGTCGTGAGGCGGGAGGTAGCGTGGCCAGGGGCACGAGCTCGCTCGAGCAACGGGGCGACGCATCGTCGTCTGCGTCGAGAGACCTGGCGCTCCGACTGATCGCGAGCCTCCTGCCGATCAAGAGCGTGCTCGGCGGGCGAGCCGCCCTCGGCGACTGCGGGGAGCAGGCAGCGGGGCTCACCCCGCGCCACGTCCACCTCTTGGTGGAGGTGCTGGTGCGCGGTCCCCTCAGCGTGAGCAGTCTCGCCGAGATCGCAGGCGCCAATCTCGCCTCGGCGTCGGTCGCGGCCAGCCAACTCGAAGCCGCTGGTCTCGTCGTGCGTACCGAGGATCCGGTCGATCATCGTCGCACGCTCGTGCGGGCCCTGCCGGGCGCCGAGGCGTTCGTGGCGGCGTTCCTTGCCACACGCGCTGCTGCGCTCGAGCATGCGCTCGCCCAACTCGAGCCTGGCCACGCGGAGCAGCTCGTCGAACTCCTCGACGAGCTCGCCAAGGCACTACGGGTTTCGATCCGCGAGGCTCGCACGCCCCTGTCGGCGCGATCGCCCCAGGTCGACGAGTGAATGGTTACTGAAACGAAACAAAGTAGGGCTCGACGGGTACGCGCGGCGGGTGGCTAGGGTGCACTCGACGATGCCATGTCGGAACATGTGGATGGCGCGCGCGGTTGGGTCACTCGCGCAGAGCTTCGAGCCGTTCGGCCATGAGCTGGGGAGGACAGCGTGAGTCGCTTCTTTGATGCCTTGGGCCACTGGGTGGTCAAGCTCCGGTGGTTCATCGTGGTCGCGTGGATCGCCGCCCTCGTCGCGTCGGTGTCGTTGTTGCCATCGCTCGGTTCGGTGGTGCAGAACAACTTCCAGAACTTCCTCCCAGCCCAGTCGCCCTCGCTGCGTGCTGCGGCGCTCGCCAATCGCATCCAGAACGTCAACGAGTCGCTCGTCGTCATCGTCGTCGATCGGCCGACCGCGCCGCTCACGAGCACCGATGCGACGTACGTGGCGCGTCTCGTCCATGAGGTGCGACACGTGCCGAGGGTGCTGACCGTGGCGGTGGGCGCGATCTCGCCCACCCGACAGGCGGAGCAGATCGAGGTGCTCTCGAGTCGATCGCAGTTCTCCGACACGGGCACGAAGGCGTTGGTGGACGCCATCGACGGCGTCATCGCCTCGAGTCATCCTCCGGCTGGCCTTGCGGTGCACCCGGCCGGTGCGGTCGCCACGGCGGTAGCCCAGGCGGGCCAGAACAACACGAACGCGTCCAACACCCAGCTGTTCTCGGTGCTCTTCATCCTCGTGCTGCTGTTCCTCGTCTTTCGGTCGGTCCTCGCGCCGTTCATCACCCTCATCCCGGCGTTCCTCGTCTCGGTGTTGGCCGGCCCGATCGTCGCTCGCTTGACGAGCGTGCTCCACTACCAGGTGTCCAACATCACCCAGCTCCTCATGATCGTCTTGATCCTCGGAGCCGGGACCGACTACGGGCTGTTCCTCGTGTTCCGTACTCGCGAGGAGCTCCAGCGCGGCTTCTCGGGTGCCGAGGCGGTGCAGCGGGCGATCGCGCGCGTCGGTGAGTCGGTGAGCTTCTCAGCGTTCACGGTGATCGCGGCGGTGCTGTCGTTGATCACGGCGACGTTCGGCTTCTACAAGGGGCTCGGGTGGCCGCTCGCGATCGCCGTGTTCATCATGCTCCTCGCCGGCCTCACGCTGCAGCCAGCACTGCTCGCCATCTTCGGGCGCGCTGCGTTCTGGCCGAGCCGGCCGCATGGTCGGGGGGTCCGCGTGGGCTGGTGGGGGCGCGTCGCCCAGCGCGTGGTCCAGCGCCCGGCCCTCACCCTCATCGTGGGCGTCGTGTTCTTCGGAGCCCTCGCGGCTTTTGCGCCTCAGAATGCCCCGTCAGGATTCGCGACCACCACCACCGCGCCGGCGGGAACGAGTGCCGCGGCGGGCAACGCCGCCTTGAGCCGCTACTTCCCGCACGCCAGCTACAACCCCACGGAGCTCGTGTTCCGCTTCCGCACGCCCATCTGGGACCACCTCTCGACGCTCGAGACCCTCCAGAGCGCCGTGAGCCGCTCGCCCCTCTTCACGCAGGTGACCTCGCCGCTCGCTCCGGCTGGCTTCCCGATCTCGGTGACGGAGCTCAGTGCACTGCACGCCCGCCTCGGCGATCCCGCCAAGCTCCCACCGACGCCGATCGGCGGCATCTCGCCCGTCGTGTACTCGCAGTATCGGTCGCTGAAGAACCTGATCGGACCGACTGGGCGCACCGTCGTCGTCGAGGCGAGCCTCACGGCTGGCGCACCCGGGTCGACGCCCGCGATCAACGCGGTTCCCGCGATTCGCACCTTCACCACCCAGCTCGCCCATCGCGTCGGTGCAACGACGAGCGGGGTCGCTGGCGAGGCGCCGGCGTCCTACGACGTCTCGAGCGCGTCGAACCACGACCTCACGCACATCGTGCCGATCGTCATCGTCATCATCGCGCTGCTGCTCGCCCTCGTGCTGCGCTCGGTCGTGGCGCCGCTGTTCCTCGTGGTCTCGGTGGCGCTGTCCTACTTCGCAGCCCTCGGCCTCGCTGTGATCGTCTTCATGAAGTTCGATCATCAGAGTGGACTCATCTTCGTCCTGCCGTTCATGCTGTTCTTGTTCTTGCTCGCGCTAGGGGAGGACTACAACATCCTCGTCATGACGAGGATCCGTGAGGAGGCGCACGATCTGTCGATGCGCGAGGCGGTCGTGCGCGCCATCGGCGCGACCGGGACCACCGTCACGTCGGCCGGCGTCGTCCTCGCGGGAACCTTCGCGGTCCTCGCCTTTGCGTCGCTCGGGCAGGCCGAGATCGAGGAGATCGGCTTCGGGCTGGCGCTCGGCGTGCTCATGGACACGTTCCTCGTCCGCACGCTCCTCGTGCCGAGCTCCGTGGTGCTGATCGGTCGACTGGCCTGGTGGCCATCCAGGCTCGCTCGTTCGGGTCACCTCGAGGTGCCGCCGCCGCGTGACGAGGTCGATCGGGTCGGCCTCGAGGCTGAGGTGCGTGGGACGCTCGAGCACGACGACGCCTGAGCGGGGCACTGTGGGTTGGGTTCACGCCTCGATCGACGCACCCACCGGCGTCGCGAGCATCGTGCTGGATCGGCCGGAGCGCCGTAACGCCCTCAACCTGACGCTGTGGCGCCGGCTCGCAGAGGTGGCGCGCGAGGTCGCGGCCGACCCCGCCGTCCGGGTCGTCGTGATCGAGGGTGCCGGGGGTCACTTCTGTGCCGGAGCCGACGTCAGCGAGTTCGGTGATGCGCGAGTCGGGGAGGCCACGCTGACCTACGATGCGGCGACGGAGGCCGCCGCGGCCGCCATCGAGGCGATCTCGGTGCCCACCGTCGCGCTGGTCGAGGGGGCCTGCCTGGGTGGAGGGGTGTCGATCGCCCTCGCTGCCGACGTCGTGCTCGCTGCCGCGAGCGCTCGGTTCGGCGTCCCGGCGGCGTCGTTGGGCACGCTGTATCCCGAGGGGGCGCTGGGTCGGCTCGTGCGTCGCGTCGGCGATCGACGCGCTCGCTGGTTGCTGCTCGGGGCCGAGCGCATCGGCGCCGTGGAGGCGGTCACGATCGGGCTTGCCGAGCGGGTGGTCGACGATCGCGCGAGTGGGTACGAGCTCGTCGTCCAGATGGCAACCCTGTCGTCGATGACGCAGCAAGCGACCAAGCGGGTGCTCGCCGATCAGCGTGTGCACGGGGAGCTTGCTCGGATCGTGTTCGCTGCCCAGGACTATGCTGAGGGCCGCCGCGCCTTTGGCGAGCGGCGAGCGCCGCGCTTCATGAGTTCGTGGGAGGCACGTCGGGCGCTCGAGGGGGGATCGGGGTCTCTCGAGGACCCGTGAGAGAGGGGGGACCGTGCGGGTTCCGTTGACCATCCGCGACTTCTTGCGTCGCGCTGTCGAGGTGTTCCCCGAGCGCGTCGCGGTCATCGACGAGCCGGGCGTGGTCGGATCGCTCGGGACGCTCACCTACCGCGAGTTCGACGCGCGCGTGCGGGGTCTTGCGAGCGCGCTCGCGGCCCGGGGGATCGGGGTCGGTGATCGTGTCGGGATCGTCTCGCCCAATGCGGCGAAGTTCCTCATCGCCTACTGGGGCGTGTCGGGCTACGGCCGTGTCCTCGTCCCCATCAACTACCGGCTCAGTCGGGACGAGGTCGCCTACATCGTCGAGCACTCCGGCACCTCGCTCCTGCTCGTCGACCCGGAGTTCGCCGAGACGTTCGCTGGCGTCGGCGGTGTCGAGACCATCGTGCTCGACGGGGTCGACGACGCTGCGCTCTTCGCGGCAGCGGCGGCGGATGAGCCGGGGCCTGCGTGGGAGCCGGACGAGGACGCGACGGCGTCGATCAACTACACCTCGGGCACCACGTCGCGTCCGAAGGGCGTGGAGCTCACGCACCGCAACTGCTGGGTGAACGCGACGGTGTTCGGTTGGCACCTCGGCGTCAACGATCGCGACGTGCTCATGCATACCCTGCCCATGTTCCACGCGAACGGGTGGGGCATGCCGTACGCCGCCACCGGCATGGGCGCGACGCACGTCGTCGTGCGCAAGATCGTCGGCGAGGAGATCCTCCAGCGGGTCTCGGAGCACGGTGTGACGCTCGCGTGTGGCGCACCGGCGGTCTGGGCCGCGGTCCTCGATGCCGCTGCCGTGCGACGTGACCGTGGTGAGTCGGTCCCCGGACGGGACCAGGTCCGCATCGTGGTCGCGGGTGCGCCGCCGCCCTCGCGCACGGTCGAGCGGGTCGAGACGGAGCTCGGCTGGCAGTTCAACCAGATCTACGGCCTCACGGAGACCTCCCCCGTGCTCACGGTGAATCGACGTCCGAAGGAGTGGGACGATCTCCCGATGGCGGAGGTCGCCAAGCGGCTCGCCAAGGCCGGGACCCCTGCGATCGGCGTCGAGCTGCGTACTGACGCCGACGGCGAGGTCCTCGCGCGTTCCAACGTCGTCTTCAAGGGCTACTGGCGCCAACCTGAGGAGACGGCCGCCGCACTCGAGGGTGGCTGGTTCCACACCGGTGACGGTGGCGTCAAGGCCGGTGGTTACCTGACGATCATGGATCGCAAGAAGGACGTCATCATCTCGGGCGGCGAGAACGTCTCGTCGATCGAGGTCGAAGACGTGCTCTTCCAGCATCCGGCGGTCGCCGAGGTTGCGGTCATCGGGGTACCGGACGCCAAGTGGGGCGAGACCGTGAAGGCGCTCGTGGTCGTGAAGGACGGCCAGACGGTCAGTGCCGAGGAGCTTCGGGAGTTCTGTCGAGAGCGGCTCGCGCACTACAAGTGCCCGACCAGCGTGGAGTTCCGCAGCGAGCTCCCGCGAACGGCGACGGGCAAGCTGCAGAAGTACAAGCTGCGCCAGCCCTACTGGGAGGGGTTCGAGCGGCAGGTGAACTAGAGATCGTCGAGGAGTCGGAAGTCCTCGACGAGCGGTATAGCGGCATCGAGCCGCTCGGCCGCGCGGGACGCCGCGGTCCGTAGGCGCGCGACGAGCGTCGCCGTGGGGTCGTCCGCCGCCGTGACGCCGTAGGTGGTGCGGTACTGGCTCTCGTGGCACGCGAGGAGCTCGGCCTTGCGTGCGATGGCCTCGTCGGTCGTGGGTTCGGCGTGATCCGGCGCTGGCGACTCGTACAGGGCCAGGTAGCGCGGTCGGTGGGCCGCGTGGAACCCCGGCTGCCACGTGGGTTCGCGGGCGTCGGCGAGCGCCTGGAAGGTCGCGGTTGCGACCGCGCGATGGTCCGGATGGAGGCGGCCCGGGTGGTCGGGATCGTGGACGAGCACCACGTCAGGGCGGCAAGCGCGGATGGCGGCGGCGATCTGCCACGCGAGGAGCGCGACGTCGCGAAGGCGCCCGTCGGGGTGACCGAGGAGGCGGAGGTCTGCGCCGAGGAGCGCTGCTGCACGTGCCGCTTCGCGGGCCCGGGTCGCTGCGAGCTCGGCGCCGTCGATCGTCGTGTCCCAGGTGCCGTGGCGTCCGTCGCTTGCAACGAGGATGGTGATCGCACAGCCGTCGTCGGCCCAGCGCGCCAGGGTCGCGCCCGCCCCGAGTTCGACGTCGTCGGGGTGGGCGCCGATGGCGAGCGCACGAGCCGGGGTGGCAAGGGGGGCCTCGTGGCGCAGGTGCGCGCCTTGGAGGGCTGCGGTGACGCCGGCGGCTTGGCGAGCCGGGGTCGGTTGCTCGTTCGTCGTCATGGCGATGGTGCCTTCGCGCGGTCGATCGGCGGGCACGGTGCGTCCGGCCAGTGGAGGGCTGGGTCGAGCGCGGTGAGGGTCCGGGCGAGGTCGAGGTCGTCGTCCGTGTCGATGTCGAGCAGGAAGCGCGTGCCGAGGAGCTGCACGCGTCCGTAGCGCTCCCGTAGCGCGCTCATGTGTCGGCGGAGGGAATCGGGGCCAAAGGCGAAGGGGAACGCGGCCGCTGGCTCGGGGAGCCACAGCGCCACGGTCCCGGTGAGATGATGGTCGGGTGCGACGGCACCGACGTCGCCGAGGTCGGTGGGGAGTGCGAAGAACGGGAGGTCGGCCGGGACCACGAGGACGCGACCGTCGAGGCCCGCCACGGTCTCGCCGATGGCAGCGTTCAGCTCGCGACCACGTTGGTGCTCGATCGCGAGCCCGAGGTCTGCGGCCAGCTCCTCGACGCTCGGGTCTTCGGCGAGGACGAGGACGGAGGCCGGCTGCGAGGCGCTCGCGATGTGCGTGACGCACGCGCGAACGAAGGCTCTGCGCTCGTCGCGGCTGAGTGTGTCGGCGAGGCGGGACTTCGCCCGCTCGAGGGAGCGCTGGATGACGACGACGACCGATGGCTGCACTGGTGGCCGAGTGTAGGCTCGCTCGGCGCATGCTCCACCAGCCATCGGGTGATCGGCTCGTCGGGATCGACGAGGTGGGTCGCGGTGCCTGGGCCGGTCCCGTGGTCGTCGGTGCCGCGCGTGGATCGGTGGCAGCCGCCGCCGCCATCCTCGCGCATCCGCGCGGGGGGGTGCGCGATTCGAAGGCCCTCTCGCCTGCGGCGCGCGAGGCGGCACTCGGCGCGCTCGAGGCGGCGGGTCTCGAGCTCACGGTGGGTTCGGCGAGTGCTCGCGAGATCGACAAGCTCGGACTCACGGGGGCCTTGCGTCTTGCTGCGCACCGTGCGCTCGGTGCAGCGAGCGAGCTCGAGGTCCTGCTGGATGGGCGTGTTCCCTACGTCGAGGCCGGTCGTGTGCACTGTATCGTCGGAGGGGATCGCCGCCACCCGCTCATCGCCGCAGCCTCGATCGTCGCGAAGGTGCGGCGTGACGCGTTCATGGTGGCGCTGGACGAGCTCGCTGCTGGCTACGGATTCGCCCGTCACAAGGGCTATGGCACCGCCGAGCATCGGCGTGCGCTCTCAGAGCACGGAGTGACACCGTGGCATCGGCGCAGCTTCGGGCCGATCGGTGGGATGGTTGAGCACGGGTGATCGGCCCCTGGCGGAGCACGCCGAGGGCGCGCGCCGGGGTGTCGCTGGTGTGCGACGCGCTCCGCTGTGGCGATATCTGCGAGTCTGGGGGCGGGAAGGGCCCGTCGTAGGCAGTCCTGTCGCGTGGTGCGGGTGAAGCGGTCGATGTGACCTTCCCGTTGGCGACGAGCGGCGAGAGCTCGCAGATCGTGGCCTTGGAGCATGCCGTCGTCATGGCCCGGCCACCCGAGGCGCCCTCCCGGGACGCAGCGCTTGGCCCTTCCCTGCGTGGGGTTGTTCGTGCACCTCGACCGAGGACCGGAGCTACGAGCGTGCGACCGACGAATCCGCCGCTCGATGTCGGGGTGCGTCGTGCCCATGTCCCACAAGGTTGTCCCGGAGCACAGCCGGACTGGTCGCTGTCGTCCGGGCGCTGGTGACCACCTTGGCGAGTGTGCTCGTCGTGCGCGCCTGGGCTGCGCGAAGACCGAGAGCCCACAGCGCATCGAGCTCACGGATGGCCAGATGGCGCACAGCGCACGGACGTGCCGCGCTCGGCTTGCTCGTGCGGAACTGTGGCGACGAGGTCCTGATGCCGCCGGTCGGCTCTGGGCAGTCGGAAGCTAGATCTACGGCGATGCAGTCAGCCTCCCGCCCGAGGAGTGCGTCTCGTGGAGGGAGCTCCCTGCGCTGCAAGGCTCGCTCCGCAAGCCCCTCTGGCCGAGATCCTCGCAGAACGGAGGACTCCTGCCATGGGCCAGCCAGTCCAGTCGCGTGGGTGAGGTGCTTGTCCTGGAGCCTCCTAGGCTCGCGGGGCGATGGAGCGCCGCAGCCTCGCCGCCCTCGGGGTGTTGTCAGTGATCTGGGGCTGCTCGTTCCTGTTCATCAAGGTCGGTCTTGCCACGTTCTCGCCGGACCTGATCGCGTTCGTGCGAACGACACTCGGCGCCTCGGTCGTCCTCGCAACGGCGCGCCTTCGTGGGTGGGCGCTTCCTCGAGGATGGCGGCTCTGGGCCAAGCTCGCGGTCGCGGCGCTCGTCTCGAACACCTTGCCGTTCATCCTCTTTGGCTACGGCGAACAGCACGTGAGCGCGGTGCTCGCAGGATTCATCAACGCGACGACGCCGATGTTCACGTTCCCGCTCGCCGTCGCGCTCAAACTCGAGCGCGTGTCGGTCGGGCGTATCGCGGGTCTTGCCGTCGGGATCGTCGGCGTCGGTGCGGTCGTCGGGATCGGGACCGGGGCGATCAGCGGCGCGTCAGGTGTCGGGGTGCTCGCCTGTCTTGCTGCGGCTGCGCTCTATGCGGTCGGCTTCGTCTACGTCCGCATGACACTGGGACTGACCGGCGCCAATCGCACCGGCCTCGCTGGAGGCCAGCTCGCCATGGCCGCGCTCGAGACCGGCGTCGTGGTTCTCGTCATGCGGCAGGGCATCGGGACCGTGCATCCGCTCGCGCTCGCCGCCGTGGCGACCTTGGGTGTCGCTGGTACCGGCATCGCCTACATCGTCAACTTCGCGCTGATTCATCGATCTGGGGTCGTCGGCGCCTCGCTCACGACCCTCACGATGACCGTCGTGTCGACGGTCGCCGGCGTGGTCGTGCTCGGAGAACCGCTTCGCTGGTACCAACCGATCGGCGCACTCGCCATCCTCGTCGGTGCGTGGCTCGTCCAGGGCGCGCGTCCCGTCTCGACCAGGCTGGTGCCGGCGACCGAGTGACCAGGGGAGGTCCGACGGGAGCTCGTCGTGTGGGAGGCGGGCACGTCTCGAACCTGGGCTGCGGTGGACGGGAGCGTAGCGGTCGATGACGATCGGGCGCTGATCGAGTGGCGGCGAGTCTTCGGCAGGGGCGGTGTCTAGGAGTGGTGCTCTACGTAGCGAGCGATACGCAGGTGGGTCGCCTGGCGCCGACGACCATCGGCCAGCGACCTCGGTGAGTATCCAGGGACCGGTTGTCGGTCGGCGATCGCGGCGAGGCGAGTTCCCGTGTCCATCGCGTGCTGCCAAGCCCGAGCCTGACCGAGTGCGGTGTAGGCGAGCGCGACGCCAGCGGCGAGAGCAACGACGACGAGACCGGTCCGTAGGAGCGACCCGCTGCGGCGGGCCAGCGCGCCGCGGAGGTCGTGGCCCGAGCTGTGCAACGAGCGCTTGGAGTAGGCAAAGGTATGGATGAAGAGGAGCACCAGCCAGATCCCGGCGAGCAGGAAGTGCGCAGGCGCGAGGAAGGTGTCGGAGAACGACGTCGGCCCGGCGAACGTGAGCTCGGCACCTGAGAGGACGACGAGCACGGTGACCACGACGAGCAGGGGAGCGAGCAACCGGAGCGGGAGCCACGGTGCACTGCGTACGTGCGCCGGCGAGCTCGAGCGGTAGAAGGAGGCGAAGCGCCACGTCGCGAGCCCGAGCTTCAGTACGAGCATCGGGATCAGGACGACCCCGATGACGATGTGCCAGAAGAGCGCGATGCGCAGGTCGAGCGCTGTGAGGACCTCGAGCGCGCTCAGGACGAGCAATGCAACGCCGCCGAGCGCAACTCCCCTCGCGACCGCGATCGCTCGGGGCGACTCGCGCGCTCGTTCCTCGTCGAGACGGTCGAACGACGCGTGATCGAAGAGGTGTTCGAAGAGCGAGTTCTCCTCGCTGTAGAGCACACGACCTCCCAGGCACGAACGTCCCAGCGGCGCGATCGAGCGACAGAGACGTCCTTGGTTCAAGTATACGGTCTGGGCAGGTGTCGCGTCGGGATCAACCCTCGGCGGGCGGTCGCAGGTCGATCGTGAAGGTCAAGATGCCGTCCTCAAGCTTGGCCGTGGCGTCGGCAAGTAGCGAGAAGTCGAAGTAGTCGAGTTCGGCCTGCTCGCGGAAGCGACGGCGCTCCGGGCCCTCGACGGGTGGGAGCGGCCGCTGTCGTACGGCTTCGGCGCGTTGGCGAAAGCGTTCGACGATCGCGGTCGGATCGAAGCTCGCGGCCTCGTCGCTCGGCATGAGACCTCCTCGTGGTCGGTGTCGACACGGCTCTGGACCACGGCAGCGAACCTGCGGGCATGCCGGGCCGTGGTGGCGCGTTAGACCAGTCTACGAGGGGCGCTGCGAATCGGAAGGCAGCGGCCCTCGTGGCCTGCAGAGTAGACTGGCGTGGGCGCCTGCCGAGGCAGGGCCACTGCACGGCTCGCGGGCGAGCACGGTGCCAGCGGCCGAAGGGCCGCGCGAGGAGAGAGCGGGAGTGGCTCGTGAAGAAGGGGCGTCATCGCCGGTACGAGGAGGCCCGCAAGGCCAAGCGTGGGCTTGCGGCGCCGCTGGTTCGTTGTGACGAGTGCGGAGGCGATGCGGTTCACGGCCACGCATCGTGGTGCCGGGCCTATCTCCTCGAGGAGGAGCTGTTCGCTGGCCACGTCGATGACGACGGTGAGCCAGAGCCGTCGGCGTGGATCGAGGGGGAGCGCGGGGCCGAGTGAGCGAGCCGCACGCGGTTCCACCCGAGTCGTCGGAGATCGTCTATTCACTGATCGAAGACATCGACGGCATTGAGATCGCGGCGCGCTATCGGCGCGGCGACGATCCCCTCCTTGTGTATCTCCACGGATGGGGTCGGTCGTTGGCGGACTTCGCGCCGTACCTCGGCCGAGGTCCATGGTCGGCCGTGGCACTCGACCTGCCTGGGTTCGGTCGTTCGACGCCACCGCTTCGACCGATGGGCGCGCGGGGCTACGCGGAGTTGCTCCGAGAGCCGCTCGCCAGCTTGCGGCGACGCCTGCAGGCCTCACGCATGATCCTCGTGGGCCACTCGTTCGGCGGACGGATCGCGGCCGAGTTCGCCGGACTCGCGACCGACGCGGACGCCCTGGCAGGCGTGGTGATCGTGGCGAGTCCACTGCTGCGCCCTCAGGGTGGTCGGCCTGCGCTCGGCTATCGCGTGGTGCGATCGCTGCACGCTGCCCATCTCGTGCCCGCCACGGCGCTCGAGTGGGCACGCGGGCGTTGGGGATCGACCGACTACCGCCAGGCGACCGGGGTCATGCGCGACGTGCTCGTTCGGACGGTGAACGAGCAACACCTTGGTGCGCTCGAGCGTGCTCGGGTTCCCGTCGAGTTGGTGTGGGGTGCGCTCGATACGGCGTGTCCGGTTCCGCTCGCCGAGCGCGTCGCGGCGCGCGTCGCGGGAGCGAACCTCGACATCCGAGCGGGCGTGGGTCACGACGTCCCGCGCGACGCTCCGGAGGCCGTGTGGGGCGCGATCCATCGACTCCTCGGGCGGATCGAGCCTCCCGTCGGCTGCGAGGAGCAGCTCAGTGAGTAGCGTCGCCGGCACTCTCGGAATCGTCATCGGGCTCGCCTCCTGGGTGGGGGCGCTCCGGTGGCTCCGCGTCGCCCAACGCGAGCACTACATCCCGGGTCGCATCTGGCTCTTCGTGCGACTGTGGTTGCGTGAGTCCCCGGCGTCCATCGTCATTGCGGTGGTCGGGTTCTTTGGGGCGGTGTCTGCGTGGAGCTCGGCACTGCCGCGGATCCCTCACCTCATCGCAGGAGCGGTCGCGGCGGCCGCGAGCATCGCGGCGCCGATCGGCCTCGGTCTTCGCGGGCGCACGAGCCCGTTGGCCCTCACCTGGCGCCTGCGTCGACTGGCGCTCGTCGTCGTGATGGTCGATCTCGTCGTGGTCGGCGTCGGTATCGCGGTTGGCGAGCCGCTCGGTGCGGCCGTGAGCGCCGGCTGGCTCTCGCCGCTCCTCGTGGATCTCGCACTGCGCATCACCGCGCCGCTCGAGCGCAGGCTGATGGGCCGCTTCGTCGACGAGGCGACGTCTCGGCTCAGGCGTGTTCGCCCGCGCGTCGTCGGTATCACCGGATCGTTCGGCAAGACCACGACGAAGGGCTACGTTGCGGCCCTCGTCGAGGGGACGTATCGCACGCTCGCGACGCCCGCGTCGTTCAACAACCGCGGGGGTCTCGCTCGCGCCATCAATGAGCATCTCACATCCGACGTCGAGGTCTTCGTTGCCGAGATGGGCATGTTCGGACCCGGCGAGATCGCCGAGCTCGTCTCGTGGGTCAGGCCGGAGATCAGTGTCATCACCGCCATCGGCCCGGTCCACCTCGAACGGCTCGGATCCGAGGCGGCCATCGTGCGAGCGAAGCTCGAAATCGTCGAGACGGCTCGGGTGGTGGTGCTCAACGTGGACTATCCGCGCTTGGCGCTGGCTGCGAACGCGCTGGAGCAGGAGGGCGCGAGGCGGGTCGTTCGGGTGTCGGCGATCTCGCTCGAGGCGGACGTCGCGGTCAAGCCCAACGACGAGGGCGAGGTCGTCGTCTACGCGCACGGCGCGAAGATCGCCAAGGCGGCGCTCGCCGACGTCGTGGCCGGCAACCTCGCCTGCGCGGTCGCCGTCGCGCTCGAGCTGGGGGTGGCGCCGGAGGACATCGCCGAGCGGCTCGGACGCATCAAGCCAGCGCCCAACCGGCTCGTCGCCGGCGTCTCGCCGACCTCGGGCGTCGAGGTCCTCGACGACACCTACAACGCGAACCCGATGGGTGCGCGCCGGGCACTCGATGCGCTCGGCGCGCGCCGTGACGGTGGAGGGCGGCGCGTGGTAGTGACGCCGGGCATGATCGAGCTCGGGCGCCGTCAGTACCTGGAGAACTTCAAGTTCGCCAAGGCCGCGGCTCAGGTTGCTTCGCACATCATCGTCGTCGGACGCACCAATCGACGAGCCCTCGAGGCCGGTGCCGACGAGGGGCGGGACGAACCCGGCTCGACGCTCCAGGAGCTACGATGGGCTCCCGATCGGGAGCATGCGGTCGCGCTGGTCCGCGAGATGCTGGAGCCGGGCGACGTCGTCCTGTACGAGAACGACCTTCCCGACCACTACCCGTAGAGCGAGCGCGGGAGCGCTCACGGCTGACGAGCAGAAGGAGGCAACGTGGCCACGACGCGCGTCGGCGTCTGCTTCGGCGGCCCAAGTCCCGAGCATGACATCTCCATCCTCACCGGGCTGCAGGCGCTCCGCGCGCTGGCCGAGAGCGGTGGGTCACCGGTCGCGATCTACTGGTCGAAGGAGGGGTCGTTCTACCGCGTCGAGCCCTCCCTCGAGGCCGAGGCCTACGCGGGCGGGGTCCCGGCGGGGGCGAGACCGCTCGAGCTCGTCGTCGGGCGCGACGGCGGCTTCGTCGAGCCGAGGGGCGGCCTGCGACCAAAGCGCGAGCTGCTCGAGCTCGACGTGGTGGTGAACTGCTGTCACGGCGGTCCGGGCGAGGACGGGGCGCTCCAGGGGGCGCTCGATCTTGCGGGCGTGCGCTACACCGGCCCCAGTGCTCGGACCGCCGCACTCGGGATGGACAAACTCGCGTTCGCGAGCCTGTTGCGCCACCACGGCATCGCGTGCTTGCCGCGCGAGGACGGGCGCCGCGTGACCTTCGACGGACCCTACATCGCCAAGCCGCGCTTCGGCGGCTCGTCGATCGGTATCGAGGTCCTCGAGGATCGGGCCCAGCTCGAGGCACGCATGCAGCGCTCGGAGCATTTCCGCGACGGCATGGTCGTCGAGCCCTATCGCCCCGACCTCATGGATGTACAGGTAGCCCTCCGGCGTTTCCCGACCCCGACCCTGTCGGCGATCGAGCGTCCACTGCGCAGCGCCCCGGGCGAGCCCATCCTCACCTATCGAGAGAAGTACCAGCCCATCGGGGGCATGGCGACGGCCCCACGGGAGTTGCCGGCTGCGATCGCTCCCGAGCTCGCCGAGACCATTCGCTCCCTTGCCCTCAGCGTGGGCGAACTCCTCGATTCGCGGGGAGTCATGCGGGTGGATTTTCTCGCCAGCACCGAGGGCGAGTGCTACGTCAACGAGGTCAACACCATCCCAGGGAGCCTGTCGCACTACCTGTTCGTCGAGCCGAAGATCCCCTTTGCGGCCCAGCTCGAGGCCGACATCCGCGAGGCACTCGAGCGAGCGACCTATCGGCCGAACGTGGCCGGGGCCGACGGCTCGGTCCTGCGCTCGGCGGGGTCCATCGCGGCCAAGCTCGCCTGAGGAACACGACCCCTCGTCACGAGTAGGGTGGGCCGCTGTGGCGAGGGGTCATCCGACGACCGGTCTGCGGGATCAACGCCCGAGCGTGCAGCGGCGCGTCGCGGCGTTGCTCGTGTCGAACGAGCGCCTCGAGCACGTCTTCCATCCCCACTGGTGGCGACTCATCGAGGCGAGCGGCGGTGGGCTCGTCGGGCTCGTCGTCGCGGCGCTCGTGGCTGGCGTCGGATTCGGACCATCGTTGCTCATCGCGGCCCCGGTCGCGGTGGGCTCGGTCCTGTGGATCGTGATCGGGGTAGTGCGCTGGCGGTCCGAACTCCTGTTGCTCACGGATCGCCGGGTCGTGTTCACCCGAGGAGTCTTCGCCCGCCGCACGAGCGAGATCCCACTGAAGCACGTGAACGACGTCTCCACCGAGCAGGGGCTCATCGGGAGGTTGCTCGACTTCGGCAGGGTTCGTATCGTCTCGGGCAACGCCAACGGACAAGAGGTCGTGACCTACCTCCACGGGCCGGCGCGCCTTCGCCAGGAGATTTCGCGACTGACTCAAGCGAGCGAGTCGACGCCGACTCCAACGGCGACATCGACCGGGGGGAGCCTCGTCGAGCAGATCCAGATGCTCGCGTTCTTGCATCGCATGGGCGAGATCAGCGACGACGAGTTCCAGCGCGCCAAGGAGCAGGTGCTCTGGGGCGACGGCGCGCGAGAGTCCGAAGGGGACGTCGAAGGAGGACCGTGACCATACTCGACCCGATCGAGGCGCGATGGCGCCGCAACCTTGCTGCGTGGGCCATCCCACCCGAGATCGCGCGCCACGGCGACGCGTCGCCGTGGCGGCTCGATCCGGCGATGTTCCTGCCCGATCCCGACGCACCGCTCTCGCCGTCGCATCGGGCGACGCGTGCGTTGCTCGAGCGCGCCGATGAGGGGAGCCTGCTCGACGTGGGCTCCGGGGCGGGAGCCGCCTTCTGGCCGGTCGTCGAGTCCGCGCGGCGGGTGATCGCCCTCGACGAGCACGCTGGCATGATCGAGGCCCTGCTCGCCGAGGCGAGGCGCCACCCGACCGTCCTCGTCGAGACCCGGGTGGGACGGCTCGAGGAGCTGTTGCCGACCATGGAGTCCGTCGACGTCGTCACGTCACACCACGTCGCCTACAACGTCGCCGACCTCGGCCTCTACCTTGGCGAGTTGGTGCGGATCGCTCACGTCGGGATGGTCCTCGAACTCACCTTGCACCATCCCCACTACGGCTCGGCCGCCATGTTCGAGGCGCTCTGGGGCGTTGCGCGCCCGAGCGAGCCGAGCGCAGCCGACGTCATCGAGGCCTTGTGGGCGCTGGGCCTCGAGCCTACGGTCGAGGTCCACTCGGGCACACGACGCCGAGACGACCCCGCGGCGCGTCGTGAGGCGCTCCGGCGACGCCTCTGCCTCGGCGAGCAGGAGGTCGCGCGCCTCGACGAGCTGCTTCGCGATCCGGGCGAGCTCGCCAATCCGTCGGTGACGATCGTGGTGGACCTCGATGAGCGCACCGCTTGAGCTCTGGTGGGAGCGCACGGGGCACGGCGAACGGGGCGACGCCGTCTTGCTCCACGGCCTGGCCGGTTCGAGCGACGACTTCCCGGCCGAGCTCGATGCAAGGCTCGGGCGTCTCGGGTTCGGGACGGTGCGCATCGATCTTCGTGACAGCGGCCGGTCTCCTCGGCTCGACGCCGACGGTCTGCCGCGTGTGTTCGAGCTGCTCGCCGGTGATCGCGACGCCGCGCCGTACCGGCTCGTCGACATGGCCCGCGACGTGGTGCAGGTGCTCGAGCGAGCGAGCGTGTCACGCGCGTTGCTCGTCGGCGTCTCCTTGGGTGGCATGGTGGCTCAGCACGTCACGGTGATCGCGCCGGAGCGCGCCGCGGGTCTGTGTCTCGTCTCGAGCGCGAGCCAGCCCGACCTCGCGAGCCTCGTCGATCCCACGGTTCTCGCACCCCTCCTTCGCGCGGGTCTCGCGGCCCTCGATGCCGGTGACGGCGACTCGAGGGGCGGTGCCGGCGCTCTTCGACAGCTCGGCGCGGTCGTCGCCAGCGACCCGTGGCGTGAGGCGATCGCGCAGTGCGCGCCGGCGACGCTGATCGTCCACGGTGCCGCCGATCCGCTCATCGGGGTTCGTGCTGCCTTTGACACGTGGGCCGAGCTCGAGCGGGCACGGCTCGTCGTGATCGCCGAGCGCGGACACGAATGGACGACGTCGGCGTGGGACCTTGTGTGGCCGCACCTGGCTCGCTTCGGTCGGAGCGTTCGATGAGTGGGCCGCTCGCTGGCGTTCGGGTCCTCGAGCTCGGGGGGATCGGCCCGGTCCCCTTTGCCGGCATGGTGCTCGGCGACCTCGGCGCGACGGTGGTACGGATCGAGCCACCGAGCGGGGCCGGACTCGGTGCCGATGCGTTGGCACGAGGCAAGCACGTCATTCGCATCGATGCCAAGGACCCCGAGGGCAGGGCGCTCATCCGTGAGCTCGCGAGCCGTGCGGACGTCTTCGTGGAGGGGTTTCGGCCAGGGGTGGTCGAGCGGCTCGGCATCGGTCCTGGCGAGTTGTGCGCTGCGAACGACCGCTTGATCTACGTTCGCACGACGGGGTTCGGCCAGAGCGGGCCGCTCGCGGAGCGGGCGGGGCACGACATCACCTACCTCGCCATCGGGGGCGCCCTCGGAGCGACGGGATCGGCGGATGCGCCGCCGCTGCCTCCGCTCAATCTGCTGGCCGACTTCGGGAGCGGGGGCATGCTGAGCGTCGTCGGGGCGCTCGCCGGCCTCATCGAGCGCGAGCGCAGCGGTCGGGGGCGTGTGGTGGATGCGGCGATGGTCGACGGGGTCCTCCTCACCGAGACCATGGTGCTCGCCATGATGAGAGAGGGTGCCTGGCGGCCCATGCGGGAGGCGAACCTGCTCGACGGCGGGGCACCGTTCTACCGGACCTACCGCTGCGCCGATGGGCGCTGGATCGCCGTCGGCGCGCTCGAGCCGCAGTTCTTTCACACCCTGCTCCGCGAGCTCGGCCTCATCGAGCGCTTCGACCCGGCCGCCCAGTACGAGCGCGCTCGCTGGGGCGAGCTCGCGTCGCTGCTCGCGGATGCCTTTGGCTCTGCACCACGAGCCGTGTGGGAGGAGCGCTTCGCCGGTCTCGATGCCTGCGTCGCCCCGGTGCTCGGCCTCGACGAGCTCGCGAGTGCTCCCCAGCACGTCGAGCGACGCTCGTTCGTCGAGGTCGACGGCCATCTCGAGCCGGCGCCGGCTCCCCGATTCGATGGCGAAGCGGTCGAGAGTCGTCCGGGGCCCTCGCGCGACGCGGTCGCCGCGCTCGTCGCAGCAGGGCTCGAGCCGGAGCGGGCGCGCGCTGTCGTGGGGCTCGGCCTCGTGGTGTGAGATGTTCTACCTCGGCTATCGCGACGAGCGGCCGGTGTTCGCGGCCCCGACCAGCCACGTGCTCGTGCTCGGCCCGCCTCGCTCCGGCAAGACCACGCGGTTGGTCGTGCCGAACGCCCGTGCCTTCCCTGGTGAGGTGGTCGTCACCTCGACCAAGGCCGACGTCATCGAACCACTCGTCGTCTCGGGCCGGACCGTGTTGCTCTGGGACCCCGAGGGCGACGCCGTCGAGGCGGCCGGCTTGCGGCGCGTCGCGTGGAGCCTCGTGGACGCGGCCAAGCGCTACGAAGACGCGGTACTCGGTGTCGACGCCTACGTCGAGGCGGCACTCGGTCGCGCGAGCGGTGCCGAGCGCCATTGGCACGACCGCGCCCGTGCGCTGCTCGCACCCCTCGTGCGGGCAGCGGCGACCCTGGGTGGGACCATCGACGACGTGGTCGCCTGGGTGGAGGCGCGCGACGTCTCCGAGGCGCTCGGCGAACTCGACCTCCAGGGGGAGCGTCGGGCGCTGAGCGGACTTGCGAGCGTGCTCGCCTCGGAGGAGCGCGAGCGCTCGGCCATCTTCTCGACGGCCCACGCCGCACTCGCTGCGTACCGACTCGGAGAGGCGCCCGCGCCCGAGCGTTTCGACCCCGAACGCTTCGTCGGGTCCGGTGCCGCCCTCGTGCTGGTCGCCCCGAGTGCGAGTCAGCGGATCCTCGCCCCGATCGTCGTCGCGCTCCTCGAGCAGCTACGACGGGTGTACTACGCGCGCGCTCGTCGCGGGGAACCAGGGCGACTCGGGCTCGTGCTCGACGAGCTCGCCAACGTGGCACCCATCCCGTCGCTCGGCTCCATCCTGTCCGAAGGGGTCTCGCAGGGGATCTGGCTGCTCGCTGCGGTGCAAGATCTCGCGCAGGTTCGCGAGCGCTGGCCGGCCCTCGAGCGCGGACTGCTCACGCTGTTCGGTACCGTGGCGGTGCTCGGCGGTGTCGGCGACGCGGGGACCCTCGCGGTGCTGAGCACGCTCCTCGGCAGCGAGGACGTGCTCGAGGTCGCGGTCCACGAGGGCGCCAGGGGTCGCTCGAGGACGGTTCGGCGAACGCGGCAAGCGAGACTCGAACCGGCCGCGCTCCGCAGCTTGCCCCGTGGGTCGGCGCTGATCGTGGAGTTGGCGGGATCGAGCGGGATGGTCGCGTTGCGAGGTGACCCGCCGCTCTGAGGGGCTACTCGGCCGGGGGCGGATCGAGGACCTCCGGGAAGTCGCGCTACCATGCCTTCGTGCCGTTCTTGCTGCGGATCCTCGGTCGGGTCCGCGCGTCTCAGGCGCGGCTGCTCGCCACGCTGGCCGTCGCGAGCGTGCTCGCTGGGGCGGTAGCGTTCTCGCTCGCCGAGCACGTCTCGCTGGGGATCGGCCTCTACTGGGCGATCACGACGGCGACGACGGTGGGCTATGGGGACGTCACGCCCCACAACACCGCGGGGCGCATCATCGCCGTCGCGGTGATGCTCACGGCGATCCCGCTCGCGGGCGGCGTGTTCGCCGTCGTCGCGGCCCAGATCACCGCGAGTCGCCTGGGTAGGCTGCTCACCGTGACCATTGCGGAGTCGGATACGGGATTCGTCGCGCTCGTCGGTTCGCACCGAGCCCTCGGCCGTATCGCCGAAGAGCTGGTTCGAGCGGGCGAGCGGGTTCGCATCGTCGCCTCCCAGCCGATCGCGGGTCTCGGGATCCGCGCCGAGCAGATCCAGGCCGATCCGACCGACGAGGGATCGCTCCGGCGTGTCCACCTCGAGCGAGCATCGCGCATCATCGTCGCAGGCAGCGACGACGCCGAGTCGCTGCTCGTCGCGGTCCTCGTCCGCGAGCTCGCGCCGACGGTGCCGGTGCTCGTCGCGGCGGCATCGGCCAAGGTCCGCGAGGCGCTCGGTGGGCTCGGCGTCCAAGCGAGCATCGCGGTCGATGAGCTGCTCGCCCACACGCTGGCCAAAGGGGCCGAGACGCCGCACGCCGGGAACCTGCTGCTCGAGCTCGTGGCGAGCGAGCGCGTGCGGCTCGTCGAACTCCCGGTGACCGATGCGCTGGTGGGGATGACCCTCGACGACGCGGGCGATCGACTGGGGGGGCTCGTCATCGGTCGCGTACGCGGCGATCGGGTCGAGCTCGCCGTCGGGATCGGCTCCGAGTCGCTTGCCGCTGGCGATCGCGTCGTGGTGGTGAGCGAGCGTCAGCCCTCCGCTCCGAGCGAACCTGGCGCGTAGAAGCGCTGCCAGTTCGCCGTCGAGGGCGCGACGAGACCGGTGGGGCCTTCACCGAAGAGGCGCAAGATGTTGCGCGTCATGGTGGTGAGGATCGGAGCGGGACAGCCGCTCGTGTCCGCCCCACACGGAGCGAGCGCTGGGATCCAGTTGTTCGTGCCGCTCTCGAAGACCCCCGCCTTCGAGGTGGGGCTCGTCACGTAGGTCGTGTCGGCGTAGTAATGCGCCCCGGAGAAGCCGATCACGACCGGTGAGTGGGCGAGGATCTCGACGCCCGGTGGGTTCGGCCGCGCAGGGATGTAGCCGTCGAAGTCGGTGAAGAGCACGTTGGGCACCGTGGCACCGTTCGTGAGGCCGGTGCCCGCATACAGCCACGACGATGCGTCCGTCACGACGAGCGGGAAATGCTGGGTGTTGTTGAAACCGATGTAGGAGTCCCCGACGATCTCGGAGGCCGGTGCGTCCGCCGGGGCTTGTCCCCACCAGTTCTGGGTGACACGGGCGTTGTCGACGCCATAGAGCGGGTCCTCCTGCGGGTCGCGATAGTTGACGACCTCGAGGTTGGGTCCGAGCGGGCTCGCGGCGAGGCGGACCTTGCGGAGGATGGGGCTCGCCCCGAAGAACACCAGGTTGACCCCTCGTCCCTCGGCCTGGAGCACCGCCTCGCGCATGCGCAGCGACCACTCCTCGTCGTGGCCGAGCGAGAGGAGAACGCGATGGTTGGTGAGCAGGGCTCCGTGGGTGGCCAGGGTGATGTCGGTCCAGTAGGTCACGTCGAGGCCGTGGCGCTCCATGAGCTCGATGAGGGGGAGTTCGTTGGTGATGAAGGTCGCCGCGCCGTTGCCGTAGCCGTAGGGCCGGTCGAACGAGACTACGCGTGAGCGATCAGGAGGGGGGTAGCCCGGCGCGGTCGACGCGCCCTGCTGGTAGAGGTCGTAGCCACCGAAGGGGTTGAAGACCTGCCAGGTGAAGACCGCGTTCATGACCACGTAGGCGGCCTTCGACGATGGATCCCAGACCGTGAGGGGGACGTAGCTCGCAGCTCCGTTGGAGGCGACCAGCTTGAGGAGGTAGTCGCCCTGCACGAAGGCGGGGGTGATCGCGAACTGGGTCGCTCGTTGCCAGGAGCACTGCACCATGTAGAGGGGCGCACTCACGGGACAGGCGGGCTCGACGTGGCCGGCGAGGACCCCAGAGTGCCACACCAGGCGAGCGCCGGTCCCGTGGTACCAGCCCATCCGGAACGCCTCGACGGTGAACGTGGGCGCGTTCGTCGACACGTACAGGTCGACCATTTGGCCGAGACGGGCTTGGGGACGGTTGGAGTAGCCCTCGATGAAGGTGTTGGCGGGTTGGAGGCCGATCCGCCACGCCGTGGTACCGGGCTTGTCGTTCTCCTGGATCACCCAGCGAGCCTCGACGCCCCAGGGGCCGAGGAAGGTGGCCGGCTGCGCATGTCGTCGGCGATGTGGCGTGGTCGGCGTGGTGTGGGGGGCCGTCCGTGGATGGGCAACGAGCGCGATCGCGCCACCGACGAGCGCCGCGATGACCACGACGATCGTCGCGATGACGAACGGATTGCGCCCTGCTGATCGCGGGCGTCGATCCGAGCGGCTGTGCATCCCAGGCATGCAACCTCCCCGGGGCTCCCCTGGGGGGCCAAGGCTAGCCGAGCCAACCTGTGGGGCCCTCGGCGCCTCAGGTGGCGGGTATGGCCATGAGTCGCTTGAGGACCTCGGGCCCGAGACCGGTGACGATGATCGAGGGGTCGTCCTCGACGTCGCCGCGCTCGAGCCGGTAGTGCACGAGGAGGCGTTCGCGCCCCTCGACGAGGGCGATGCTGGTGCCGACCTCCCGATAGCCGACCTTCTCGCTCACGCGACGGCTCGCGAGGTTGTCGGCGTGGGCGGTGGTCTCGGCCCGAGCGGCGCCGAGGTGGCGAAAGGCGAGCGTGAGCACCGCGCGGCGCATCCAGGTGCCGATGCCGCGTCCCTGCGCAGCTGCGGTGAGCCATGAGCCCGTCGAGACGGTGGCAAGGCTCGGCCACCCTCGGGCGAGGACGAGGTCCTGGACGCCGATCGGCCCCTCGGTCGGGTGGAAAACGACGAAGGGCAGCGTTGCGATCGGCGTCGCCTCGTTCGCACCGACGGTCCGGAGCCAGTGGCGAACGACACGGCTCGCCACTTCGTCAGCGCTGCCCCGGGTCCACGCGGTCGAGAAGGGCATGGCGTCAGGTGCGTGGATGCCCTCACCGGCTCGCTCGGCGAGGCGGGCGAGTTCGTCCATGGTGGGGGATGCGAGTGTGACGACGGGGGTGCGGATCGCCACGCCGAGCTCCGGCGCGAAGTGCACCAGGGGATGGTTCGGATCGATGGGCACGTCGCCAGCCTAGGGTACGGCTAGGTTGAGGCTCGGGAGGAGGCGACATGCTCATCGGAGTCACTGCCGGCCTGATCGGTGAGGCAAAGCCGCGCTACGTCGGTCTGCACGACGGCTATCTCCGTGGCCTCGCGCGAGCAGGCGCGGCCGCGGTCGTGTGGCCGAGCACGCTCGGGGTCGGCGATCCGGCCGACGTGGCGGCACGGGCCAAGGAGCTCGTCCAGAGCGTCGCAGGGATCGTGCTCACCGGTGGCGGCGACGTCGGGCCCGAGCGCTATGGCGAGTCTGCGCGCACCGAGCGGCTCTACGGCGTCGAGCCGGCGCGTGACGAGCTCGAGATCGCGTTGGTCCACGCGGCGCTCGATGCGGGTGTCGCGCTGCTCGCGGTGTGTCGGGGAGTGCAGATCCTGAACGTGGCCCTCGGCGGCACGCTGGTCCAGGACCTCGAGGAGGCGGGCTATCGTCGCCACAGCGTGCCCGAGCACGAGTACGACGTCGCCCACGACGTGCTCGTCGAGCCAGACAGCGTGCTCGCGAGCCTGGTCGGAACGCACTACGGCGTCAACTCGCTCCACCACCAAGCGGTGGAGCGTCCGGCCGAAGGGGCCCGCGTCGTCGCTCGCTCCGAGGACGGGGTCATCGAGGCGCTCGAGGGACGGGGGTTCCTCGCGGTCCAGTGGCATCCGGAGCGCATGCTCGACAGCGATGAGCGGGCTCAAGGCTTGTTCGAGTGGCTGGTCGCTCACGGGAGCCGGTCATGAGTCTGCGAGCCGTGATCTTCGACGTCGACGGTACGCTCGCCGAGACCGAACGCGACGGGCATCGAGTCGCCTACAACCAGGCGTTCGCGCAGTTCGGTCTCGACATTCACTGGAGCGTCGAGGAGTACGGGCGGTGGCTCCAGGTCGCTGGCGGCAAGGAGCGGGTCGAGGCCTACCTCGCCGAGCATCCCGACGCCGCTCCCAACGGGGTCGATCTCGATGCGCTCCACGAGGCCAAGAACGCCGCCTACGCCGCGATCGTCGCCGCTGGCGGCATCTCGTTGCGGCCTGGAGTGCGTCGACTGCTCGACGAGCTCGCGAGCGCGAAGGTCGCCGTGGCGGCGGCGTCGACGACGACGTTCCCCAGCCTCGACGCGCTGTTACGAGCCGAGCTCGGGCCGGACTGGCAGGATCGTTTCGCCGCGCTCGCCCTCGGCGACGTGGTGGTGCGCAAGAAGCCCGATCCGGGGATCTACCACTGGGCGCTCGGTGCGCTCGGGTCAAGCTACGACACGGTCGTCGCGATCGAGGACAACCGTAACGGTTTGCTCGCCGCCAAGGGTGCGGGCCTTGCGGTGGTGGTGACCCGATCTCTCTATGCGAAGGACGAGGATCTGCACGAGGCGGACGTGCTCGCCAGCTCGCTCGGAGAGCCAGCGTCCCCCGCAACGATCGTTGTCGACGGCGCCCCGCACGAGGGTGTCGTGGACCTCGCACTGCTGGAGCGACTCGTCGAGCGTGGGTAGGTGCGCAGCGCGCGAGCAGCGCGCGTGGCTGCTCGGGTCGTGAGGGGCCGGCTGCGGATCGCTGGATGCCTGGGTGTCTCACCCAGGCGGTGTGCGTGCCGACTGCAAGGGTGGCACGGGCTCGTGGGCCTTGTCATGCTGGCTGTTCTCGTGGTCGGGTGGATGCTCCGGCCTCGGCGCGTCGTGGTCGACGGCCTCTCCATGCGCCCGGCCCTCGAACCTGGCGATCGTCTCGTCGTGGGGCCCGGGCGCGCTCGGGTGGGGAGGATCGTCGTCGTCGACTTAGGCGGTGGACGGCCCCTCGCCGTCAAGCGCGTTGCGGCTCGAGTACGAGGTGCCGTGTGGGTGGTCGGGGACGATCTCGCTCACTCGACCGATTCGCGGAGCCTCGGATGGATCGCACGAGGACGCATCCACGGCGTGGTCTGGTGGCGCTACGGGCCGAGCGATCGGCGGGGCCGGGTCGCGCCTGCGCCATCCAGCGACTCCACAGCTGGGCTACCAACCATCCCCAGCACGATTACCTAAGGTGAAGATCACCAACCCCCCACACCCATCCAACGAGGCCCGCAGCTGCGGGCCTCGTTGGCGTTGCGGGCCAGCGTGGATGCCCGACTCCTACGCACTCCACAGGTTCCGTGCCTGCCATCCCCAGAGCACGGGCCTAGGTTGACCATTACAACCCCCCCACACCCACCCGAGGAGGCCCGCAGCTGCGGGCCTCCTCGGCGTCTGGCGACGATGTCTCCTGGCGACGATGCTGCGTGCGGGTGTGACTGTTGTGACCAGATCGGACTCTTGACGGCTCGGGCGAGTAGCTGACTCGCAGGTGGCGTCCGAGCGGAGAGAGCCCCTCGATCACCCCGATCGTCGCCTCTCGAGGA